>NZ_JAQYWZ010000595.1:0-13379 GCF_036290945.1 Streptomyces sp. BE303
TCAAACGCGCGATCTCCAAGTACAACGCCAAAGGCACCATCGACCGGACCAGCTACAAAGCCACCATCAGCATCGACATCCTGACCACACCAGACCCGTGACAGGAATCCGCAAGCTCTATCTACACGGCATTGCATCTAGTCCGGGCGAGTGAAGGCCGTCGGCGCACAGTAAAGTCCGGACACGAACGAACCGATTGTCCCAGTAGGCCCGCCGGATTGGGTTGCGGTCCCGGGCGGTGTGATCGAGCCGGGCTGCGCGGTATCGCACCGGGACCACCCCGTCCGCCGCGACTGGGGTGCGCTTCGCCAGGCCGGCGCGCTGCCCGCGTGGGATTCCCGGGATGTGCATGCCCGGGCCGGCGGCACGGACAGCCGTGCCGTGCCCGCCCCATGGCGAGCCCGTCTGGAAACAGCCGGGCCCCTCTTGGGACGTTGCCCCATCTCACCGTGCAGCACCTCACCCGACCTGCCGACAAGGAGCAGTCATGACCGAGATCAATCAGTCCCAGTCGAGCCGAGAGGCCGCGGAGATCGCCCTGTGGGCGACGCCCTCCCCCAGTCCGGACGTCTCCACGATCCCCGAACTCGTGACGCTCGGCGCCGCGAGCAACGACCAGGAAGTGGGCAACAAGGCGGTGGGAGACGGCAGCGCGCTGCCCGACCTGGGGCCCCTGTCGAGCTTCGACTCGTGGGAGACCGTCGCCTGCACCATCTGGAACAAGGTCGATGAACTCAGCGGCTTCAACCCGAAGAGCACGGACTTCGACCCGATCGCGTGGAGCGGCTTCCTCGAGAAGCTCTCCACGACTCCGCTCCTCCTGGGCTTCAGTAGCACCAATCGTACAGCGTCCATCTCCCCGCTCTCCCTGGAGAAGGCCGTCGAGACGGTGTCGGACCTGATCAAGAACATCATGACGCCGGCGAACTTCGAAGACGTCGTAACGACGATCAAGAAGGTCGCCCATCTGGCGGTCCAGAACCCCGGGAAGCCGACGAAGGACAGCAACATGCAGGTCGGGATCCTGTCGCACCATGCCGGCAAGCTCTACCTCGCAGTCATCCGGACCACGGTGGAGATGGAGTACAAGAAGGAAAAGAAGGGGTACGAGCCGCTGGCGCAGACCTTCTCGGTCTACCGCGGCTACGGCGAGCTCGACTTCGAGAAGTGCAAGCGCAGCGCCGGCACGCTGCTCGAGTGGAACCGCCAGGACGTGAAGGACTGGGAAGGCGGGGCGGCCGTCTTCCCGGTGCCGCCCAACGGGAGCCCCGCCTGGGGCAAGTAAGGAACTGGGCCGCGACCGCCTCGACGGGGCGGCCGCACCCGGACTCCGACTGGTCTGGGCAGGTGAAGACCGTCGACACACACTAAAGTCTGGGTACGAATCAACCGATGATTCGAGTGGATCCCGTCGTGTTGTCGGGTCATCGGATCAGAGGTGGTCCCGGTCGGAATGACCGAACCAGGCTGCGCGACATCGCAGCAGGACCTCTCTGCCCGGCGACCGGGGCGCGCTCAACCTCGGCACACGCATGCGCCACGCCGTCGGCACGCTGTTCACGCGGGATCTCGCAGACGCGAATGTCCGGGTCGGTGGCGCGGAAAGCTGTGTCGTGCCGTCTGATGACACCTCCGCCTGGGCCATCCGGGCCTCTGTTGGGACGTTGTCCCATCTCGCTGTGCAGCAATTCACCCGACCTGCAGACAAGGAGCAGTCATGACCGAGATCAGTCAGTCCCAGTTGCGCCGAGAGGCCGTGGAGATCGCCCTGTGGGCGACGCCCTCCCCCCGACCGGACATCTCCAAGATCCCCGAGCTCGCGCCGCGCGACGACACGAGCATCGACCAGGCCGTGGGCAACAACGCGGCAGGAGACGGCACCGTGCTGCCCGACCTGGGGCCCCTGTCGAGCTTCGGCTCGTGGGAGTCCGTCGCCAGCACCATCGTGCACAAGGCCGAGAGCCTCAGCGGCTTCAACCCGGGGGCCACCGATTTCGACATCGTCATCTGGAACGAGTACCTCAGGAAGTTCTCCACGATGCCGTTCATCCTGGGCTTCAATGCCACCAATCGCACAGCGTCCATCTCCTCGCTCTCCCTGGACAAGGGCGTCGACGCGGTGGAGGACCTGATCAAGAACATCATGACGCCGGCGAACTTCGAAGGCGTAGTGACGGCCATCAAGAAGATCGCCCAGCTGGCGCTCGAAAACAAGGGGAAGACGCAGAAGGAGAGCAACCAGCAGGCCGGGGTCCTGTCGCGCCATGAAAAGAGGCTCTACCTCGGAGCCGTCCGTACCGCAGTGGAGATGGAGTACAAGTCGGGCAAGGGGTACGAGCAGCTGACGCAGACCCTCACGGTCTACCGCGGCTACGGCGAGCTCGACTTCGACAAGTGCAAGCGCAGCGCCAACACACTGCTCGAGTGGGACCGCAGGAACGTGGACGAATGGGTGGACGATACGGCCAGTGCCCCGAAGAAGCCCAACGAGAGTCCCGCCTGGAACAAGTAAGCCGGTCCGAGGCCCTCCCGCCAACCCGCCGACTCCCGGGGCAGGTCCCATTGTTCTCCGAGTTCTCCGACGAAGCGCTGCCTCCCGAGGGAGCGACGGCCTCGACCTTCACTCACGTCCTCGCCGAGAACCTCGGCCACTCGGACGGTGGCTACACGTTCATCCAAGAGGACGGGCGCGAGCACTTCGTGAGCTGGTCCGAGCTGTCGCGGGAGGCTCTGCGCCGGGGGCGCCAACTGCGCGGGAGCGGCTGGCGCAAGGGAGAACGCATCGCGCTCGTCGTCCCCGAGCAGCAGGAGTTCGTCCTCACCTTCCTGGGCGCGGTCTCGGTGGGCGTCATCCCGGTGCCCATGTATCCACCCACGGGCCTCGGCACGTTCGAGGCGTACCGCGAGGACGCCACCGGCATCCTCCGCGCGGCGGGAGCCCGCGCGCTCTTGATGCCCCGGAGCCTGGCGGATCTTCTGGACCCGCTCCTCCGGGACGTCGAGGGCGTGCGGGGCCTCGTCGCAGAGGAGCTCTTCGCCGAGACGCTGGTGGGGAGCGTGCCCCAGCCCGAGGCGGTGGTCCCCGAGACGATCCTCCCCGAGGACGTGATGTTCTTGCAGTTCACCTCGGGGAGCACGGGGGCCCCCAAGGGAGTGCGGGTCACGCACGCCTGCGTGCTCGCCAACTGCGCGGCCATCGTCGACGCCCTTCGCCTCGACCGCGGGCGAGACCGGGGCGTGAGCTGGTTGCCCCTGTACCACGACATGGGGCTGGTCGGTTTCGTGCTGGCGTCGCTGATCGCGCGCTGCCCGGTGACCTTCCTTCCGACGCTGCGATTCGCGCTCTCACCGAGGCGCTGGCTGGACACGGTAAGCCGCCACCGCGCGACCGTGACCTTCGCGCCCAACTTCGGCCTGGAGCTGGCCGTCAAGCACACCCCGGTGGAGGAGCTCCAGCGGCTCGACCTGTCCTGCTTGCGGGTCGTGGGCTGCGGCGCCGAACCCAACCACCCGGAGACGCTGCGCTCCTTCGAGGCCTACTTCGCGGCGGCGGGGTTGCGACCGGGGTCAGTGGTGCCGTGTTACGGCATGGCGGAGGCGACGCTCGCGATCTCGTTCAGCGAGATCGGAGTTCCGTTCGCCCCGGATGTCATCCAGAAGGAGCCCTACCACGCGAGCGGCCTCGCGCGGCCCGTCTCACAGGCGGATGCCCCCGGGGCACAGCTGACGTTCGTACCCTGCGGACGCCCCGTCGAGGGGCACCGGATCCTCATCGTGGACGACGAGGGGAGTCCGCTCCCGGAGCGGCACATCGGCGAAGTGGTCTTCCAGGGGCCGAGCGTGGCCGCGGGCTACCACGGTGACGCGCAGGCGACCCGGCGGAGCTTCACGGCTCACGGCCTGCGGACGGGCGACTGCGGATACCTGGCGGAAGGCGTCCTCTACGTGACGAGCCGCAAGAAGGACCTGCTGATCATCAACGGGCGCAATCACGACCCCCAGACGGTGGAGTGGGCCGCGGCCGAGGTCCCCGGCCTGCGCAAGGGCAAGATCGTGGCCTTCACCCGGCCGGGCCGGGCCACCGAGGAGGTGGTGATCGTCGCCGAGCTCCGCGGGGAGGACGCCGCCACGGTGGCCCGGCGGGTCCGCGCCCACATCCAGACGGAGCTGTCCCTGCCCGTGGCGGAGGTCCTCCTGCTGCGGCCGGGGAAGCTGCCCAAGACCTCCAGCGGCAAGGTGAGGCGGAGCGAGGCACGCCGGCACTATCTCGCGGGCCGGTGGAGCGCTCTCCCGCACGAGCTGAACACCACCCGTACATCCTCAACGAGGAGCACCCATGAACACCCGTCTGACTCCCCAGGAACAAGAGCAGCTGCACTCCCTGATCCGCGAGAAGTTGGAGCTCAGCGACACGGAGTGTCCCGAGGAGATCAAGAGCACCACCAGGGTGAGAGAGCTGCCAGGGGTTGACTCCATGAAGATCCTGCGCCTGCTGGGCGCGGTCGAGCTGGACTTCCGGGTCAACCTGGGCTTCAAGGCCATCCCCCAGGCGGAGACGGTGCGGGACATCGAGCGGTTGATCTGCGAGTCGCGCGAGCAGTACGCCGCGCGCGCGTTCTGAGAGCCGGAGGGCGGCCGTGAGCACTTCGAAGCGCACGCGATTGCAGCGGGAACCCTTGGAGCTCGCCGTGTGGGTGAAGGGCCCGCCGGAGCTCGAACGGCCGGGCCCCGGCGGCGACGGCCTCTACGACGGCCGCCGGGACGCACGGGATACAGGGGTGGGCAACGCCTACGGCAGGGATGACAGCGGGCTGCCCGAACTGGGGCCGCTGGAGCCCTTCGCCTCCTGGCAGTCCGTGGCCGCCACCATCATGCGGCAGATCGAGCGCTCCGCCGGGTTCGACCCGTCATCCACGGCATTCGATGCCGTGGGGTGGGCCAATTACTCGTACCAGTTCGAAACGTTGCCGCTCCTCCAGTACGTCGTGCACGAGGGCCGCCATGCGTCCATCTCGTCCCTCTCCCTGGCGCCCGTCATCTCGACGGTGACCGGGATGATCGGAGATCTGGTGCCGCCGGACACGCTCGCCGGCATCATCAACTCCATCAAGAAGATCGCCGAGTTGGCGGTCATGAACAGGGGAGCACAGCAAAAGGACAACCATGCGCAGCAGGGGGTCCTGACCGTGAAGGACGGAGATCTGCGCCTCGGGCTGCTCCGGACCACGGTGCAGATGAAGTACGAGAAAGGCAAGGGGTACGAGCAGCTCAACCAGCAGATCAACATCGAGTGCCGCTATGGGCCCCTCGACTACGACAGGTGCATCCAGGAGGCCGGGACGCTGCTGGCATGGGACAGGACAGACGTGGATGAGTGGCTGGATCGCGCATCCAGCTGGGACTATCAGCCCAACACCAGCCCCGCCTGGAACAACTGAGCCAGAGCTCTGTCCGCGCCCGCTCTGACGCCGCTCCCGAATCGCGGGGCGCCGACCTGGACGCCCTCCGTGACCTCGCCGCAGCCCAGGGCTTCATCCTCCCAGCGCCGACGGCAGCACGTCCCGGCCGCCGAAACAGCCAGGTCCACCGGGGACGACTCCAGCCCGCCGTGACCGCGGGTGCCGCCGGCCCTCCGTACGCTTCCCGCGCCCGTGCCTCAAAGGCTCCTTAAGCGGCCCCTAACCGAGCTGGTCAACCCCCGGCAGGGCCGTCGACAGCGGCTAGCGTGAGCGGCACCCTCACCTGCCGGCTCCCTCCGAAGGGGTTCCCCCACCATGCCCGTGCGCAACCGCCGTCTCTCCACAGCAGCCCTCGTCCTCGCCACCGCCGGACTGACCGGTGTCCTCGGAGGCGGCACCGCCGCCGCGCACGGCTCGATGCAAAACCCGCTCAGCCGGGTCGAGGGCTGCTTCCTGGAAGGTGCCGAGAACCCGAAGTCGGCCGCCTGCAAGGCCGCCGTCGCGACCGGCGGCAAGGCCGCGCTGTACGACTGGATGAGCCTGCGGATCGGCGACGCGGCAGGCCGTCACCGTCAGCTGATCGCGGACGGCAAGCTGTGCAGCGCCGGCGACCCGGTCTACCAGGGCCTGGACCTGCCGCGCACCGACTGGCCCGCCACCAACCTGGTGTCCGGCACCGACTTCACCTTCCGCTACCGGGCCACCGCCCCGCACAAGGGCACCTTCCAGCTCTTCCTCACCAACGCGGGCTACGACCCGGCGAAGCCGCTGGCCTGGTCGAACCTGGAGGCGCAGCCCTTCCTCACGGTCACCGACCCCAAGCTGGTCGACGGCTCGTACATCCTGCCCGGCACGATCCCCGCCGGCCGCAGCGGCCGGCAGCTGATCTACGCGATCTGGCAGCGCTCGGACAGCCCGGAGGCGTTCTACTCCTGCTCGGACGTGGTCTTCGACGGCAGCGGCAACGCCCCCGGCATCGCGCCGGTGCCGACCGCGAACGGCACCAGCGGCGCCGACGCCCACCAGGGCGACCACGCCCACCCGGCCACCACCGCCCCTGCCCCGAAGACCTCGGCCCCGGCCGCCACCACCGCCCCGGCGGCTCCGACCACCCCGACCCCCGCCGCCACCGCCCCGGTGTCCGCGACCACGGCCGGTTCCACTCCCACCGCGGTGGCGGCCGCTGTGCCGCCCACCACCGCCGCCGACGGGTCCGCGCCGGTCGCCGCCCCGGAGAGGCTCGCCCAGACCGGCTCCGACCGTTCGGCCGGCATCCTCGCCTCGATCGGCTCCGCCTTCCTGCTGGCCGGCGCAGTCGTCGTCGTCATCCGTTCCAAGCGTCGCCCCGGGGGTGCCCACGCCGCCCGCTGACCGCCGCAGTGCCCGGCGCGCGGCGTGGGCGCCCCGGGGGCAGCCCTCGTGATTGAGCGGGGCGTACGAGCCACGTGTCGCGTCCCTCCTCGCGTGCCCCGTTCCGCGTCGGCCTGATCGGCTACGGCCTGGTCGGCTCCGCCTTCCACGCCCGCTGATCGCCACCACCCCAGGGCTGCGGCTGGACGCGGTGGTCACCGCCGACCCCGATCGTCGTGCCCAGCCGGCCCGGGAGCACCCCGATGCCCGCGCCCTGGACAGTTTCGAGCACCGCGCCGGGGTGCTCACCCTGTTCGGCCCCGTCGAGACCGTCTACGCCGAGATCGACGTCCGCCGGGACGGCGCCGTGGTGGACGACGACGAGTCCGACCTGCTGGCCGGGCCCGGGACCGGGACGGCGGCCGTCCCGGTCACGGCTGTGCGGCGGCCGGTCAGTAGAGCCCTTCCGGGGCGGTGTTGGTCACCTGCAGCGGCCGGACGTTGGCCACGCCGTCGCTGGGCCACAGCCCCGCGCAGTCGTAGCGCAGCGCCTGGTCGCGCTCCAGGATGTTCGGCAGGAGGAGGTCCTCGTGCAGCACGGTCAGCCGCACCTGCCCCGACGCCCCGTACACCACCGGGGCCGACCAGTCCTCCCGGTCCACCACCGCCATCGTCACCTGCGGGTAGTTCGGCACGTACGGCAGCAGGTCTCCCGTCTGCCGCGCGGCCAACCCGGCCGCGTTGCCGAAGGTGTTGCCGTAACTGATGCCGCAGATACCGCCGTTGAGCGCGGCCGTGAAGTCCTGGTGGGTGTCCGGCGAGATCTGGGTCCCGCTGAGCCGGACCCCGTCGAGCGCGGCGACCAGCTCGGGGTGGCGCTGCCGGAGCGCCTGGAAGACCGCCGGCGTGGTGGTGGCGTAGTGCACCCCGCCGCGCCCGAGGACGTCGGCGATCTGTTCCAGCAGGTGGGTGGTGTACTCGCGGGCGTCGGCCAGCCGGCCGCCCCGGATCAGCCGCTTCACCCAGCGCGGGTCCATGTCGATCGCATACACCCGGCCCGCGTACAGCTCGCTCGACTCCCAGACGCCGTTGCCGATCAGGTGGGGCCCGGTCGGGGTGGCCTGCAACCAGCTCCGGCCGGGCTCGAAGCCCTCGCTGACGAAGGACCAGCGCCGCCACGCCCCGCGGTGCAGCAGCATGTCCGGGGTGTAGAACACCCGGCACGGCGCGCCGGTGGTGCCGCCGGTGTCCCACACCCGCCCGGTCAGCGGGCGCGGCACCGCGAGCGGGACGAGGTCCGCCGGGTCACCGGACCGCAGGTCCTCCAACGGGAACGGGCCGAAGGCGGTGAGCTCCTCGTAGCGGGTGATGTCCAGGGGATCGAAGTCCAGCCCGGCCGCCCGGCGCAGCCAGTACGGACTGCCGGCCTCGGGGTCGAAGTGCCGCCGCAGGATGCGGCGGGTCCACTCGTCGAGGTCGGTGTCGAGCCACCCCTCGACCAGCGCGTCGCAGGCGGCACCCGGCCGCACCGCCCCCGCTCCGGTCACCGTGGCGGCCGCCGTGGCGGTCACCGCGCGGACCGCCCCTCGGTGATCTCGATGCCGAGCTCGTAGACGGTGGTCAGCACCTGCTCGACGTGCTCGGGCCGGTCCACGTGCACCACCGGGAACGGGAACCGCAGGATGCCGTCGGGGATGGACCCGCCCATCACCAGCCCGAGCCGCACCCCCTGCTCCTTCATGCCGGTGTACACGTCGACCACGCTGATCGGGTCGGTGGCGTTGCGGTGGAAGAGGTCACGGACGTCCTCGCCGGTGACGAGGAGCTTGCGGTCCAGGCACGACGCCAGCGGCAGCCCGGGGGCCTCGAAGGACATCGCGTCGATGTACGGGGCCATGAACGTGCGGAAGTACCCGCGCAGCGGCGAGTGCGCGGCGATCGGACGGTCCGGGAGCGGGGTGACCAGGCCGGGCGGCAACCCGGCGGCGAGCGCCTCCAGAGCCTCCCGATACCCGGAGAGCATCATGATGGCCGCGGCGCCGTCCGCCGTCGGCCCGAAATCCCCCGACAGGTGGACGCCGGGCCGGTCCCCGGTCAGCGCGGTGATCTCGGTGCCGGCCGGGACGAAGGCCAGCGCCATGCCCTGGACAGGCGCGTCGGCGGGCGGCGGGGTGACGGCGCGGGAGTGCGCCAGCATCTCGATCAGCGCGCGCCGCTCCAGTGCCCCGGACAGCGCGCTCGCCGTCATCGCGCCCAGGCTCAGGCCGCCGAGCACCGCCGGGTGCAGGTCGTGCTCGGCGAGGATGTCGTGGACGGCCAGCGCCAGCGCGGCCTCCCGGATGCTGCCGACGCTCTGGCGCTCCTCGACCTCCTTGGGCAGTTCCTCGTCGAGCAGTTGGCCCGTGGTCAGCCCGCTCCATTCGGCTATGCGGGCATAGAGGTCCCGCATCACGGGATATGCCTGATACAGCTCGATGCCGTGCGGCTCGGTTCCGACACCGCCGCCGAAAAGATATCCCAGTGCCATGTGCGACTCCTTCGGGAATTCCTTGAAAATGAAAGGGGAAGGGTGTCGGCGTGGAGCGCGAGTCCCACCGGAGGGCGGCCGACCGACCGCTCAACTGCCGCTCCAGCACCGTAGCAGGGGCGGCCCGGAGAAAAAACCGGAAACAGTCGAAACCGGCTTCCGGAAGTGCCCCGGGCGCCCCGAACGAGCAGTGTCGCGGTTCCCGCTATTGAAATGATATTTGCGGCTGGCAGCATATGCCCCGAGCATTCAGCAATTCCCGTTCCGGTCGGCTCCCTCATCGGATCCCGGTCGAAATCGCCGGGGCGGGAATGCGGAGGAGGCGGTCCGGGCTACCGGTGCGCCGCCGCCGGCCGGCCCCTCGGAGGGGGAGACACCGCCGGGTCGCTCCCGTGCGCCAGGGAAGTTCCGGGCGCTCGTCACGTCGGCCGTCCGTAGGGCCGACAGCCCTCCGGGGCCCGGTGGCCGCCCCGGGACCTCCGCTCCCGGCAGGGCCCCTCCCGGGCTCCGCACGGAACCAGCTCGTACCGCTCCGCCGGGTGAACTCCCCGGCGGAGCGCCCACGTCCGACCGTCCGGCCCGTCGCGAAGGAGTGCAGCACGATGACTCACGGATCCGACACCGGTGTGCCCTTCCTGTATCCACTGTCCGGTGACACCGCGGGCCAACTGGCCGCCCGGGCAGGGCTGCTGCACGGCACACTGGCCGGCCGGCCGGAGCTCGGCGCCGCCGACGTGGCGGCCACCCTCGCCGGCCGGCCGGCCACCGGGCGGCACCGGGCCGCGCTCGCGGCGACCGACCGGGACGGCCTGCTGGCGCAACTCACCGCGCTGGCCGCGGGAACGGCGGGCACAGCTGGGACGGGGCCGGCCGGACCGGGCGCGGACGGAGCACCGGTGTCGCTGACCGGGACCGCCGGGGACGGCACCGTGGCCTTCGTCTTCCCCGGCCAGGGGTCCCAGTGGCCCGGCATGGCCGTGGAACTGCTGGACCTGGCACCGGCCTTCGCGGCCCGGCTCGACGACTGCGCGCAGGCGCTGGAGCCGTTCACCGGCTGGGCGGTGCAGGACGTGCTGCGCGGCACGGCGGGCGCACCCGCGCTGGAGGGCGCCGCGGTGGTGCAGCCGGCCCTGTTCGCCGTGACGCTCGCGCTGGTCGCGCTCTGGGAGAGCCACGGGGTGCGGCCCGCCGCCGTGCTGGGGCACAGCATGGGCGAGATCAGCTCCGCCGTGGTCAGTGGAGCACTCGACCTGGAGGACGCGGCCCGGGTGGTCGCGCACTGGAGCCGCTTGCAGGCCACGCTGACCGGACGCGGCGAGATGGTCTCCGTGATGGCCCCCGCCGACCGGGTCCGCCCGCTGCTGGAGCGCTGGCGCGGACGGCTGGCGGTGGCCGCGATCAACGGCCCCGGCTCGGTGGTCGTCTCGGGTGACGCCGACGCCGCCGCCGACCTCGTCGCCCGCTCCGGCGAACTCGGCCTGCACGCGCGGCTGGTCGCGGTCGGGCTGGCCGCGCACTCCGCGCACATCGACTCGATCCTGCCCGAGCTGCGCGCCGCGCTCGCCCCGCTGCGGCCCCGGCCCGCACGGCTGCCGTTCTACTCGGGCCTGACCGGCGGGCGGCTGGCCGACCCGGTGCTGGACGCCGACCACTGGTGCCGCAACCTGCGCGGCACCGTGCGGTTCGCGGAGGCCGCCACGGCGCTGCTGGCCGACGGCCACCGGTTGCTGCTGGAGGTCAGCCCGCACCCGGTGCTGACCTCGGCGCTCCAGGAGACCGCCCTCGCCGCCGGTCTGGACGCCCGGGTGCGCGGCTCGCTGCGGCGCGGCCAGGGCGGGCCGCTGCGGGTGCGGACGGCCCTCGGTGAACTGTTCGTGGACGGGTACGCCCCGGACCTCGCCGCGCTCGCGGCCGAGGCGGGCGGGCGGGCCGTCGAGCCGTGCTGGGAGGCCGACGAGGCGTGGCGGTCCGCCGGCCCGGCGGCCGACGGGCAGCCGGAACCGGCCGCGGACGGTGGCGACGGCTCCGTCGGGCTGGCGCGCCGGCTCGCCGGGCTGGCCGAGGACCGGCAGCGCGCGCTGCTGCTCGACCTGGTCGGCGGGGCGGTCAACGAGGCGCTGGGGCGCGGCGGGCCGGTGCCCGCCGACCACAGCTTCGTGGAGCTCGGGCTCGACTCGGTCAGCGCGCTGGCCACCCGCAACCGGATCGGCGCGGTGACGGGGCTGAACCTCCCCGCCACCCTGGTCTTCGACCGGCCGACCCCGCGCGCGGTCGCGGAGTTCCTGCGGGCCGAGCTGACCGGGTCCGGGCCCGCCGACGACGCCTGGTCGGCGGCTGCGCCCGTACCCGCCGACCGGGACGACCCGGTGGTGATCGTCGCGATGGGCTGCCGCTACCCGGGCGGGGTGGACTCGCCCGAGCGGCTGTGGGAGCTCGTGGCGGCGGGCGGCGACGCGGTCGGGGAGTTCCCGACCGGACGCGGCTGGGACCTCGCCGCCGGCTACGCGGCCGAGGGCCGCGAGCCGGGCCGCTACTACCAGCGCGAGGCCGGGTTCCTGGCCGAGGCCGACCTCTTCGACGCCGGGTTCTTCGGGATCTCGCCGCGCGAGGCGGAGGCGATGGACCCGCAGCAGCGGCTGCTCCTGGAGACGTCCTGGGAGGCGTTCGAGCGGGCCGGAATCGAGCCCGGATCGCTGCGCGGCAGCCGAACGGGGGTCTTCGTCGGCGCGATGGCGATGGACTACGGCCCGGGCCTCACCTCCGGCTCGGAGCTCTCCGGCCACCTGCTGACGGGCACCGCCGGCAGTGTGGCGTCGGGCCGCGTGGCGTACGTCTTCGGCCTGGAGGGCCCCGCCGTCACGGTGGACACCGCCTGCTCCTCCTCGCTGGTCGCCTTCCACCTGGCCGCCCGGTCCCTGCGGCACGGGGAGTGCGACCTGGCGCTGGCGGGCGGCGTGACCGTGATGAGCACGCCGGGCATGTTCATGGAGTTCAGCCGGCAGGGCGGACTCGCGCCGGACGGGCGGTGCAAGGCCTTCGCAGCCGCCGCCGACGGTTTCGGCCTGGCCGAGGGCGCAGGCGTGCTGGTGCTGGAACGCCTCTCCGACGCCCGCCGCAACGGCCACCCGGTGCTGGCGGTATTGCGCGGCTCGGCGGTCAACCAGGACGGCGCGAGCAACGGCCTGACCGCCCCCAACGGCCCCTCCCAGCAGCGGGTCATCCAGGCCGCGCTGGCAGACGCCGGCCTGACCGGCGCCGAGGTCGACGCGGTCGAGGCGCACGGCACCGGCACCACGCTCGGCGACCCCATCGAGGCCGGGGCCCTGCTCGCCACCTACGGCCGGCAGCGGCCCGCCGAACAGCCTCTGCTCCTGGGGTCGTTGAAGTCCAACATCGGACACACCCAGGCCGCGGCGGGTGTGGCCGGCGTCATGAAGATGGTGCTGGCGATGCGGCACGGCGTGCTGCCCAGGACCCTGCACGTGGACAGTCCGTCGCCGCATATCGACTGGTCGGCGGGGGCGGTGGAGCTGCTGACGCAGGCCCGTGCCTGGGAGACCGAGGACGGGCGGCCGCGCCGGGCCGGTGTCTCCTCCTTCGGCGTGAGCGGCACCAACGCCCACGTCGTCCTCGAACAGGCCCACGAGAACGAGCCTGCGGAACCGGAGCACGACGCGGACCCGGTCGTCCCCTGGCTGCTGTCCGCCCGCTCCCCCGAAGCCCTGCGCGACCAGGCCGCACAACTACTGACCCTCGACGGGCACCCCACCGACATCGCCCACTCACTCGCCACCGGCCGCACCGCCTTCGACCACCGCGCCGTCACCATCGGCACCCACCACCGACTCCGCCACGCCCTCACCGCACTCAGCGAGGACACCCCCCACCCCGACCTCGTCCAAGGCACCCCCCACCACCCCGGCCGCACCGTCTTCGTCTTCCCCGGCCAGGGCTCCCAGTGGCCCGGCATGGCCGCCGCACTCCTCGACACCGAACCCGTCTTCGCCGAGAAGATCACCCAGTGCGAGAAGGCCCTCGCCCCA
>NZ_JAQYWZ010000596.1:0-498 GCF_036290945.1 Streptomyces sp. BE303
TATCGACACCCAACTCCGCTGCGAACGCCGGGAGATCGCCCCTCTCGACGACGTTCCAGAAGCCCGCCTCCGCAGGTTCCGCCGAACGGCCGGGCGCTGCTGCTTGCAGCCAGTACCGCTGGTGCTGGAAGGCGTAGGTCTGCAGCTCGGACGGTCGGACGCCCGTGAACAGCGGCGACCCGTCGACCGGGACGCCGTTGACGGGCAGGGTCGCGAGCGCCGGGAGCACGGTGGTGACTTCGGCACGGGCGCGGCGCAGCAGCGGCGCCGTGACGGCGTCGGGCTGCTGGACGAGAGCGGACAGCACTCCTTCCGGGCCGAGTTCGACGAACCGGGTGACGCCGTCGAGGGCCGCGCGGGCGTCGGCGAAGCGGACCGGCTTGCGGACCTGGTCGACCCAGTACTCCGGGTCCGACCACTGCCCGACACCGACCGGGCGGCCGGTCACCGACGACACCGCCGGGACCGAAGGCTCGGCGAAGGACAACCCACGCACCA
>NZ_JAQYWZ010000597.1:0-365 GCF_036290945.1 Streptomyces sp. BE303
AGGGTCTCGTGCCGCATCGCCAGGACCATCTTGATGATGCCGGCGACACCGGCCGCCGCCTGCGTGTGGCCGATGTTGGACTTCACCGACCCGAGCCAGAGCGGGTCACCACCGTCACGGTCCTGACCGTAGGTGGCCAGTAGGGCCTGGGCCTCGATGGGGTCGCCGAGCGTCGTGCCGGTGCCGTGCGCCTCGACCGCGTCGACGACCTGCGGGTTCAACCCCGCCTGCGACAACGCCGACCGCAACACCCGCTCCACCGACCGACCGTACGTCGCCCTCACACCTTAACACACAACGTCCTGATAGACAGACGTGCAAACCACCACCGACAGGACCTGCCGACCGGCAGCCCTCGCAGACGA
>NZ_JAQYWZ010000598.1:0-627 GCF_036290945.1 Streptomyces sp. BE303
CGACGATCCGATCGTCATCGTCGGGTTGGCCTGCGGGTTGCCGGGCGGGGACGACACCCCGGAGGAGCTCTGGGACCTGCTGGCCTCCGGGACCGCCGCCATGGGCGGGTTCCCCTCGGACCGCGGCTGGGACCTGGTAGCCCTCGCCGCCCCGGACCCGGAGCACCCCGGCACCACGTACCCCCGGGACGGCGGCTTCGTGGCCGCCGCCGGCCCGGTGGTACGCCGAGCCGGGGGGCACCGGCTCCGCGTGGACGCGGGCTTCCAGGTCCCAGCCGCGGTCCGAGGGGAACCCGCCCATGTCGTCGGTCCCGGAGGCCAGCAGGTCCCAGAGGTCCTCCGGGTTGTCGGCCCCGCCCGGGAACCGGCAGGCCAACCCGACGATGACGATCGGATCGTCGGTGTCCGGCGCGGCCGGAGCGGCCGGTACCGCCGCCGCTGCACGTCCGCCGACGAGCCTTTCCAGCAGGAACCCGGCCAGCCGGTCGGCGTCCGGGGAGTCGAAGACCCGTGCCGCCGGGAGGGTGAGTCGGGTCGCGGCGGCCAGCCGGGTCCGCAGTTCCATCGCGGTGAGCGAGGCGAGGCCGAGGTCCTGGAACGAGCGGACGGGCGCCACCGCTGCGCCCG
>NZ_JAQYWZ010000599.1:0-913 GCF_036290945.1 Streptomyces sp. BE303
GACGTACCGGTCCCGCCCGGCCCGCCGCCCGCGGGCGGGCCCCGTCCGAGGAGCAACCGATGAGCGACCCGATCATCGTCGACGCCCACCACCACGTGTGGGACCTGGCCGTACGCGACCAGGAGTGGATCACCGGCGACGACCTCGCACCGCTGAGGCGCAGCTTCGCCCTGGCGGACCTGCGTCCGCAGGCCGAGCGGGCCGCGGTCGCCTCCACCATCCTCGTGCAGACGGTTCCGGTCGCCGAGGAGACGCCGGAGCTGCTGGCACAAGCGGCGTCCGACCCCTTGGTCGCCGGGGTCGTCGGGTGGACCGACCTCACCGCCGCCGACGTGGCGGAGCGGCTGGCCCGCCTGCGTGAGCTGCCGGGCGGTGAGTACCTGGTGGGCGTGCGCCACCAGGTCCAGGGCGAACCCGACCCCCACTGGCTGCTCCGTCCGGAGGTCCTGCGGGGGCTGGCCGCGGTCGCCGACGCGGGCCTGGTCTACGACCTGCTCGTGCTGCCGCACCAGTTGCCCGCGGCCACCGCCGCGGCCCGCCGCCTGCCCGGCCTCGCGTTCGTGCTCGACCACGCCGGCAAACCCGCCGTCGCGGTGGCGGAACTCCAACCGTGGGCGAGCCACATACAGAACCTGGCCGGCGAACGGAACGTCTCCTGCAAACTGTCCGGCCTGCTCACCGAGGCCGACTGGGAGCGCTGGGACATCGAGGACCTGCGCCCCTTCGCCGACACCGTCCTCGACACCTTCGGCCCGGACCGGGTGATGTTCGGCTCGGACTGGCCCGTGTGCACCCTGGCCGCCGACTACACCACCGTCGTGGACACCACACGCCGCCTGATCTCCCGACTCCACGCCCACGATCAGGCCCTGGTCCTCGGGGGCACGGCCGACCGCGTCTACCGGCTGAGGCC
>NZ_JAQYWZ010000600.1:0-31606 GCF_036290945.1 Streptomyces sp. BE303
CTCTACCAGGTCCTCGACCAACTCCAGGACCTGCTGAGCTGCTGGACCGGTGTCTGCCACACCTGTCAACGCCCGCTTCCCACACGGAAGTCCACAAGCCGAACACGACAGCCCACCCCAACCTAACGAAGTACTACTAGAACCCGCCGAGTACGACGATGGCCCTGACCGGCGAACGGTCAGGGACACCGGGCGATGGCGATCAACCCTCACCGAATTCGCCGGCCTGGAGGGCAGTGACGAAGGAGCGCCACCCATCGACAGGGAAGACGAGCGCAGGACCGGATGGGTCCTTGGAGTCACGGACGGGGACGAGACCGGGGAAGCCAGGCGCAATCTCGACACAGTTCCCACCGTTGCCGCTGTGTCGCGACTTCACCCATCGAGCGCCGGCCAGGTTGATAGGCGTCATTCAAGGTCCTTCCGAACAGCGCGGATCATGGCCAGTGAGGCCGCCGTGGACAGCGACTCCACCTGGAGCTGATCGTAGTCCGCTTCCCACGCCGCGATAGTGGTACGAGCTCTCTCCAGATACCCCCGCAACTGCGACTCGGCATACCCCACCACAGTCCGGTCAGGCAGCGTGAGCAGCACCAGAGGAGGCACAAATGGACGTTGCTCGGCCAGTTCGAACGGTGCGATCTGGGTAGTGATGTTCGGCCGCCCTGCCAACCGTTCGAGGTGATCGAGCTGTTCGCACATCACCGCGCGCCCGCCGATCGGCCGGAGGAGGCAACTCTGGTCCAGGACCGCCTGGATGGTCGGCGGGACCTTCTGCTCAAGCAGCCGTTGCCGATGCATCAGGAACGCCACCCGTTCACTGGCCACCCGGCTACCGGCGGGCGGTCGGCCCGGACGAGCCTGCGGAGGGCGACCGCCTCAGCCGCACAGGGCTGCCGTCTGCACCTGCGCCGCACCCGGGCCCAGCGGGACGGGCACCTCGTCCTTCAGGTCCGCGCCGAGGTCATAGACGTTGAGGGCGAGGACCAGCTGCCGCTCACCGTCGACGGTGCTGAACGACAGGCTCATGAAGCCGGGGCCGCCGCCGTCGGTCGCCCAGGTGCTGACCTGTTTGGCGTCCGGACCCGTGCCGCAGGTCACCTCCCTGCGCTGCACGCCCAGTCCGTACGCCGGCCCGCCCGTGAACTTCACCGTGGTCAACAGCTCACGCTGCTGGGCCGGGCGCAGCAGCTTGCCGCCGAACAGGGCCCGGTGGAACCGGGCCAGGTCGTCGACGGTGGAGATCATTGCGCCGGCGGTCCAGTCGTACGACGGGCTGAACCGGGTCACGTCGCGGCCCGCGAGGTCGTACCCGTGCAGGTGGGGGCCGCGGATGTCCGGGTCGGTCACGGGGAAGGAGGTGTTCCTGAGGCCGAGCGGGACGAGGATCCGCCGGTGGATCTCGGAGGGCGCGCTGTGGTGCGTGACCGCCTCGATCACCAGCCCGGCGAGCAGGTAGTTGGTGTTGGAGTACGCCCAGCCGCTCCCGGGCGGCGTGAACGACGGCGCGTGCCGGACTGCGCGGGCGATCACCTCCCGCGGGGTGTAGACGTAGCCCCACTCGTGGCGCTCCAGGTAGGGGGCGAAGAACTCCGGCTCGTCGGTGGGGTCGTGGATGCCCGAGGTGTGGTTGAGCAGCTGCCGGACGGTGATGGCGTTGCCGTCGTTGCCGTTCCCGCCGACCACGCCGGGCAGCCACTTCTCCACGCTGTCGTCGAGCGAGAGCCGCCCCTCGCCCTCCAGTTGCAGGAGCACCGTCGAGACGAACGACTTGGTGTTGCTGGCGATCCGGAACCGCTGGTCCGGTCGGGCCCGCTCGCCGGTCGCCGTGTCGGCGAGCCCGGCCGCCGTCCGTGACTCCCGCTCCCCCTGCCTGGCGTACGCGACGGCGGCCGGGAATCCGTCCGCGACCGTCTGTTCGACGGCCGCCCTGAGACCGGCGGGGGGCGCGGCCGACGCCCGCTCCCCCGCAGCGGCGGCAGTCGGGAAGAACCCCGAGACCGCCATCGCGCACGTCCCCGCCAACAGTGCTGCGGCCCCCGCACGTGCCTTCACCGATCACTCCCTTGTCGCTGTCGCCCTGGGTCGTTCGCGCTCCAGCCTGCCGCGCGGCCGCACCGCCGCCCATCCTGCTGACGCCATGATCGACACGGGGGCTGCCCCCACCCCCTGCGGGACGCGAAGGCCAGCTCCCGCTTCACCCGGAAGGTGGCGCTCACCGGCAAGAACGGTGCCGTGGACCTGCCGTTCTCCGATCCCGGGGAGGGCAGTGCCCAAGATCGGAAGCGGGACGGCCGCCGGAGGCGAGAGCCTGCTCACCGCCACCTCCGAGTACAGCGACGACGTCTTCGGGGCGAGTCGCCGCGACGGCGACGGCGCGTTCCCTCAGAACAGCGCGGCCAGCTCCGTCCGCGCGGCGATCCCCAGCTTCGGGTAGGCCTTGTAGAGGTGGTGTCCCACGGTCCGGGGGCTCAGGAACAGCTGTGCCGCGATGTCCCGGTTGGTCAGCCCCGCGGCGGCCAGCCGGGCGATCTGCAGCTCCTGCGGGGTGAGCACGGTGAGCACGCCCGGCGGCGCCCCGGCCGCCGCCGGGGCCGCCCCGCCGGTGGCGGTCAGCTCGCCGCGGGCCCGGTCCGCCCACGGCCCGGCACCGAGCCGTTCGAAGGTCTCCAGCGCCACGCCCAGGTGCGGCCTGGCATCCGTTCGGCGCCGTTCCCGGCGCAGCCACTCCCCGTACAGCAGGGCCGTCCTGGCCTGTTCGAACGGCCGGTCGGTCCCCTCGTGCAGCGCGAGCGCGGCCAGGTACGCGGACTCGGCCGACTGGTGCGGCCCGAGCAGCGCCCGGCAGCGCAGCCGGAGCGCCTCCGCCCAGGGCGTCCCCGCCGCCCCCGCCCAGCGGGCGAACCGTTCGTACGGCTCGGCCGCCCGCTCCGGGGCCCCCAGCCGCACGACGGCCTCGACCAGGTCGGGCACCGCCCGGGTGGCGCTGACGTGGTGCCGGTACGGCCCGGTGGTGAGCGTGTGCAGCCGGTCGGCGGCGGCCCCCGCCCGCCCCCTCCCGAGGTCGAGCAGGGCGATCCCCCACTGCGCCCAGGGCGCGCCGGCGGCGGGCGCCGGAGAACCGGAGTCGAGCGCTTCGTCGGCCAGCTCCGTGCACCGCTCGTCCGCGCCGCCGAGCGCGGCGACACAGGACAGCAGGGCCGCCAGCTGGCTGGTCCACTGGCGCTGTCCGGTGTCGCGGGCCAGGGTGAGCGCCTCGGTGGCAGTGACCTCGGCATCGCGGTGGCGGCCGTGGAACAGCTCCGCCTCGGCGAGGAAGAACTGGAGCGTGGGCAGGACCCCGACGGTTCCCTTGGCCCGGGCCTCCGCCACCAGCTCGGCGGCCAGTTCGAGGGTCTCGGCGTCCCGGCCGAGGATCAGGGTCGCGCCGCACAGCTGGACCAGGTCGCTCGGGCTCTCCGCACCGGCCTTGCGGGCGGCCTCGACGGTCTCTCGGAGCACCGGCACCGGATCCGCCGGGCGGTCCAGAACGGGCAGGACGGCGGCGGGCAGGTGGCGGGCCAGCGGCGCGAGCGGCTCCTCCGGCGCGAGCGGCAGCGCCGCCAGCCGGTCGAGCACCGTGGCGACCGCCTCCTCGCCCACGTACCAGGCGGGATGGAACGCCTGGAGCAGCATCCGGGCGGCGTGGGCCGGCTCGATGTCGGTGGCCGCGGCGTCGAGCAGCAGCCGGTAGGCGGCCGGGTAGGACCCGCGCCAGAAGTGTGCGACCGCCCGGACCTGGTCCAGCAGAGCGTGCGCGAAGACGCTGTCGGTCCGCGCCCGGGCCCGGTCGGCCAGTTCCTCGGCCTGCGCCAACTTGCCTTCCTCGGTGGCCGCTTCGGCGGCCAGCACGAGCCGCCGGGTGGCTCCGTCGCGGTCCGGGGTGAGCCGGGCCGCGCGCTCGTACGCGGCGGCGGCGCCACCGTGGGCACCCCGGGACTCGGCCCGAACGGCGGCCCGTTCCAGCGCGTCCGCGAGATCGGCGTCGGGACCGGTGGCGGCGAGGACCAGGTGCCAGGTGCGGCGGTCGCCGTCCTCCAGCGCCTCGCCGATCACCCGATGGGCCGTCAGGCGCTGTTGCAGGGGTGCACGTTGGAGGACGGCGGCACGCAGGAGCGGATGCCGGAAGGAGAGCCGGCGGTCGGCGCCGACCGTGACCAGTCCGGCCTGCTCGGCGGGCGCCATCGTGTCGGCGCCGGCCCCGAGGGCGGCGGCGGCCGACAGGACGACGTCGAGGTCGCCGTTCTCCTCCGCGGCGGCGACCAGCAGCAGCGTCTGGGTGGCCGGCGGCAGCCCGGTGACCTGGCCGTGGAAGGCGATCTGCAGCCGACTGGTGAGCGCCAGCCCTCCGGCGTCCGACTCGGCTTCGGTGAAGGGGAGTTCGACGAGGGCGAGCGGGTTCCCGGCGGCCTCGGCGAGCAACCGGCGGCGGACCGGATCGGTGATCCCTCCGGCGGCCCGGGCGTCCAGCAGCCGTTCGGCGTCCGGCCCGGCGAGGCCGGCCAGGCGCAGTTCGGGGAGCCCGGCGAGCGGCAGGGCGTCCGCGCCGCCTGCGGTCGGGAGCGTGTCCCGGGCTGCGAGCAGCAGGGCGACGCCCTCCGCCTGGAGACGGCGGGCGGCGAGCAGTAGCGCGTCCAGCGAGGCGCGGTCCAGCCACTGCACGTCGTCGACGACGCACAACAGAGGCTTGTCGGAGGCGAGTTCGGCGAGCAGTCCGAGGGTCGCCAGTCCGGTGAGCAGCCGGTCGGTGGGCGCACCGCCGCCTTCCCCCAGTCCGAACGCACCCTCCAGGGAGCGTCGTTGCGGAGCGGGAAGGGCGTCCAGCCGGTCCAGCCCCGGCCCGAGCAGCAGGCTCAGTCCGGCGAAGGGGAGTTCGGCCTCGTACTCGACCCCGGTCGCGCGGACCACCCGGAACGCCCGGCCCGCCGTCGCGACCGCGTACTCCAGCAACGCGGTCTTGCCGATGCCCGGTTCACCACGGAGCACCAGCACCCCGCTGCGGCCGTCCCCCGCCCCGTCGAGCAGCGCGTCGACCGCGGCCTGCTCCCGTTCCCGCCCGTACAGCGTCCCCATGCCCCCGACCCTACTGGCGCGGCCTACGTAGGCCCCTACCTATCCGTGACGGATTCGCCCGCCGTCCGCCGTCCGTACCTTCGTGAACAGCGGGAACGACCCGCCCCACCGGGGCCGATCGGCCCACCGGACAAGGGAGAAGAACCATGAACGCCATCCAGCCGACCGACCTCCAGCAGCTCGCCGAGCGTTACCTCGCCGTCTGGAACGAGACCGACCCGGCCGCCCGCCGGAAGCTGATCGACGAGGTGTGGGCCGAGGACTGCCGGTACACCGACCCGCTGGCCGCGGTCACCGGCCGCGAGGGCGTCGACGCGCTGATCGGCGCCGCCCAGGGGCAGTTCCCCGGCCTGGTGTTCACCCTCGGCCCGGTCGACGCGCACCACGACATCGCCCGGTTCACCTGGAACCTGGGGCCGGCCGGCGCGGAGCCGCTGGTGATCGGCTTCGACGTGCTGGTGTCCGACCCGGAGGGCCGGATCGCCTCCGTGCACGGCTTCCTGGACCGCGTCCCGGGCGCCTGAGCCGCCGCCGTGCCGCCTGCGGGGGCGGCCACACACCCGGTCCGCCCCCGCCACCGCCCCGCCGTCGGCGACCGCTCCTCCCGCGAGCCCCACCTCCACCGCCAACGCCTCCCCCTCCACCGCCCCCGCCAGCGCCTCCCCCCTCCGACGACGCCCCCCTCCCGCCCCTGAGGAGCACCTGCCGTGAGCACCGCCCTGCGCACCGTCCTTCGCACCGCCCCCCGCCCCCGCCCGGGCGGCCCGGACAGCCCGGCCGACGGCGCGGCCCCCGCGCCCCGGGGCCTGCTGCCCGTCGTCCTCACCGCCACCTTCATGACCGCCCTCGACGTCTTCGTGGTCAACGTCGCCATACCCTCCGTCCAGGCCGATCTGAGAGCCGGACCCGCCTCCGTCCAGTGGGTGGTGGCCGGCTTCGGCCTGGCCCTCGCCGCCGGCCTGATCACCGCCGGGCGGCTCGGCGACCGCTACGGGCGCCGCCGGGTGTTCGGCCTCGGCCTGGCCCTGTTCACCCTCGCCTCCGTGGCCTGCGGCCTCGCCCCGACGGCGGGTGCCCTGGTCGGCGCCCGGGTCGCGCAGGGACTGTCGGCGGCGCTGATGGGCCCGCAGGTGCTGGCGATCCTGCGCACCGCGTTCAGCGGGGCAGCCCAGGCCCGGGCGTTCGCGATGTACGGGCTGACCATGGGGCTCGGCGCGGTGTTCGGGCAGCTGATCGGCGGGGTGCTGATCCGCGCCGACCTGTTCGGCCTGGACTGGCGCAGCTGCTTCCTGATCAACCTGCCGGTCGGCCTGGCCGCCCTGGCCCTGGTCCGCCGCTGCCTGCCGGAGTCGCGTGCCCCGCAGCGGCCCGGGCTGGACCCGGTGGGCGTGCTGCTGGTCACGACCGGGCTGACCGGCCTGGTGCTGCCGCTGATCCAGGGCCGCGAGGCGGGCTGGCCGCTCTGGACGTGGCTCTGCCTGGCCGGCTCGGCCGCCGTGCTCGCCGTCTTCGGGGTCCACCAGCACCGGACGGGCCGGTCCGGCTCGCCGCTGGTCGACACCCGGCTCTTCCGCACCCGCGCCTTCACCGCCGGGCTGCTCGCCCAACTGGCCTTCTGGCTCGGCCAGGCGTCCTTCTTCCTCGTGCTCGCCCTCTACCTGCAGCCGGGCCGCGGTCTGGACGCGCTCGGGGCCGGACTGGTGTTCACCGCGATCGGTGCCGGCTACCTGCTCACCTCGACCACCGTGCACCGTTTCGTGGCCCGGCTCGGCCGGCAGGCGATCGCACTGGGCGGGCTGCTGATGGCCGCCGGACTGGGACTGCTCGGCCTCGCCGTGTACGCGGCCGGGGACACCGGCAGCGTCTGGTGGCTTGCGCCCGGACTGTTCGTGGACGGCCTCGGGATGGGTCTGGTGATCGCCCCGGTGACCTCGACGGTGCTGGCCTGCGTCGAGCCGCGGCTGGCGGGTTCGGCGGCGGGTGTGGTGGCCACCGTCCAGCAGGTGGCCGGGGCGCTCGGCATCGCACTGATCGGCATCCTCTACTACGGGGCGGCGGACCCGGCCACCGCGTTCGGCGTCAGCGTCGGCGCGCTGGCGGTGCTGGAGCTGCTGCTGGTGGGCCTGGTGCAGCTGCTGCCCCGCCGAACGGCCTGAGCGGACAGCGCGGCCGGGACCCGGGGCGGGAACCCGATCGGGAAACGGAACACGAACAGGTACGGAAGCGGAAGCGAGGACGTGGCGGAGGAGGGACGGGCGGGCGCGGGGGCGGGAAGGGTCCGCTCCCGCGCCCGCCCCCGTTCCGTTCCCGCCCCCCGATCGGGTTGGATGGGTGGATGAGCGAGGAGAAGAGCGCCGTTCCGGCGTGGGAGCAGCGGTTCAGGGCGGCACGGGTCTCCCTGCCGGACTGGGCGGAGGACGCCCCCGACCGGGCGCTGTACGTGTCCAACGCCAGCGGCACCTACGAGATCTACGCCTGGGACCGCGCCACCGACACCCACCGGCGCGTCACCGACCGGCCGAACGGCACGACCGACGCCGAACTGTCCCCCGACGGCGCGTGGATCTGGTGGTTCGACGACAGCGACGGTGACGAGTTCGGCATCTGGCGCCGCCGGCCCTTCGAGGGCCGCCCCGAAGGCGCGACCGGCCCCGACGAGGAGGCCGTCCCCGGCCTCGACCCGTCCTACGACGCGGGCCTGGCCCTCGGCCGGGACGGCACCGTCGTGGTCGGCCGGTCCACCGACGAGCACGGCACCACCCTGCACCTGCGACGGCCCGGGGCGGCCGAACCGGTCGAGATCTACCGGCACGCGGAGTACGGCGGCGTCGGCGACCTCAGCCACGACAGCACCCTGCTGGCCATCGACCACACCGAGCACGGCGACGCGATGCACGGGGCGATCCGGGTGGTCCGCCTCTCCGACGGCGCGACCGTCGCCGAGCTGGACGAGGTCACCGGGCACGCGGAACCGCGCGGTGTGGCCTGCATGGGCTTCGCCCCGGTCGACGGTGACACCCGGCTGCTGGTCGCCCAGCAGCGCACCGGCCGCTGGGAACCGATGATCTGGGACGTCGCGACCGGTGTCGAGACCGCGCTGCCGCTCCGCGACGAACAGGGCCGCGAACTGCCCGGCGACGTCTCCGCCCAGTGGCGGCCCGGCGCCCGGTCCCTGCTGATCGAGCACGAGTACGAGGCGCGCAGCGAGCTGTTCTCGTACGAGCTCGACGGCCCGGACGGCCCGGGGAGCGCCAAGGGCGTGCTGACCCGGCTCGACACCCCGCGCGGCACGGTCAGCGGCGCGACCGCCCGGCCGGACGGCACCGTGGAGTTCCTCTGGTCCTCCGCCGCCGAGCCGTCCGCGGTCCGTTCCACCGCCGGCGGCGTGGTGCTGCGCGCGCCCGGCGCGGTGCCGCCCGCCTCCGTCCCGGTCGAGGACGTCTGGGTGGACGGCCCCGGCGGCCGGGTGCACGCGCTCGTCCAGCGACCGTCCGGGGCCGGTCCGGCGGACGGCCCGTTCCCGACCGTCTTCGAGGTGCACGGCGGCCCGACCCACCACGACAGCGACTCCTTCGCCGCCGGCCCGGCCGCCTGGCTGGACCACGGCTTCGCGGTGGTCCGGGTCAACTACCGCGGCTCCACCGGCTACGGCCAGGCCTGGACGGACGCGCTGCGCGAGCGGGTCGGCCTGATCGAGCTGGAGGACATCGCGGCCGTCCGGGAGTGGGCGGTGGCGAGCGGCCTGGCCGACCCGGACCGGCTGGTGCTGTCCGGCGGTTCCTGGGGCGGCTACCTCACCCTGCTCGGCCTCGGCGTGCAGCCGGAGCTCTGGAGCCTCGGCGTCGCCGCCGTCCCCGTCGCGGACTACCTGACCGCGTACGACGACGAGATGGAGGCGCTGAAGGCGATCGACCGCACGCTCTTCGGCGGAACGCCGGAGGAGGTGCCCGAGCGCTGGACCGCCTCCTCCCCACTGACCTACGTGGAGCGGGTGCGGGTCCCGGTCTACATCAGCGCCGGGGTGAACGACCCGCGCTGCCCGATCCGGCAGATCGACAACTACGTCGAGCGGCTGGAGCAGCTGGGCAAGGTGCACGAGGTGTACCGGTACGACGCCGGGCACGGTTCGCTCGTCGTCGACGAGCGGATCAAGCAGCTGCGGCTGGAGATCGACTTCGTCGGTCGGCACCTCGGCACGGGCGGCGTCGGAGAGAATCGGTAGAAGACGGAGGAGAGGGACGGGGGGAACGTGTGAGACGCCTGCTGGCGATCATGGGGGTGGGGGTGGCCGGGGCCCTGGTACTCACCGGCTGCTCGGGTCAGGACGGCGACGACGGGAGCGGGGGCGGGGGGTCGGCCTGCCCGCCGCCCGCCTCCTCACCGTCCTCCTCACCGACGAGTGCGAGTTCGCCGACGGCCCCGTCCAGGGCCACGGCGACCGTGGCCGCCGCCGCGGCCGTCGTGGTGCGGGCGGCCTTCCGCACGGCCGAGCTCGGCGCAGCCGAACGCGGCCCGGAGGGCGCTGCGGGGTCCGTGGCGAGTTCAGTGGCGAGTTCAGTGGCAGGGTCCGTGGCGCCGACCGTGGCGCCGACCGTGGCGGAGGGCGCGCCACACGGCGGCACGGTGCTGCTGGCCAAGTCGGGCTCGTCCGGCTCCAAGAGCTCGTCGGGTTCCAAGAGCTCGTCCGGCTCGAAGGGCTCCAAGAGCGGCCGCAAGGCCCGCCACCACACCGACACCTACGACTCGGACGACGACAACGCCGGCGGGAACGGCAGTGGCAGCAGCCGGCGGTGCGACAACCCGCCGCCGACCGTTTCGCCGTCCCCGTCGGCCACGTCGTCAGGCCCGTCGGCTCCGCCCGCTCCGTCCGGGGCGCCGACCCCGTCCGCACCGGTGGTGCCGAGCGCACCCGCCGTTCCGTCCAAGCCCGTCGTGCCGCCGGTGAAGCCCACGCGCTGAGCCGGCCGTCCGGTCAGTCGAGGACCGGGTCCAGTCCCAGGGCCCGGTCCTGCTCGGCCTCGGCCTCGCGGCGCAGCAGGCGGAACCACATGAACACCACGAAGCCGCCGAAGACGAACCACTCCAGCGTGTAGCCCAGGTTCTGGAACGCCCGCAGGCTCAGTCCGTTGCCGCCCTGCGGCTGCACC
This sequence comes from Streptomyces sp. BE303, assembly GCF_036290945.1. Taxonomy (NCBI): domain Bacteria; kingdom Bacillati; phylum Actinomycetota; class Actinomycetes; order Kitasatosporales; family Streptomycetaceae; genus Streptomyces; species Streptomyces sp. BE303. The sequence continues at coordinate 10,260 of NZ_JAQYWZ010000600.1, forward strand.
GTCGGCACCGTGGTCAGCCCGGCCGGCGCGTCGTCGGCGGACACCCAGCCGTCGTACCAGCCCTCGTAGGAGAGCTTGTTGACCAGGGCGGCCCGGTTGATCGTGCCGAGCTGTCCCTCCGGGAGCCCGCCGGCCACCGCACCGCCGCTGCCGCTGGTCTCGCCGGCCTGCAGCCGGCCGGTCACCGTCACCTCGCCGGCGGGCGCGGCACCGGCGGCCGTGGTCGTGGAATCCGCGACCGTGGAGGCGCCGGCGGGCATTCCGGTGGCGGGCACCGCGGCAGCCGGTGTCCCGGCCGCCCAACCGCGGACCACCGCGACGGTCCGCCCGTCCGGCGTGCGCAGCGGGGTCAGCACGTAGTAGCCCTGCTTGCCGTCCAACACCCGGTTGGGCACGAGCAGTTGGTGTTCCCGGTCGAAGGTGCCGGTCACCGTCACGGCCTGGCCGACGGTGTCCGTGGTGACCTGCGGCCGGTCGGCGCCGAGCACCTCACCGAGCGGCCGGGAAGCACCCGCGTCGTTCACCGACCGGCTGATCTCCTCCTGCGAGGCGACCTTGTCCTCGAACCGACCGAGCTGCCAGGAGCCGAGCCAGACGCACACCGCGACGGCCGCGACGGCCAACGCGGTGCCGCTCAGCCAGCGCGGGGTGAGGAGGAACCGGTACACACCCCCACGGTAACCACTCCTCACACGCCGCCCGACCCCAGGCCCCCCGCCCGGCCCGGACACCACCCCCCGGAGCGGAAAGTCGGACCGGCCGACGTCCCCCGCCGCGAGGCCCCGCCGGTCCGCGCCGCAGCCGCCCCGGACGCCGTCCTGCGCCCTCTCGCCGGTCCCCTACTCCCCTACTCCTGATGCTTCCTCTCACCACTGCCCGGCGCCCGGCCCCGCGTGCGGCGCCCCGGGACCGCCCCCGCACTCACCCCGACGAGGGCGAGGCGCTCGGAGCCGGGAGCGCCGACGGAAGCGGGTCGGGCGCGGTGCGGTAGACCGTGCCCGCGCAGACGCCCGGGAGGACGGCGACGGACGCGGGCGGGTTGCCCGGCGCCGGGGTGTAGGCCAGCGTGACGCTCGTCAACGGCTTGCCGGGCCCGGCCGTCGAGGTGGCCGACGGGCTCGGCGCACCGGTCGACGGGGGTGTCGTCGCAGTGCTCGGCGGCGGCTCCGCGCTCGTCCCCGCGGTGAAGCCGGCCTCCGGGGCCGACCCGGTGGACAGGCGCGGCCCGCTCGTCGATCCGGTCGGGCCGGCGCTCAGCAGGCCGGGACCCGTCCCGCCGCTCGCACCCGCGCCCGCGTCCGTTCCCGCACCGCCGCTCGCGCCGCCGGCCGATCCCGGCGCCGCACCGGTGCCCGCGCCCGGCCCCGGAGCGGCGCCGCCACCAGCCGTACCGCCGGCCGTCGCGCTGCCGGTGCTGCCGCCGGTGGCTCCGCCCGTCGTGCTCTGCCCGGGCCCGGCGGAGGCGCTCGGCGAGGTCGTCCCGCCGGGCGTCGGGCAGCCGGCGGCGTCCGGCACCCACCCGAAGTCCACCCGGTACCCGGCCCGGGGCGCGAGCACGAGACCGTCGGTGCCGCCGCCCGTCCCCGCCGCAGGATCCGTCGAGCGCGCGGGCAGCCCGGTCGCCGGACCGCCCGCCGTGTGATCGGCGATCCGGATCCGCCCGGACTCCGTCCCGACGGTGCCGGTGACCGTGACCGAACCGGGCCCGCCGAGCCGGCAGCTGTGCGCGGACGTGTTGGTCACCGTGAAGTACCCGTAGATCCGGCCGTCGGGGTCGGCCGTACCGACCTGGGCGGTGCCCTGCCCGAGATCGCCACGGGTGCAGAGCGGCATCGGCCCGCTCTCGCCGCCGGTGCCGGTGGCGGCGGCCTGGGCCGAGGTCCCGGGCGCCGGGCGGGTGGTGCTCGCGTCGGCACTCGGCGAGGTCCCGGCGGTGCCGGACGGGCTGCCCGGCGAGGTGGGCGTGCTCACGTCGGGGGCCGGCGGCAGGCTCGGCCACACGATGCCTCCACCGGGTGCGGTCCCCGAGGAGGTCGACGAGGCGGTGCCGCCGTGTGCGTTGGGCGAGCCGGGGCCGCCGGAGAGACCGAGGTGTTCGTCGTCGTGCAGGGTCGGCAGCAGGACGGAGACGACGGCGGCCAGCGCGGCGGCGCCGGTCCAGGCGCCCCGGCGCGCGGCCCGTCTGCGCGGCACCGCCCGGCGGATGTACTGCAGGCCGCCGGGGGCGGGCTGGACCTCGGCCACGGCCCGTTGCATCAGCGCCCGGACGAGTCGTTCCTCCGAGCCGAGCGGATCGACCTCGCCGTCGTCGGCCCCGGCCCCGGTCTCGGCCCCGGCCCCGGTTAGGGCCCCGGCCCCGGCCCCGGTTAGGGCCCCGGCTCCGGCCCCGGTTAGGGCTCCGGCTCCGGCTCCGGCGAACCCCCGGAACCCGCCCGGGGCGCCGAATACTCCCGCGCTCCCAGGCCCTGCCGTACCTCCCGGACCTCGGTCTCTGCCGCCCGGTCCTCTCCCGGCCCCCGGACCACCGTCGGAGGGGGCCCGTTCACCGGACACCCGATCGTCCTCAGCCATGCCCGGCCTCCATCTGGACCCGCAGCGCGGCGATCCCGCGTGAGCCGTACGCCTTCACCGACCCCAGCGAGATGCCCAGGGTCTCGGCGACCTGCGCCTCCGTCATGTCCACGAAGTAGCGCAGCACCAGTACCTCCCGCTGACGGCGTTGCAGACCCCGTAACGCGGCCTTCAACTGGTCGCGTTCCAGCGCATCGTAGGCCCCTTCTTCTGCACTGGCCATGTCAGGCATGGGCTTCTGAAGCAGCCTCAGCCCGAGAATCCTGCGCCGCAGCGTCGAGCGGGACAGGTTGACCACCGTCTGCCGCAGGTAGGCGAGGGTCTTCTCGGGCTCACGCACCCGCCGCCGGGCCGCGTGCACCCGGATGAACGCCTCCTGCACCACGTCCTCACAGGTGGAGAGGTCGTCGAGGAGCAGCGCGGCCAGCCGCAGCAGGGAGCGGTAGTGCGCCTGGTAGGTCTCGGTGAGCAGGTCCTCGCTGGTCCCCGCGGTGGTGCCCGCGCCGGAGTCAGCGGCGCCGGATGCGACTACCGTCATCTGGCTTTCTACCGGCCTATCCGCCGGCCACTGGGCGCGCGGCGGGAACGTCACCGCGGCCGTTGCCGAGATGCCCGCCCCTGCCCCCACCATCACGTTCGCCACGCCCGTTGGACACTCGATCCCCTGTCATGGTTGCCCAGCCCGGCGGACATTCTTCCGCATCGGGCGGAGCCCCCTCCAGGGGATTCGGCGAGGATTCCTCAAGCGGTCCGCGAACAAACTGCGTAGACGCCGGCTGAGGAGCGGCAGCCCCGGCCGTCGCGAGAGGCCCCGGACGCGGTCCCGGGTGCGGTCCCGGCGGGCCGTCGGACGACGGGACCGCCGACCCGGCTCACAGGCCGAGTTCCCCCGCGACCAGTTCGGCGATCTGCAGCGCGTTCAGCGCCGAGCCCTTGCGCAGGTTGTCCGCGCAGAGGAAGAGGTCCAGCGCCGTCGGGTCGTCCAGCGCCCGGCGTACCCGGCCCACCCACACCGGATCGGTACCGACGACGTCGTTCGGCGTAGGGAACTCGCCCGCCGCCGGATCGTCGTAGAGCACCACGCCGGGGGCGTCCCGGAGGATCTCCTGGGCGTGCTCCTGGGTGACCTCCCGCTCGAACACCGCGTGCACGGCGACCGCGTGGGTGCGCACCACCGGGATGCGGACGCAGGTGGCGGAGACCCTGAGCGCGGACAGGCCGAGGATCTTGCGGGACTCGTCCCGTACCGTGCGCTCCTCGGAGGACCAGCCGCCGTCGGTCAGCGTGCCGGCCCACGGCACCGCGTTGAGCGCGAGCGGGGCGGCGAACGGGGCGTGGTCGGCGATCACGGCCCGCAGATCGCCGGTCTGTTCGCCGACCTCGGTACCGGCCACCTGCGCGAGCTGCCCGCGCAGCGCGTCGGCGCCGGCCCGGCCCACGCCGGAGGCGGCCTGGTAGGAGGAGACGACCAGCGCGGCGAGCCCGTACTCGGCGTGCAGCGCACCGACCGCCGCGATCATCGTCAGCGTGGTGGAGTCGGGGCTGGCCACGATGCCGCGCGTACGCAGTCGCACCGCCGCCGCGTTGACCTCGGGCACGACCAGCGGAACGTCCTCGTCCAGGCGGAAGGCCCCGGAGCTGTCGACGACCACGACGCCCTTGGCGGCCGCGATCGGCGCCCACCGGGCGGAGACGTCCGCAGGCACGTCGAACACCGCGACGTCGATCCCGTCGAAGCACTCCTCGGTGAGCGGGAGCACCTCCGCGAGCTCCCCGCGCACGGTCTGCTTGCGGCCGGCCGAGCGCGGGGACGCGACGAGACGGATCTCGCCCCAGATGTCCTGACGGAGGGAGAGCAGGCCGAGGAGCACCTCACCGACCGCGCCGGTGGACCCGACGACGGCGAGGTTCGGCCGCCGGGTCATCGCCCGGTGCCTCCGTAGACGACGGCCTCGTCCGTGTCGCTGTCCAGCCCGAAGGCGCTGTGGACGGCGCGCACGGCCGCGTTGACGTCCTCGGCGCGGGTGACCACCGAGATGCGGATCTCCGAGGTGGAGATCAGCTCGATGTTGACCCCGGCGGCGGAGAGCGCCTCGAAGAAGGTCGCGGTGACGCCCGGGTTGGAGCGCATGCCCGCACCGACGAGCGAGATCTTGCCGATCGCGTCGTCGTAGCGGAGCGACTCGTAGCCGATGCCCTCCTTGACCCGGTCGAGCGCGTCGATGGCCTTCTGGCCCTCGGCCTTCGGCAGGGTGAACGAGATGTCGGTCAGACCGGTCGACGCGGCGGAGACGTTCTGCACCACCATGTCGATGTTGACCTCGGCGTCGGCGATCGCGCGGAAGATGCGCGCCGCCTCGCCCGGCTTGTCGGGCACGCCTACGACCGTGACCTTGGCCTCGGACGTGTCGTGGGCGACTCCGGAGATGATGGCCTGCTCCATCTCGCCCCCTTCGGGCTGGTGCGGGTTGTCGTTGCTGACGATCGTCCCGGGAAGGCCCGAGAAGGACGAGCGTACGTGAATCGGGATGTTGTAGCGGCGCGCGTACTCCACACAGCGGTCGAGCAGCACCTTGGAGCCGGACGAGGCCAGCTCCAGCATGTCCTCGTACGCCAGCCAGTCGATCTTGCGGGCCTTCTTCACCACGCGCGGGTCGGCGGTGAACACGCCGTCCACGTCGGTGTAGATCTCGCAGACCTCGGCCCTGAGGGCCGCGGCGAGGGCGACGGCCGTGGTGTCGGAGCCGCCGCGGCCGAGCGTGGTGATGTCCTTGCTCGACTGCGAGACACCCTGGAAGCCGGCCACGATCGCGATGTTGCCCTCGTCCAGGGCGGTGCGGATGCGGCCCGGCGTCACGTCGATGATGCGCGCCTTGTTGTGGACGGAGTCGGTGATGACACCGGCCTGGCTGCCTGTGAAGGACTGGGCCTCGTGACCCAGGGATTTGATCGCCATGGCCAGCAGAGCCATGGAGATGCGCTCTCCAGCGGTCAGCAGCATGTCGAACTCGCGGCCGGCGGGGAGAGGTGACACCTGCTCCGCGAGTTCGATGAGCTCGTCCGTCGTGTCGCCCATCGCGGACACCACGACGACGACCTCATGGCCGGCCTTCTTGGCGTCAACGATTCGACGGGCCACGCGCTTGATGCCCTCGGCATCCGCAACGGATGAGCCGCCGTACTTCTGCACGACAAGGCCCACGTGCGCTCCTCGACTTGTGTCGTTTCCGGGGGCGCTCGGCCCCCGCACCCCCGGGTGGCGGGGGTGGTGCGGTCCGCGCCAGTCTACCGAGCAGGGGTGCGACACCTGCCGGTTTCCATATGATGAGACACACGTTTCAGCAGGTGAGCGGCGGTTCGGGCGGGGCCACGGGCAGGTCTGCGGGGTATCCCGCACCGCCCCGCAGAATCGGCGGGCAAACGGTCGGCAGCCCCGGGGTTTTCTCTTCGACGGAAAACCCTGAGGTCTGCGTCACAGTGCGTGCCGACCCCCGCCGACCCCTGCCGGAACGTTCCCCGGACACGTTCCCGGGACCCCGACCCGTTCCCGGAGCCCCGCCGGGGCCCGTTCCCGGGGCTCCCGGCGGGGGCTCCCGGCGGGGGCTCCCGGCGGGGGCTCCCGGCGGGGGCTCCCGGCGGGGGCTCCCGGTGGGGGCTCCCGGTGGGTTCAGCGCCCGATCCCCAGCTCGGCCGCCATGAGGTCGCCGGCCTGCTGTTCGAGCTGCTCGTCGGTGAGCCCGTCGTTGTCGGTGTCCGCACCGTCCGGCGCCGCCCCGATCGGGCTGTCCAGCCGGACGTGCGCGATCAGCGACTGCAGCGCCCGCAGCACCGCCGTGCAGGTCGTGCCCCAGTTGGACAGGTAGGAGAACTGCCACCACCAGAGCGCCTCGCTGACCCGCCCCTCGCGGTAGTGGGTGAGCCCGTGCTGGAGCTCGCTCACCACCCCGGCGAGGTCGTCCGAGATCCGGAACGCGCTCGGCTTCTCCGGCGGCCCGTACGGGTCGAAGACCTCGTGGTAGACGTCGATCGGCGCAAGCAGGGCGGCCAGCCGCTCCCGCAGCTGCTCGCCGTCCGGCTCCGGCCCGGTGTCGGGCTCGAACCGGTCCTCCGGCACGACGTCCTCGATCGCGCCCAGCCGGCCGCCGGCCAGCAGCAGCTGCGAGACCTCCAACAGGAGGAGGGAGACCGCGCTGCCGGGCTCGTCGCCCTTGGCCACCTCGGTGACGGCGAGCACGAAGCTCTCCACCGAGTCCGCGATCTGCACCGCGAAGTCGTCCGGCTCCGAGCCGTGCGCGTGCGTGTGCCAGCTGTGCCGGTCCTGCTCCGGTCCGGCCTGGTGGGGCGTGTGGGGCTGCTGGTTGATGGTCCGGTCAGACATCGAGCAGTCGTCTCCCTTCGAAGGCGCGACCGAGTGTGACCTCGTCCGCGTACTCCAGATCCCCGCCGACGGGCAGGCCGCTCGCCAGCCGGGTCACCCTCAGACCCATCGGCTTGCAGAGCCGGGCCAGATAGGTGGCGGTCGCCTCCCCCTCCAGGTTGGGGTCGGTGGCCAGGATCAGCTCGGTGACCGTGCCGTCCGCGAGCCGCGCCAGCAGCTCCCGGATCCGCAGGTCGTCCGGGCCGACGCCCTCGATCGGGCTGATCGCGCCGCCCAGTACGTGGTAGCGGCCACGGAACTCACGGGTGCGCTCGATGGCGACCACGTCCTTGGACTCCTCGACCACGCAGATGACGGCGAGGTCGCGCCGCGGGTCGAGACAGACCCGGCACCGCTCGGCCTCCGCGACGTTGCCGCAGACGGCGCAGAACCGGACCTTGTCCTTGACCTCCAGCAGCGCGTGCGCCAGCCGGCGCACGTCGACGGGGTCGGCCTGCAGGACGTGGAAGGCGATCCGCTGGGCGCTCTTGGGCCCGACGCCGGGCAGCCTGCCCAGTTCGTCGATCAGGTCCTGAACCACGCCCTCGTACAACGTCGCGCCTTCCCTCAGGTGGAACGGTGGCACCCGCGCGGGGTGCTCCGGTGCCATCATCCAACGAATCGGGCGTCGGGCACACCGCCCGACGCCCGTCTCCCGCATAAATCACACAGGTCCGTTGTCTGAACTACAGATCTCCGGGGCCTCGGGAACCGTCCCGAAACCCTCCTACCGGCCGGTCGAGAGCCCTCCACCGGCCGCCGGGGAGCCCCTCGTACCGACACGTACCGATTCGTCCCGACCGCCCGGCACTGCCCGAACGGCCCGGCCGTCCGGGCGGAACCGGGCCGGGACGGGGCTTGCCGGCCCTGGCCCTGTCCCTGTGCGTGTGCGTGTATCTGTCCCTCTGCCTGTCCCTGAACCGACGATCAGAACGGCAGGCCGGGGATGCCGCCGCCGCCGAGGCCCTGGGTCAGCGGGCCCATCCGCTCGGCCTGCATCTTCTGCGCCGACTGGTTCGCGTCACGGACCGCGGCCAGGACCAGGTCGGCCAGGGTCTCGGTGTCCTCCGGGTCCACGGCGGCCGGGGCGATGGTCAGCGCCACCAGCTCACCGGCACCGGTCACCGTCGCCTCGACCAGGCCGCCGCCCGCCGAACCGGTCACCTTCGCCTCGGCCAGCTCCTGCTGGGCCTGGGCGAGATCCTGCTGCATCTTCTGCGCCTGCTTGAGCAGCGCCTGCATGTTGGGCTGGCCACCACCGGGGAACACGGCTCACTCCTTGCGTTCGGTCCTGCGTTCTGTGTGCGTCCTCGCCCCGAGCCTACGTGCTGCCCGGTCGGCTCAGCCGCCGCTGTGCCGGATCTCCTCCAGCACCGTCGCACCCAGCTCCCGGACGATCAGATCCTGGCCGGAGAAGGCCTCCTCGTTGAGGTCCGGGTCGTCCTCCTCCGGGATGTCGTCCTCCGGGGCCACCGCCTGCACCGGACGCGCCGGGGCGGCCTGGGGCGGAGGTGCCTGGACCGGTGACGGCCTCGGCGTGACCGGCATCGCCTGGGGCGCGGCGACCGGCGCAGGCGCCGGTACAGGGGCGGCCACGGGCGCCGGCGCGACAGGCGCGACAGGGGGCGCGGACGCCGCCGGACGCGCCGGTGCAGCTCCCCAGCCACCACCACCGCCGGCACCGCCACCGGCTCCGCCGCCGAAGCCGCCCGAGGGACCACCACCGGGGGTCCCGCCGACTCCGCCCGAGGGGTCGACGATGCACTCGACCCGCCAGTCCACCCCGAGCGCGTCCGCCAGCGCCTGGCGCAGCACGTCGTCGCTGTTGCTGCTGACGAAGCTGTCCCGCGCGCCGGCGTTGATGAACGAGACCTGGAGCACGCTGCCGTCGAACCCGGCGACCTGGCCGTTCTGGCTCAGCAGGATCCAGGTGAACCGGCGCCGGTTCTTCACCGCCTCCAGGATCTGCGGCCAGAGCTGCCGGACCTGCCCGGCGCCCTGCTGCGCCGCCGCCGACGGCTGCCCACCGGCCGCCGCAGGTGCGGGCGCCGGGGCGGGCTGCTGCGGCTGCTGCACGGGGGCAGCGGGCGCGGGGGCAGCGGCCGGGGCGGGAGCGGACGCCTCACCGGCCGGCGAGAAGCTCCGCTTGATCGGCCACGCCCCGGGCGCGGAAGCGGCCGGAGCCGCCGGCGCCGCAGGGGCGGCGGGCGCGGGTACCGGAGCGGGCGACTGCGGCACGTACTCCACCGCCGGGGCCGCCACCTGCTGGACCTCCGGCACCGCCGCCACCGGAGGAGCCGTCCCACCGGCCGCGATCCCGCCGCCCTCACCGACCCCGATCGCCCCGAGAGCTCCGAGGCCGGCGACACCGGGACCACCCAAACCACCCGGACCACCGCCGGCGAACCCGCCGGCCGCCGCCCGGCGCTCCAGCTTGTCCAGCCGCGCCTGCAACGACAGCTCGTCGCTGTACGCGCCCGGCAACATCACCCGGGCACAGATCAGCTCCAGCTGGAGCCGGGGCGCCGCGTTCCCGCGCATCTCCGTCAGTCCGGTGTTGACGATGTCCGCCGCCCGGCTCAGCTCGGCCGCGCCGAACGAGTCCGCCTGCGCCTGCATCACCGCCACCCGGTCCGCCGGGGCGTCGAGCAGACCCTTCTCCCCCGCGTCCGGCACCGTGGCGAGGATCACGAGGTCCCGCAGCCGCTCCAGCAGGTCCGTGACGAAGCGACGCGGATCGTTCCCGCCCTCGACCACCCGGTCGACGGCCTGGAACACCGTCGCCCCGTCGTGCGCGGCAATGGCGTCGACCACCTCGTCCAACAGCGCCGAGTCGGTGTACCCGAGCAGCGCGGTGGCCATCCGGTACGTCACACCGCCCTCGGTGGCACCGGCCAGCAGCTGGTCCATCACCGACATCGAGTCACGCACCGACCCGGCGCCGGCCCGCACGACCAGCGGGAACACCGAGTCCTCGACCTGGATCTCCTCCCGGCCGCACACCTCCGCCAGGTAGTCGCGCAGCGTGCCGGGCGGCACCAGCCGGAACGGGTAGTGGTGCGTCCGGGACCGGATCGTCCCGATCACCTTCTCCGGCTCGGTGGTCGCGAAGATGAACTTGAGGTGCTCCGGCGGCTCCTCCACCACCTTCAGCAGCGCGTTGAAGCCGGCCGGGGTCACCATGTGCGCCTCGTCCAGGATGAAGATCTTGTACCGGCTGTGCACCGGGGCGAAGAACGCCCGCTCCCGCAGCTCGCGCGCGTCGTCCACGCCACCGTGCGAGGCCGCGTCGATCTCGATCACGTCGATCGACCCGGGCCCGCCCGTGGCGAGGTCCCGGCAGGACTGGCACTCACCGCACGGCGTCGGCGTCGGGCCCTGCTCACAGTTGAGGCAGCGGGCCAGGATGCGCGCGCTGGTCGTCTTCCCGCAGCCGCGCGGGCCGCTGAACAGGTAGGCGTGGTTGACCCTGTTGTTGCGCAGGGCCTGCTGGAGCGGAGCGGTCACGTGCTCCTGACCGATGACCTCCGCGAAGGTCTCGGGGCGATAGCGGCGGTACAGGGCTAGGGACACACCACCGACGATATCGGGACGGACGGACAAACGCGTCGCCCCTCGACCCGCCCCGGCCCCGCCCGTGCCCACCGGACTCCCCGGGAACGCAAAGACCCCCCGTGCACCCGTCAGAGCCCTCTTACCCTTGCTGCCTTCCGGCCCTGGGGGGGTTCAGAGAGATAACGCCACACGAGGGGCTGCCCCCAACACTACCGGATCCCGGGCCCACCCCTCCACCACCACCCCCTCCCCTCATCCGCAGGCCACCCCTCGCCCCCACCTACGAGATACGTGGTCGCGACCACCCCTGAACATGTACTAAGCTCTCCCACGGAGGATTCGCCTAGTGGCCTAGGGCGCACGCTTGGAAAGCGTGTTGGGGGCAACCCCTCACGAGTTCGAATCTCGTATCCTCCGCCGGCAGAAGGCCCGGACCGCTCAGCGGTCCGGGCCTTCGTCGTTCCCGGCTCCGGGTGCCGTGCCGGAGGCACGGGCAGAATCACGAGGGCAACAGCCGCCCCGAGCCCAGACGAGGCGGACGGCGAGCATTCGGGCGACAGCATGCCGAAGATCCCAAAGGCCGACGCGTGGGCCAGCGCCGCCGTGAACGCGGTGCGCGCGCTCCCCATGGAGCACGATCACGTCGTCCAGACGCCGGTCATCGACCGGGCGAAGGCCCGGTGACTGCTCCGACCGGGCCGGCAGCAGCGGTTCGATCCGGGCTCATAGCTCGTCGTCCACGATCCACGGCTTGCTGCTCACACCATCACGAACGGACGAATCGTCACACCGGCAACGCCCACCGGCAACAATTCACAAGATCGTGTTACGAGTCCATGCAGGCACCCCCGAGGGGCGAACGGCGATTTCGACATCTGCAATCAGTTGACTTCGGAACGTATTCCGAAGTAACATCACGACATGTCCACTCTCACCGTGTCGTTCTCCGACCTGTCGAAGAACTCCAAGCGCGTCGCGGACAGTGTCGAACAGGCACAGCGCATTCACGTCACACGCCGCGACGGCGAGGACCTGTACCTAACCACGGAGCGCCACGACCGTCAGCGCGAAGAGACGGCCGACGTCACCGCACGACTGTTCGCAGCGCTGATCACCAGCAGCGAGGGCGCTCGCGCCGTCCTCCTCGCGCTCCCCGAGGTCTTCCCGTGGACCCGCCACCTGTCGGCCGAAGAGGTCCGGGAGTTTATCGTCGACCTCGTGAACGCCACTCGCGACGTGGTGGAGCTGGACGTCCACGCCAATCTGCACAGAGTGATCGTCGAGTGGCGCGCCACAGCCCGAATCCTGGCGGATCCGGAACTGGCTGCGCAGCTCACCGAACTGCTTCCCGGTGACGACCACGGCGAGGTTCCCAACCCATGAGCCCCAAACGCGGCGACGACGTCCCACCACCGCCGATCGGCAGCGAATGGCGGCTACGGTTCGCCACCAATGAGGCGGCCAAGGGGTGGGGCGATCTCTGCTCCGAAGCTCCCGGGAATACACGACGCTGCTTCGAAGCCCTTCGCACCGACCCCATGTCCATGGGCGACCCTGATCGGCAGCACCGGCTTCGGGGGCGTCTGGCGGCTCGCACCCTCGGAGGGAGCGAGCTGCCGCAGTGGGAGTACGAGGTGACCGCCGGCGGGCGCGTGCGCTACCTCGTCGACGAGCCAGGGCGGACCGTACATCTCGTCTACGCCTCGCCCCGGCACCCCAAAGACACGGACAGCTGACCAGGCACGAGGTGGACGATCCAGCTGCAGGTGCCAGGTAGCATGGTCTCAGTTCTGGTCTCATTCATCGCCGTCCGGCTGGTTCGACCGCCACCCGACGGTTCGCTCCGGCGCAGGTCAGAACAGGTCTGAACCCCGGCAGACGGCGTTCGGGAGAATTGGAAAGCGTGTTGGGGGCAACCCCTCACGAGTTCGAATCTCGTATCCTCCGCCTCTGCCAGCCATGGCAGCACGAAGGCCCCGACCGCCCAGCTTGGGTTCTGGGGGTCGTCGCAACACCACGTGGTTTAGGTGGTGAGTAGATCACGTAGACGCTCGGCTGGGGTATTCCAGCCGAGCGTCTTGCGTGGGCGGCCGTTGAGTTCCTGGGCGACGTGTTCGAGGTCTTCGGGGCTGTGCGGGCTCAGGTCGGTTCCCTTCGGAAAGTACTGCCGCAGGAGCCCGTTGGTGTTCTCGTTCGAGCCGCGTTGCCAGGGTGAGGCGGGGTCGCAGAAGTAGACGGGCATTCCGGTGGCCATGGTGAACTGCCTGTGGCGTGCCATCTCGCTGCCCTGGTCCCAGGTGAGGGAGCCGCGCAGGTGGGCCGGCAGGGTCCGGACGGTGCGGACGAGGCCGTCGCGAACGGTCTCGGCGTCGTGGGCTCCGCCCGGCAGGTGGACCAGCATCGTGTAACGGGTGCTTCGTTCGACCAGGGTGGCGATGGCGGAACGCCCGCCCGCGCCGATGATCAGGTCCCCTTCCCAGTGGCCGGGCACCGCCCGGTCCTCGACGTCGGCGGGCCGGTCGCTGATCATCACCATCGGGTCGATGAACCGCGGGGTGCGCCGCTCGGGGTCGCGGCGGGGTCTGCGGCGGGTCCGGCCGGAGCGGACGGCTGCCTGCACTTCCCGTTTCAGACCGCCGCGGGCCTGGAAATACAGCGCCTGATAGATCGTTTCCACGCTCACCCGCATGCTCTCGTCGTCGGGATGCTCCGTCAGCAGAGCGTGGCAGATCTGTTCCGGTGACCACCGCCTGAGCAGTCCGCCCTGGACGAAGCGACGCAGCCGTCCCTCGCGCAGCAGCTTGCGCTCCTTGGGCCGGGGCCTGCGCGCCGCCGCCGCCCGGTGGGCCGCGTAGGGCTGGTAGCCCCTGCTGCCCGCGTTCGCGTCGATCTCCCGTTTGATCGTGCTCGCCGGCCGTCCCAGGGCCCGTCCGATCGCCCGCAGAGACTGGCCCGCCGAGCGGAGATCGCGGATCTGTTCGCGCTCGGCCAGGGTCAGGAAGCGCGGGTGGAGCTGCTTCTCCAGGACCCCCAAGCCGACCGGTACTGTTGTCACACCGGACATGGTGACGGTTCCCGCCCGGTAGTCGACGCGGTACCCCTCCGGATACGTGCGCGAATGGCCGGTCTTCTTGACGCCCCGTTCCCAGCCCCTGGCCGTGCGCTCGTTCACACCGACCTGCCGGGCCGCCGCCAGGCGTGCGACACCCGTGTCCCGAAGCCGCTCGTACTCATCGCGCCCGGGGTGGCGCCGCGGCAGGCGCACCGAGCTCCGTCCGCCCTTCCGGGCCCAGCCGAAAGCAGTGTTCCGGTTCACCCCCAGCTCACGCGCCACCACCGTCACGTTCCCCACCACATCCACCCGCGCAAGGAAACGCTCCCTCAACCCCGAAAGATCATCGCGTCCAACGGCCACGGTCCTCGCAACTCCCACCGATCGCGGGTGTTGCGAGGACCGCTAGAACCCAAGCAGCGGTCGGGGCCTTCGGCGTTCACCGTAGGGTTGGCAGACCTGGTGGCGGCGACCTCGTATCAGGACAGCCCGAACCGGCATGCCGAAGGTTCCGGGAAGTGTCGCCCAGCCGGGACAGGTTCACCCGTCGCAACCGACCACCGCACGAATGAGACGGACAGATTCGCCCCCGAGCACGGCTTCCGCTGCGCAGCGCCCCCGCAGCTGGGTACCGTAGCGGTCTGTAGCCGGTCGGGTACGATCCGCGGGAGTCTGCGGTGGGGGACAGCAGGACGTTCGGCGCGTTCATCTCGCTCCGGCGGTCGGTGCTGGGGTGGACCCAGCTCCGCCTGGCCACTGAGGTCGGCCGCAGTGAGGACTGGATGTCCCTGGTCGAGCGGGACATGCAGCAGGTCAAGGACTTGACGCTCCTCCAGCGCTTCGCCGAGGTGCTGGGTGTCGACCTCGCGGAGCTGATCACGTTGCCGCAACCGGCCGCCGAGCGCGCGAGACCCCGTCCGCGAAAGCCTGCCTCCGCTACGCTGACGAGCACTTCCGCTGCCGAGGAGGACGATGTGCGACGCCGCCCGTTCCTGACCCTGGCGGCTGCCGCCCTCTTCGCCCCGGCCGCCGGCCAGCAGGCCGCGCACGCCGAGGAGAAGGCCTCGCTGGCCGATCTGGAGGACCTTCTCCTGTACGGGGCCGGCCGGATTCCGTCTCCCCGCCGTGAGCCGTCCCAGGCGACGGTCGCCGCTTCGCTGGTGACGTCGCGCCGGGAGTTCAAGGCGGCCCAGTACGACGCCCTGGCCCGCGCCCTGCCCGGTCGGATCGCCGCCGCCGAAATGATCGGCTCGGCGGAGGAACGGGCCCGCAACGTCGCCCGGCTCTACAACATCGCCGTCCGGCTGTGCATCAAAGTCGGTACCAACAACCTGGTGGCCATCACCGCGGACCGCGCGCTGACCGCAGCCCGGTTGGGCGGAGACCCGCTGATCACCGCAGAGGCCCAGCGCATGGTCTCCAGTTCCTGGCGTCGCCAGGGCAGCCTGGCTCGCGCCACCGACATCGTGGTGGTCGCCGCCGAAGACCTCCTCGCCGATGCTTCCGTCCCCGAGACCGCCCGGCTGGCCACCCGCGGAGACCTGTACGCCACCGCCGCCTACACCGCCGCGAAGTCCGGCGACCGCTCCTACGCGCACGCCCTGATCCGGGAGGCCGCCGACAGCGCCGCCGCAGCGAGCCGGTCCTCCGGCCTGCTGGACGGCGTCCAGGGCGTCGCCCTGCACGAGCTGTCGGTGCACTACGAGCTCGGCGACGCCGGGCGAGCGATCGAAATGGCTGCCACCATCGACCCCGCCGCGCTGCCGACCGCTGAGCGGCAGGCCCGCTTCTTCACCGACGTGGCCCGCGCGTTCGACCAGTGGGGCAAGCCCGAGCAGTGCTACCGGGCCCTGCTCGCCGCCGAGGAGGCCGCTCCGCAAGAGGTCCGCAGGGGCGCTGTGCGCGACCTCGTCACCGGCCTGCTGCGGCACGACCGCAAGCTTCCCGGCGTTCGGAACTTCGCCGCCCGCGCGGGCGTGCAGATCATCTGACCCGTAGCCGGACTACGGCCCGTAGCCCGGCTACGGATCCGGCATCCCGCCCGGCAGTTCACTGGGGAACGTCCACCCCTCCCCCTGCTGCCGAAGGCCCTCCCATACCAACGCACAGCACCGCCACGCCCTCCGAAGGACCCCGGCACGCCGCACCGGAGAGACCGCCTCGGCACCTTCCTGACCGCCTCCTGGACCGCCCTGCACCTGCCCGTGCTCGTGCTGCTCGGCCTCGCGGTCGACCATCAGGCCGAGGCCCGCCCCCAGGCAGCGGCCACCACCCTGGACCTGCCCATCTCGTAGGGCCAGAGGTCGTCACCACGCCCCCCGCACGTCTTCCCCTCCCTCGCCCGAGAGGAGAACCAGCCATGCACCGGCTGACCGACGCGCCCCGGATCGACACCGACCTGGAGCGCATCGACTACCGCACCACGCCCGCGTACTACATCGACACCGAACAGGTCACCGACCCGGTGGTCCTGCACCTGCTGAACTGCTGCCCGACCGTGTTCGGCCTCAAGAAGGCCATGGTCGACCTGCTGGCGGGACACCTCGGCATCGCACTCCCGGAGCCCGCCGGGACCGTCGAGCCCGGCGCGACGGTCCGGGGCAACGTGGTCGTGGCGGCCGGGGCCGTCATCGCCGAGGGCGCGTTCGTCACCGGTCCCGCCCTGGTCTGCCCCGGCGCAGTCATCGAGGCCGGCGCCCGCGTGCGCGACAACACGGTCATCGGCCCCGGCTGCCGGATCGGGTTCGGCGCCGAGGTCACCCGCTCGCTGCTGACCGGCGGGGTCTTCATGAAGCACACCAGCTTCGTCGGCGACTCCGTGCTCGGCCTGGGCGTCAACATCGGCGCGTTCGTGTCCACCACCGGCCTGCGGGTGACCTCCGGCCCGGTCACCGAGCCGGCCACCGAGGAGGTGTGCGCCCACCTCGACGGCCGCCGAATCGCCACCGGCCAGACCAAGTTCGGCGCCGTGGTCGGTGACGGCGTGATCGTCCCTGCGGGCACGGTCCTGCAGCCCGCCACGCTGATCGGCGCGCACACCCTGCTCTACCCCAAGACCCAGGTCGGGGGCTTCTTCCCCGCCGGAAGCCAGGGAAGGTAGCCATGCCAACCACCGACACCTCCGCGACGACCGACGAACGCACCGTGTACATCACTGGCGGCCGACCCCTGACCGGCACGGCCACGGTGCAGGGCAGCAAGAACATCGCCCTGCACCTGTACGCCGCCGCGATACTGGCCGACGGCCCGCTGACCCTCGTCGGCACCCCCGAGATCCTCGACACCGGCGTGGTCGCCGACATCCTGCACCGCACCGGCACGCGCACCACCGTGGTCGGCACCGAGTTCACCACCCACCCGGCCGACTCCTACTTCCCAGTCGTCCCGGACGACCTCGGCAGGCGCATCCGCACCACCGCCGTGATGGCCGGTGCTCTGCTGGCCCGCGCCGGGAAGGTCACCCTCCCGCTGCCCGGCGGCGACGCATTTTGCGCTCGGTACATCGACCGGCACTTGGCCGCGATGGCGGCTGCCGGGGCCGAAGTGGAGTTGGACCGGGGCCGGGTACGGGCCCGCTTCACCGGCAAGCGGCTGCCGTTCGTCACCGACGCCGAGACCCGTGCCTGGGGCCCGAGCCTCGGGGCAACGGTCACCGCGATGCTCCTGGCCGCCCGCACCCCCGGCACCTCGACGATCCTCAACCCCAGTGTCGAACCCGAGGTTACTCACACCGCCGCCCTGCTCTCGCAGGCCGGCGTCGGCATCGAGTGGCGAGGCAGGAACGCCCTGAACATCACCGGCACCGAACGCATCCAGGGCGGGGTGTTCACTGTTCCGCCCGACCGGCTGGAGGCCGCGACGCTGGCCCTGGCCGCCGCCATCACCGGTGGCACCGTGCACCTGGACGATTTCCCCGCCGCCGCCTTCCCCGACGGCCTAGTGTCGGTGTTCGCCGACGCCGGCATCCGGCTCGACCCGGTGGACGGCGGGACCACCGTCAGCACCCCGGCCGGACCGCGGCCGGTGCAGACGGCCACCGGCCCGCACCCCGGCTTCCCGACCGACGTACAGCCCCAGCTGACCGCCTTCCTCACCCAGGCCGAGGGTGCCTCCCGGATCGAGGAGCGGGTCTACACCCAGCGCGACACCCACCTGCCCGCCCTCAACGCGTTCGGCGCCACCGTCAACGCGACCGGCTCGGTGATCACCGTCCGGGGCCGGTCCCCGCTCGCCGCCGCCGACGTGGCCGGCGAGGACATCCGTGCGGCGACCGCCCTCGTGATCGCCGCCCTGGCGGCCCAGGGCACCTCTACGATCCGAGGGATGTACCACCTGCGGCGCGGATACGGCAGCCTGCTGCCGAAGTTGGCCGCGCTCGGTGCCGACCTGACGATCAACCAGGAGCAGTCGTGACCCTCACCGTGCCGTGGAGCCCGAACGCACTCGTCGACCTGCGCGAGTGCCTGGAGCTGCTGACCGCCGACGGGACTGTTCCCGGCGGCGTCATCGCCCACGGCACGTTCGACGCCGAGCCCGGATTCCTGGCCTCCGGCATCGTCGCCCCGGAGTGCGGCGATGCCCGGCCGGGTCCGGACACGGTGTACGACGTGGCGTCCCTGACGAAGGTGCTCGCCACCTGGCCGCTGGTCGGCACCTCCATCAACGAGTCCTTCACCCTGGACACCCCGGTCCGCGAGCTGCTGCCCGACGTCCCGGCCGAGGCACCCGGCGGCCGAGTCACGGCCCGCCAGATCCTCTCCCACACCTCCGGCCTGCGCGCCGACACCCGCCTCGACCGGTACCGGGGCCGCACCGAGCCACTGGCCGAACTGATCTGTGGCGAAGACCTGATCACCGAACCCGGAGTCGGCCACCGCTATATCAACCGCGGCTTCATCCTCCTCGGACTGGCCCTCGCCCACACCCGGGGCCACCGCCTGGACGAGCTGGCAGCCGACCTGTGGCAGAGCCTCGGAATGACCGCCACCGCCTACGGGCCGCTCACCCGCTCCGCGCGGGTCGCGCCGACCGAGCAGCGGCTGCCGGGCGGCCCCCGCCTCTGGGGCTTGCCGCACGACGACAACGCCGCCCTGCTCGGCGGAGTCGCCGGCCACGCCGGGGTGTTCACCACCCCGGCCGACCTCTCCGCCTTCGCCACCGCGCTGCTGTCCTCACACGCGAACGGTGGGGACCTGGGCCGCTGGCTGGCCGACAGCCTCCAGCCGCTCGCCGGGATCGAACCCGGTCTCGACCGAGGCCTGGCCTGGATCCTCGCCGACGGCGGCCGGGTGGCCTACCACCACGGCTTCACCGGCACGAGCCTCTACCTCGCCCCTCACACCGGCCGCTACCTGGCCATCTGCACCAACGCCGTCTACCACCACCAGGACAACCGCACCCGCCTCGCCCCGCTGCGGGCCCTCGCCCTCAAGGCGATCACCGACGAACCCTAGGAGGGCCCATGCCAAGCCCCACACTCGCGTCCCTCACCACCCTGCGGCTCGGCGACCCGGCCAGCGACGTCCTACAGGTCGCCGACCCCGACGACTGGTTCGAACTGGTCCGTACGGTCAGCGACCGGCAGGAGGACGCACCGCTCACCCTCGGCCACGGCAGCAACGTCATCGCCTCCGACAGCGGCCATGAGGGCATCGTCGCCGTGATGAACACCCGCGGCATCACCGCGAAGCGGGTGGACGACGACACGATGGCCGCGACCGTCCAGGCCGGCCACCCGCTCGCCGACCTCGTCCAGTGGGCCGCAGCCGAACACCTCGCCGGGATCGAGTGCCTGGCCGGCATACCCGGCACCGTCGGCGCCGCCCCCGTCCAGAACGCCGGGGCCTACGGCCAGCAGGTCTCCGACACCCTCGACCACCTCACCACATGGGACTGGGACATGGGCCGCCTGCGGACCCTGCCCACCCAGGCATGCCGGCTCCGCCACCGCGACAGCCGCTTCAAGCACGACCCAGGCCGCTGGACCATCCTCACTGTCACCTTCCGCCTGACCCGCTCCCCGGCCGCACCCATCTCCTACCGGCCGCTCGCCGAGGAACTCGGCGTCCTGCCCGGTGCCAGGCCGCCGGTCAGCGAGGTCACCGCCGCCGTCCTCGCCAATCGGCACCGCCGCGGCCTCCTCCTCGACCCCCACGGCCCCGACGCACGCCAAGCCGGCTCCGTGTTCCTCAACCCGCTCGTCACCGCCACCCAGGCCGCCCGTTGGTCGGCGACGGGCTGCCCCATCCACACCGACAGCGACGGCCAGCTGCGGGCAAGCGCCGGATGGCTCCTCGAACACGTCGGCTACCAACCTGGCCAGAAGATCACCGAGGGCGTCCGATGCTCGGCACGCCGCACCCTCACCCTCACCGCCCACAGCAGGGCAACCGCCTTCGGCTTCGCCCAGGCCCTCGCCGACCTCGCCGGGAGGGTCGAGCGCGCCACTGGCATCATGCTCCAACCCGAGCCCGTGCGGGTCGGCACCTGGCCATAAGGCCCACTCCTCTGGTCTCAGTTCTGGTCTCGTTCACCCCCGTCCAGCCGCGTTCAGCCACCGCCCAGCAGTTCGCTCCACCGCAGGTCAGAACGGGTGCGAACCTCAGCGGACGGCGTTCGGGAGAATTGGAAAGCGTGTTGGGGGCAACCCCTCACGAGTTCGAATCTCGTATCCTCCGCCTCTGCTGGCCATGGCAGCACGAAGGCCCCGACCGCCCAGCGGTCGGGGCCTTCGGCGTTCACAGGCTCATCTGCAGTCTCAACGGCCAACTCTCATGTCTTGGAGCGGAGGAGGCGCCACTGACAGTGTCGCCCCACCGGCCCGAGCGTCGTGGATGATCGGCGCCACAGCACCTACAGGCCGCGGTACACGTCGCGGCGGTTTCCGGCAGCCATCACCCACACGATCAGCTGGCCGTCCTCGATCGTGTACACGACGCGGTAGTCGCCGACTCTGAGACGCCACCGCGAGCTGTGCCCCTGAAGGGCCTTGATGTCGAAGGCCGTTGTGTCGCCCTCGTCCAACCCCTTCTGGAGCTCGGTCAGGCGATAGAGGATCCGCAGAGCATCGGGGCGCGGGATCTTGAGCATGTCCCGTTGCGCGTGCGGGGTGAACCGCGTCACGTAGCCCATAGAGATCAGGCGTGGTGGGCACGGAGCAGGGCGGCCATCTCTTCGAGCGAGACCGAACCTTCGGTGCCTTCGGATTCCGCCTCGTCGGCCAACTTGTTCAGCCAGGACTCCTCCGCCTGCTCAGCCAACCGGCTCAGCCGCCGGTACTCAAGGATGTCGATCACGACGGCTTCCTGCTTGCCGCGCCGAGTAATGATCGTCGGGGTCTCGTCCCGACGGGCCCGGTCGAGGACGTCCGCCAAGTGACTGCGAACCTCGGCCATGGATGCGATCACCGGTTCACTCATGTCACAAATGTAGCAGATGTACATGTGCCCTTCGAGGCTTCTGTCCACCCGCCTCCGAGCTCCGCCATCCGGAGCCCGGTCGGACGTGGGGCGCCCACTGCCCTGGCTGCAGTTCTGGTTGCGTTCACCCCCGCTCAGCGCCGTCCGCAACTCAGCGACCGAACTGCTCCGCCCCAGGTCAGAACGCCTACGCCCCCCCCGTTATGTTTTTCGCGGTCCTGCAAGAGGGCCGCTGGCCTCCGGGCCCCGGCATGACTGTGTCCCCCTGTCGAAGAGATGACCTGGGGGGTGGTGTCACCGGGCCCGGAGGTGTCGTCGGAGACGCTGATGAGAG
>NZ_JAQYWZ010000601.1:0-2893 GCF_036290945.1 Streptomyces sp. BE303
GCACCTCCGCAGCCGCTGATACGGGGCGGTGCAGCGGCCGGGGTCTGCTGATGGTCGCCGCCCTGGCCAGCACCTGGGGCGCCATGCAGACCGCCACCGGCCAACTGGTCTGGGCCGAACTGCCCGCATGACGGCCACCGGAGAAGGGGGTCCCATGGATCGACCCCCTCGCAGCCCACCAGGCCGACATTCGCCGGGAGGGCTCCGGTTCAGCGGTTGACCACATCCGATGCCATGCAGGGCCGGGACGCGCCTGGACCTTGCCGACACCCTGCAGAACGCAACCTGGACCTTGCCCCACGGTGCACTCCGGCCCCATGTCGACGAGTCAAGGCAGCCGCCCCGCGCCGCCGAAGCAACCCACTCAATCCCTACGGGCCCGTGAATGGCCGGTCAGCCGGTCACAGCCGGCCCTGGAGACGCATCCGCCGGCCGAGACCACCGCCACGGTGCTGCTCCCGGGGTCAGTGGACGCGGGCAGAGCCGCAAGAGCGCCGACATGTCAAGAGCGCCTCCTGAGTGGGCCCACGGGCCCGCTCAGGAGGCCGTCTCTCGATCGGCAGCCCCGCGCCACCGCCGACCAAGAGCGCGACCGAACGAAACAAACCAGCAACACCCCTGGCCCAATTTTGGTATATCAGATACCTTGCTGGTAGCCCCCGGTTCCCCAGGAAGCGGCGAGGGTGCGGGGCGGCGCTGCCCAGCCCTCATTCCCGCCCCTTGCTGCCGGAGAACGGCTTGGCGCCAACGGGAGAACACGTCATGGGTGCCCACGCCTCATTCCCCTCAGCGTCGAGCTCCCGTCCCCTGTGGCAACCCGCGCCACCCGAACACCCCACAGGGAACCCGCAGACCGCACCATCTCCGCACCCGGTGGCACAGGCCCCACTTCACCCTCCTTCAGCCCCGAATCCCCCACCCAGGAGGTTCACATGACCGCATCCGAACCGCGTCCCGTCAGCAGACGTGCAATGCTGCGCGGCG
The DNA here is from genome assembly GCF_036290945.1 of Streptomyces sp. BE303. Classification (NCBI taxonomy): domain Bacteria; kingdom Bacillati; phylum Actinomycetota; class Actinomycetes; order Kitasatosporales; family Streptomycetaceae; genus Streptomyces; species Streptomyces sp. BE303. The sequence goes on from NZ_JAQYWZ010000601.1 coordinate 985, forward strand.
CCGCGATCGCCGGCGCCGGAGTGGCGCTGTCCCCGTTGCTCAACCTCTCCTCAGCGGCCGCCGCGGCAACGTCGGGCACTTACACGATCCGTTTCGACCAGGCCGCCAAGCAGACCATTCTGGGGCTCGGGTTCGAGATCCAGTCCGACTCGATCGGCTCGAACAACAACGGCCTGCCCGACACGGTCAGCGGCGTCCCCTACGACCTCACGGTCAGCGAGCGCGACCGATTCGTCCAGCAGATGCTGAAGGGGGGCCGCACCGACCGCGGTTTTCGGTACTGCCGCCTCGCGATGGGGCTGTACTACCGGGGCCTTGACTCCACCAGGAAGTTCATGCAGAGCCGCTACCCGGGCCAGGACGAGCAGCTCGCCGAAATGATCGCGCACGCCGGGATCGAGGGCACCTCGGTCGAATACTGGTCCCCGGCCCCCGGCTGGAAGTCCAACAATTCCTACATCGGCGGCACGCTGTCCTCGTTCGACCCCGCCTTCCTGTCGCAGTTCGGCGACGCCCTGGTCGCCGACCTAGACCACCTGATCGGCAGCGGAATCCCGGTCGCCATGTGGGGCCTGCAGAACGAGCCGCTCTTCACAACCCCCTACTCGTCCTGCGTCTACAACGCGAGCCAGTACCTGGCCGCGTTCAAGGCCGTCGCACCCAAGATCCGCGCCAAGTACCCCCACATCATGATCACAGCTGACAGCCAACACGGCTGGAGTGGCGCCATAGGCCAAGCCCTCGCGGGGGACGCCCAGGCGCTCTCGAACATCGACGCCTGGACCTACCACCAAATCGGCACCAACAGCAACGAGCAACTCACCCCCGGGGCGTTCACCTCCGGCGCGCGAGGCAAGCTCGTGTTCAACAACGAATTCGAGTACCTGGACAACGCGACCTCAAATGTGCGGACCATCAACACCGCGCAGTCGATCATGAACTGGATGGTGTTCCAGAACGCGCCTACCTGGTTCTGGCTGCACGCGCTGAAGCCCACCGCCAACGCCGAATCCCCCGGCTACTCGCTCGGCTTCTGGCGACCGCCGTCCGACACGAACTTCAGCCACTTCCCCAACCTGCCGGTCGGCCACTGGACCTGGAACCCGCAGAACTGGAACGCGGTCCATGGCTTCGTGAAGTACATGCCGTGGAACTCGGTCCGCTACGGCGTCGACGAGTCGGCGGTGCTGCCGGATCAACGGATCATGGCCTGGAAGACAGCGCAGGGCAAGCCGGTCTTCGCCATCACCAACCGTTCCAACAGCCCCTTCACCTACACCGTGGACACCCAGACCGCCGCCCAGTTCCATGGGGCCCGCTTCGGCCCGTCCACCAACAACCTGGCCCTCGGTGCCAAGGCCGGCCCGCAGCTGACGATCACCGTCCCGCCGCTGTCGATCGAGTTCTGGATCCGCACCCCCTGACCGGAACCACCTCACGACGCTGACCACGCTCTCGAACTTCTACCGGCTCGGCGCGCCTCTGCGCACCGGCTGACCGTCCTCCACGCGATCCGTCAGACCGCCCGGGAGACATTCGAGAAATCCACCGGCCGGCCCGCGCGACCTCGGATGCCAACGTCCACCTGACTACACCGCCGGGCCGGTCGACCCTGTCCACTCGCATCGCTCATGTCGGCACCTCACTCATCCCGGCCATCGACACCCTGCCGGATCCGCTGCCCCGGACCCTTACGACGGGTGTGCGGCCCACGCGACCCCAGGTTTTGGCTCGCGGCGGTCTCAGCGACTGCCCGGCCTCGTCCTCGTGTCCCGCGTCAAGTAACTGGCAGGTTTTGGGGTTCGGGAAAGTTGGGGACGAGCGGGTCGGCCTGGCCGGTGTGCACGTCGTGGGGCCGGTTCCAGGCGAGTGCCTCGTGAGGGCGGACGGTGTTGTACTCGAGCCGGTA
>NZ_JAQYWZ010000602.1:0-421 GCF_036290945.1 Streptomyces sp. BE303
CGTACCACCCCGCCCCCGGCCGCCCCCGAGCGCGCCACCGAGGCCGCCGCACAGGCCGAGATCGCCCGCTACTCGACCGAGGACGGCGACGAGGAGGGATCGCGACGCCGCCAGAACAAGGCGGTCCGGGCGGCACGGGGCCATCGGCTCCGCCCGCGCGACGAGTCGAACGCCGACTCCGACTGATCAGCCGCGCCCGGGCGGGGCGTCAGGATGGATGCCCCGCCCGGCCGACCGACCGACCGGCAGCAGAGAGCGAGCACCCGTGAGCGGCACCATTCCCCCCCGTTATGTTTTTCGCGGTCCTGCAAGAGGGCCGCTGGCCTCCGGGCCCCGGCATGACTGTGTCCCCCTGTCGAAGAGATGACCTGGGGGGTGGTGTCACCGGGCCCGGAGGTGTCGTCGGAGACGCTGATGAGAG
>NZ_JAQYWZ010000603.1:0-393 GCF_036290945.1 Streptomyces sp. BE303
ATCTAGATGATGCCGGCGACACCCGCCGCCGCCTGCGAGTGCCCGCTGAGTGACTTCACCGACCCGAGCCAGAGCCGGTCGACGCCGTCCCGGTCCTGACCGTAGGTGGCCAGGAGGGCCTGGGCCCGCAGCCCCGCCTCGGCCGGACCGGACACCCGCCCCGGCCCCAAGGGAAGTAGCCCCGCGGCCACGACGGCGGCGGACACGACGGCCGGGGGCTCCTCCACGATCACGTGCGAGTTCGAACCGCTGACGCCGAACGCCGACACACACGCCCGACGACGCCGTTCCCCGCCGCACCAGGACCCCCACACCCTCACCAACTCCACGGCGCCCGCCCACCACTTCACCAAGCTCGTCGGCACTACAGCAAGCACGTTGGCGGACAGGCTC
>NZ_JAQYWZ010000604.1:0-666 GCF_036290945.1 Streptomyces sp. BE303
CAGGGCAAGGTGAAGGTCGAACTCACGCTCCTGGAGTGGAAGGACGGCCGGGACAAGATCAAGCAGGCCGTCGCCGCCGGCAAGGGCCCCGACGTCTGGCTGATGAACAACGGCCTGGAGCTCGACTACCTCAAGGCCGGCACCCTCGCCCCGCTCGACAAGCTCGGCTACACCGCCGCCGACACCGAGAAGTTCCTGCCACTGGCGAAGGTCGACGAGTACGACGGCAAGATGCACGGCGTCCCCCTCTACTTCGACGTGGACGTCATGCTCTACCGCACCGACATCCTCCAGCAGTACGGCATCGCCGCCCCGCCCAAGACCTGGGACGAGCTGAAGTCCACCGCGGCCACCATCACCGCCAAGTCCGCCGAGGCAGGGAAGAAGGTGGCCGGCTGGCAGTTCAAGGGCATGGACGACCACCTCAACGCCATCAACTCCACCTGGGAGAGCTTCCTCTGCCAGGCCGGCGGCACCCTCACCTCGCCCGACTTCAAGGCCTCCACCCAGAACACCGAGGCCGGGCGCACCGCGATGGAGTACATGAAGTCCTTCTACACCGAGAAGATCTCCCCGGTCGGCACCAGCGCCCTCAACGGCTTCATCAGCGGCGACGTCGCGATGTTCCCGTTCTTCCAGTCGGTCATCGCCAACGTCCGGACCGGC
>NZ_JAQYWZ010000605.1:0-68856 GCF_036290945.1 Streptomyces sp. BE303
CCCCGCGACCTCGGGCTCGGCCGCCCGGGCCTCCAGGCCCGGCTGGACGCCGCCCACGAGGACACCTTCAGCGGCATGCGGGCCGAACTGCCCGGCTCGGTCGCCACGGTGGAGGACTGGCCGGCCATGCTGGCCGCGGCGGGCCTCGTCCCGAGCGGGACGCGGACGTTCCTGGCCGACCGTCCGGCCCCGCTGGACGGGCCGGCCCGCGAGTACCTGCACGTCAGTCTCGCCCGCCGCCGGGACCAGCTGGCCGAGCAGCTGGACGCCGACGACCGGGCGGTCCTCGACGCCCTGCTCGACCCCGAGGCCCCCACCGGCATCCTGACCCGCCCGGACGCCTTCTACCTCACCGCCGTCACCGTCCACACCGCCCGCGCGACCGGCCCCCGGTAGCCGTGACACCGGCCCCGCTCCTTCGAACGAGGGAGCGGGGCCGGTCGGCGTTTCGGCCCGTCGGCCGGTGGTCGGCCGGTGGCCGGCCGGTCAGTGGCCCGGCGGGGTCCAGTCGGCGGGCAGGCCGGACTGGGTCAGGACGTCGGCGAGGCTGTAGTGGTCCTGGTCGGAGGTGATCCGGCCGCGGCGGTCGACGTCGAGCAGGGTGGTCATCGGCACGGCGAAGGCCTTGGGCGCGCCCTTGAGACGGCCGGCGTAGACGGCCTCGACGGTGATGCGCCCGCCGTCGCGGTGGGCGGCGCGCACGGTGACGTGGACGTTGTCGATGAGGCTGTCCGCGCGGGCCTTCCACCCGGCGATCTCCCGGCGGCCGTGGAAGGCGACGCCCACGCCGAGGTCGGTGTAGACGCCGTCGGCGGTGAACAGGGCGCCGAGCGCCCGGGGGTCGGTGCCGTTCCAGGCACAGGCCCAGTCGGCGACGATCCTCGGCGGTCGCCGTCCGGCGTCGTGGGCGTCCTGGGCGGCGAAGGCGGTGGTGGCGGGCGCGGCGGACAGGGCCGCGGCGGCGATCAGGGTGGTCATGGCGCGGGGCAGACGGGACATCGTGGTGGGTCCTTCTTCGGAGGGGGCCGGGTGAGGTCTGGGTGAGGGGCCGGGCGAGGCCGGTTCACGGCGGTGCCCGGGGCGCGTGGGTCAGTCCCGGTCGGCGTCCGGGCCGCTGTCGGGGATCCAGGAACCGTGGAGTCCGGCGCTCACCCGGTGGGGCAGGTGGACGGTGGCGATGCATTCGAGGCCGGCGGCGTCGAGGACCAGCAGCTGCGAGGCGTCCTGCTTGAGATCGGAGACCACGGTGAGCAGGTAGCCGTCGTCCTCACCGGTCGCCCCGGCGGCGGGGACGAAGACGGCTTCGCCGGGCATCCGGGCGTCGCCGACCTGCCGGATGCGGCGGGCACCGGTGACGCGGTCGTACTTGACCACCCCGTAGCCGCCGAAGCCCTTCTCGTCGGGGAAGGCGACGGCGTACTGGTAGCGGTTCTCGGCGCCCAGGTACGCCTCGTTGAGGGTCGGGAACTCCACCGGCAGGTCGTCGACGATGCGCTCGTCGACGCTGCCGGCCGCCAGGTCGATCACCCAACGGCGGGTGTAGGAACGGGAGACGGGCTCGCTGCCGCGTCCGGGCGCGCCGGTCCACCAGTTCCAGGAGAGCCGGAATCCGTCCCGGTCCACGGTGGGGCCCTCCAGGACGATGCGGCCCCGGCCGTCCTCGTAGGCGTTGGCGACGTGCAGCATGTTGCCCGGTTCGACCGAGAACCAGCGGACCTGCCGGGCGCCGTCGTTTCCGCGCGGCATGACGCCGATCCGGGCGGGCTGCTGGTCGTCCCAGCCGTAGGGGATGCCGGAGTGGTCGGTGGGGTCGAAGGTGACGTTGCCCTCGACGAAGACCACGTGCCGGCGGGTGATGGCGAAGTCGTGCTTCAGCGCGCCGGTCGCGCCGGGGACCTCGGCGCTGTGGACGATCTCGCCCTTGGCGTCGGCGACGTAGTACGTCAGGAACGGCGGGAGGGGCGAGGACCCGAAGAAGTGGAGCTCGCCCGTCGCCGGGTCCTCCTTGGGGTGCGCGGTCATCGCGGTGCGCAGCTTGCCGCGGAAGTCGTAGGCGCCGACGGTGTCGAGCTTCCGGGTGAGTTCGAAGGGCAGGTTCGCCTCGCAGAGGGCGAGCAGCCGTCCGGCGTGCTCGATCACGTGGGTGCCGGCGGCGCTGGCGGTGAGGTCGGGCCCGCGTTCGGTCATGTAGGGCGCGCCGTCCAGGGCGGGGGTCCGGACCCAGCGGTTGCGGTACCACTCGGCGCGGCCCTCGCGCAGCCTGATGCCGTGGACCATGCCGCTGCCCTTGAACCAGTGGGTGGGGGTGACGCCGGGCTTGGGGTTGTGGCCGTTGCGCAGGAGCCGGCCGGTGAGCTCGGTGGGCAAGGTGCCCTCGACGGTGAGGCCGGTGACGGCGACCTCGTCGGTGACGGGGGTGAAGTGGCCGGTCAGGTACGGCTTCGCTGTGCTCATGGCAGGAGTCCTTCCCGTGAAGTGCGTTGCGTGTGAGGGGAGTTGTGTGGGAGAGGGGTTGGGCTGGGCGGGCGCGGGTCCCGGGGGAATCGGGCGGTTCGCGGGTCGGGCGCCGGGAGGGGAGAGGCGGTCACGGCCCTTCGGCCGGCGGCCCGGGTGAGGAGCAGTGTGAGGAGTGCGGTGGCCGCCGCGACGGAGGCGGAGACGGCGAAGGCGGTCCGGTACCCGGCGGTGAGGGCCTCCAGGTGGGGCCGGTGGGTGGCCGCGTGGGCGGTCACGGATCCGGCCAGCGTGGTCAGGACGGCGAGGCCGATCGCGCCGCCGACCTGGCGGGTGGTGTTGACCAGTCCGCCGGCCAGTCCGGCGTCCCGGGGCGGGACGCCGTCCACGGCGAGGGCGGTGAGCTGGACGAAGGCGGTGCTCAGGCCCAGGCCGATCAGGATGCTCGGCCCGAGGACGTCGGTGAGGTAGCTGCCGTCGGCGTCGATCCGCGACAGCCACAGCAGGCCGGCGGCTTCGGTGAGCAGGGCGGCGATCACGGTGGTGGCCGCGCCGAGGCGCCGGGAGACGCGCGGCGCCAGGGCGGCGCCGAGCATGTTGGCTGCCGCGAGCGGGAGTTGGCCGGCTCCGGTGGCCAGCGGACCCGATCCGAGGACCTGTTGCTGGTAGAGCGGAAGGAAGAAGAACAGGGCGATCCACACGGAGCCCAGCAGCGCCATCAGCAGGTTGCCGGTGGCCACCCGGCCGGTGACGAGCAGCCGGGGCGGTAGCAGTGCGTTCGGCCGGCGGAGCTCGATCACGGCGAAGACCGGGAGCAGGACGGCGGCGGCGCCCAGGGCGCCGACGACCCGGCCGTCGCTCCAGCCGGCGCCGCGTGCGGTGGTCAGGCCCCAGACCAGGCAGGTCAGGGCGAGGGTGACGGTGGCGGTGCCCAGCAGGTCGAACCGCGCCTCCTTCCGCCCGTCCTTCCGCCCCGACCCGCTCACCTGTCCGCTCACCTGCCGGGGCGCCGGTGGTACGAGGGCCGCCACGGCGGCCAGGACCAGCGCCGACCCGAGCGCGACCGCGTGGAAGATCCAGGGCCAGCCCCGTGCCTGGGTGAGCACACCCCCGAGCAGGACGCCGCCCGCTCCGCCCGCGCCGGAGACCGCGCCCCACACCCCCAGGACCCGGCCGCGCCCGGGGCCGGAGGGGAACTGCTCCATCGCCAGGGCGAGCGCGGCCGGGGCGATCGCCGCCGCGGCGAGGCCCTGGGCGGCGCGGGCGCCGATCAGCACGTCCGAGGTGGCGGCCAGTCCCGCCGCCAGCGAGGCCGCGGCGAACAGCGCGAGCCCGGCGAGCAGGACCCGGCGGCGGCCGAGCAGGTCGGCCGCCCGGCCGCCCGCCAGCAGCAGTGCCCCGAACGCCAGACCGTAGGCGTTGACCACCCAGGTGACCGCGCCGTCCGAGAGGCCGACCCCGGCGCGGATCTGCGGCAGCGCCACGTTCACGATCGAGGTGGCGAGCATGACGGTGAACTGGGCCGCGGCGAGCGCCGCGAGCGCCGCTCCCGGCCGGGGGGACCGGCCTGCCGCCGGCTCCGTCTGCGTGCGTGCAACGTTCATGACGCACAGACTCGGGCCGGTCGCCGTCCACCTTCCAGGCCCGACGGGCGTGGGGACTGTCCACTCCTGTCCGCACCTGTCCACCGGATCCGGGCGGGGTGCGGGCGTCCTCAGCGGGGGCCGTGCAGCTCCTGCTGCCACAGGGCGTCGCAGAGCAGGTCCAGGCCCTGGCGCAGGTGGCGCCGGTAGGTGCCGTACGGGAGGCTCAGGCGCCGGGCGGCGGCCTCCTGGGTGGGTGCGCCGGAGAAGTACCCCGCCGTCAGGGCCTCGCGGGCGCGCACGCCGCGCGGGTCACCGGCGAGGTCGTCCACCGTCCGGCGCAGCAGGGCGCGCAGCTCCCCGACGGGGTCGGCGGAGTCGGCCGCCAGGCGGGCGCGCAGCAGGGCGCAGGCGGCGAAGGCGTCGGTGTCGCGCCAGTGCGCCAGGGCCTCGCGCACGTCCTGGTCGAACACGCTGCGCGAGACGCCCGACGGCCCGGCCCGGGTGGGCACGGCCGTGGCCGATATGAGGTGGCGGAGCCAGATCTCGACGGGCACCTGGCGCCAGTCGACGCCGAACAGGCCGTAGGTGTGCTCGCCGACCCGCGGCCGGGCGCCGGTGTCGGCGAGGCTGCCCTTGACGCGCGCGGCCCAGGTCTCGGCGTCCCGCCAGACGGCGAAGCCGTAGGCGCGGCCGCGGGCACGGGCCGACTCCGCCTGGGCGCGGGAGCTGCTCAGGTCGATGACGCGCGAGGGGACCTGGTACCGCTCCGGGTAGACCGAGAAGCGGCTGATGCCGATGTGCTCGCCGGGCCGCACCGGCGCGGTGGCGTCGGTGTACTCCCAGGCCGCCGCCACGACGGGGTCGGTGGCCAGGTCCTCGGGGTCGGCGGGGGCGGGCAGGGCGAGGCGGGCGGTGAACGCCACGACGCGGCCCGTGCTCACCAGGCGGTAGACGCTGAAGGACTGCGGTTGGCGTTCCGCCCAGTAGCGGACCAGCTCGGCGGAGGCCGGGCCCTCGGTCTGCTCGGCCATCCGCAGGACGACGTCGAGGTCGTCCGGGTGCAGGGGCCGGTCGTGCACCTCGTCCTCGCGGGACCAGGTGCGCAGCCGCGCCACGATCTCCCCCTCCCGGAAGAGGTGGAAGAGTTCGTCGGTGACGGTCCAGACCCGTTCCTCGGGCGCCTCGCGCAGCAGGCGCAGGTACTCCTCGGCCAGTCGCCGGCGCATCGCCACGAAGGCGTTGGGGGCGCGCCAGCGCAGGTCGGCGGCGAGGGTCTCGCGCGCGGCGTCGTGCGGGTGGAGCCCTCGGTGGGTGGACTCCATGAAGGGCAGGTCCCTGAGCCAGGTGAAGAGCGGGTGGGCGTCCTCGTCGGGCAGTACGGCGGCGAGCAGTTCCTCGGAGGTCGAGTAGGCCTGGGCCGCCACCTCCAGCGCGCGGCGGTGGGCCGCGGTCGGCACCTCGCCGATCAGGCCCGACAGCAGGGTGCGCAGGACGTCGGCCGACGGCGCCCAGACGTCCTCCCGGCTCCAGTCCGCGACCCTCGCGGCAGCCGCGAGGGACAGGGCCAGTGGGTTGCCTCCGGCGAAGCGGAGGACCCGCTCCCGCAGTTGGGGCATGACCTGCGCCGCGGTCAGCAGGCCGAGGGCCTGCTCCTCGGTGAACGGCTCCAGTTCGCAGACGTGCAGGAGTCCGGCCCAGGCGGGATCGGCGGTCCACTGGGGCTGCGGTGCGAGGCGGCCCGCCAGGACCACCAGGGTGTCGTCGGCGGCCCCGGGCAGGAACCGCTGCCAGAGCCAGCTCTCCAGCCACTGGCAGTGCTCGAAGGAGTCGACGACGAGGACCGTGCCGGGGACCTCCAGGAGGGGAGCGGCGGCGCGCCGGAAGTCGTCCGGGTCCCGGCTCACGAAACGGCCGTCGAGTTCCAGCACCGGCCGCTCCGCCGCACGGGCGCGGTCGGCCATGCACCGCAGCAGTGTCGACTTGCCGATGCCGCCCGGTCCGGACACGTAGAACGCGAACGGCGCCGGCGAATCGCCGGCCAGGGCCTGGGCGAAGCGGCCGAGTTCCTCGTCCCGGCCGATGAAGGCCTGGACGCGTGCGTTGCTCAGTCGCTCTCCGACGGACGCCATGACGGCTCCTCTCCGCGGGTGGTGGTCGTGGTTCGGGACGGCCTCGTGGTCGTGGTCCGGGAAGGCCCCGGCCGGTGGGGAGCCGGGAGCGGGAGGGGCGTTCGGCCGGGGACGGCGGCGCCCTCGTGCACGGGGGTGAAGTCCAGGGACAGGGCGGCGGGGCCGCGGGTGTACAGGCCGGTCTCCCGGTAGCGGGAACCGGGGCTGTGGCGGACCCGGTCGAGCAGGGGGAGCAGCAGCGCGGCCACGGTCTCGATCTCGGCGCGGGCGAAGGCCGCGCCGACGCACTGGTGGAGCCCGGTGCCGAAGGCCAGGTGCTGGGCGGCGGCGGTGAAGGAGCGGGCGGTGCCCAGGTCCGGGCGGTGGAGGTCGAAGGTGTCCGGGGCGTCGAACGCCTCGGGGTCGCGGTTGGCCGCGCCGATCAGGCAGAAGACGGTGGCGCCCGCCGGGACGACGGTGCCGGCGAACACGGCGTCCCGCTCCGCCTGGCGGGGGACGAGCTGGACGGGCGGGGTGTAGCGCAGGGTCTCGGCGATCGCGGCGGGCAGCAGGGCCGGGTCCCGGCGGACCTGCGCCATCTGCTCGGGATGGTCGATCAGGTGCTTGAAGAGGTAGCCGAGGGTCTTGTCGGCGGGCTCGACGGCGGCCACCAGAACGTTGATGATCAACGCGGTGACGTCGCGGGTGCTCATGGTGATGCCGTCGAACTCGGCCGTGCAGAGCGTCGATATCAGGTCCTCGCCGGGGTGACGGCGGCGCTGCTCGATGACCGGGACGAGGTAGGCCTCCAGCTCCAGGGCGCGGTCCAGGCAGTGCCGGCGGCGTTCGTCGGTGAGGGTGATGGCGGTGACGAACTCCCCTATCCCGCCGAGCCAGGCGGCGACCTTTCGCCAGTCCTTCCGGTCCAGGCCGAGGATCTCCAGCGTCACCTGGACGGCGAAGGGCTTGCCGAAGTCGTTGACGAGGTCCATCCGCCCCCGGGGGAGGAAGGGCGCGACGAGCTCGGCGGCGTTGGCGCGGATGGTGCGTACCTGGTCCTGCAGGGCCTGTCCGGTGAAGCCCCGGACGACGATCTTTCGTTTGGCGGTGTGTTCCGCCCCGGTCATCTGGGCGAGCACCGGACCGCGCATCACCGGCTCGGCGCGGACCTGCAGCGTCTCGGTGGTGAACGCCTCATGGTCGGTCAGTACCCGCTTCACGTCCCGGTGGCGGGAGAGGAAGTAGCTGTCGACCGCCGGCTCGTAGTGCACCGGTGACCGGTCCCTCAGCCGTGCGAAGTGCCGGTGGGGCGCGGCGGCGAACTCCTCGGACAGGATGCTGAAGCGGGGATCGACCATGGCGGGGGCGGTCCTCTCGGGAAGCGGGTGCACGGGGAGCGCCGGGGCGGCAGGGCTCGGGTGACGGGGGCCGGGTGACGTCGGCTCGGGTGACGGTGACGTGGGTGACGGGGGCTCGAACGGCGGCGGCTCGGCGGTGGCTCGACAGCGGCTCGGCGGCGGTGAGCATTCCGGCCGGGGCGGTCGGCGGCGTTCGGCCGGTGAGGGTCCCGCCGGGGCTTTCAGGCGGGCGGGAGACCGCGCGTGGTTCTCCGGCGACCGGGGCCGGGGTCCGGGGGAGGAAGGGGAGCCCGGTCGACAGGGGAGAGGCGGCGCGCCCGGCCCGCCGGTGCGTGCCGGGGGCGGTGTCCCGCGGCTCCGCGCACCGTGCCCGGACGACAGGGATCCAGTCCCTCGGTCGTGGCCGGGCAGACAACTCGCGCTCTGGGCACCGTGGTCGGTTCCTACGTCGGGATCGGGGCGGCCGATGGGATCCACCGTCAGGATGGCTCGACGCCGACCCACCCTGAGATTGACGTGGGCACTATAGCCCGAAGGCCGATCGGCCGGACGGCGCCCGATCCGGGGAGCGGACGGTTCGTCCTGGAAGGATGACGGGATCGTCGGTGTACCGTCTCGGGGCTCGTGGCGCCCGGCGTCCGTATCGCGGCGATGTGCCCGGTCCCCGGTCGTGCGCCGGGCCGGTGCGGCCCGGTGCGGCCCGGCGGCGCCCGGTCGCGCGGCGGGCCGGGCGCTACCGGTCCGGCTTCCGGTGGCGCCCGGTTCCCTTGCGCAGCAGCGGTACGGGGGTGTCCGCCTGAGGGAAGACGGTGGCCGGCCCGGCCGCCTCGTCGGGCCGGACGATCAGCGGGTACGCCTCGGCGTAGCTCTCCGCCACCGCGACCGGCTGCCAGGCGAAGCCGTCCCACTCGACGACCAGTCTCGGTACGTCCCGGAACAGGTGCGCCCCGCGCCGGGGCCCGGGTGCCAGCGTGATCGCGTCGCGCGTCCCGGGGGCCCGTCGGCGGCGTGCCCGCCGCGCGTACCACTCGGCCAGCGGCTCGTCCTCGGCGTCCATCGCCGCCTCCCTCGGGGATCGGTCGGGGACGGCCAGTCTTCCCGATCCGGATCGGGCGGACGATTCCACGATCGGGTGAAATCGCCTGGGGGATCAGACTCCTGATGCCAGCTTCAGCGTGACCGCCCCCGCGATGATCGAGGCGAAGGAGAGCAGTTTGGGCAGTGTGATCCGCTCCTTGTAGATCAGCGCGCCGAGGACGACGGTGCCGATCGAACCCAGCCCCGTCCAGATCGTGTACCCGACGCCGACGTCGAGGGTGCGGAGGGCGAGGCTCAGCGTGTAGATCCCTCCCGCGGCGGCGGTCAGGGTGAGGACGGAGGGCCAGAACACGGTGAAGCCCTTGGTGGCGTTGGTGCCGAGGGCGAAGACGATCTCGAAGACGACGGCGATCGCGAGGAAGGCCCAGGCCATGACGGTGCAACTCTCTCTCGTGGGGCGGTGCGGGGTGTGGGGCGCGGAGCGCGGGGGCGGTGCGGGTGCCGACGGGGCGGTCAGCCGGTGGCGACGGTGGCCGCCGGGGCCGGTGCGGCGGGCTGCTGCCCCGCCTGCCCGGCCTGCTGCCCCGCCGCTCCGGCGGCAGTGGCCGTCCGGCCGAGCCGGTCGGCCAGCTTGAGGCCCAGGACGCCGCCGATGATGAGCACGAAGGCGACGGCCTTTCCGGCGTTCATCTCCTCGTCGAAGATCAGGGTGCCGAGGAGGACGGTGCCGACCGAGCCGATTCCGGTCCACACGGTGTAGCCGACGCCGACGTCGAGGGTCTTGAGGGCCAGGCTGAGGAAGAAGATCCCGCCGGCCGCGGCGCCCGCGGTGAGCAGGGACGGGCCCAGCACGGTGAAGCCGTGGGTGGCGTTGGTGGCGAGGGCGAAGACCACCTCGAAGACCGAGGCGATGAGCAGGTAGATCCAGGCCATGGGAAGGACCTCTCGGGGCTTGGTTGTTGCATGTATGTGCAAGTACATCGACCTGGGCAAGAGCATGCATGTACAAGTAACATCGTGTCAACCCGTTTCGCCCCGCCCGCCAGACCCGCCCGCCAGACCCGCCCGCCAGACCCGCCCGCCAGACCCGCAAGGCCAGGGAGCGCCCGATGTCCACCCGACCCAGCCCAGCCGCCCCCGGTGCGGTCCCCGACGCCGCCGGGCCGACCGCCGACACCCGGATGTGGGGCCGCCTGACGGCCCTGCACGCTCAGGTCGAAGGCCGGCTCGCCACCGTCCTCCAGCGCCGACACGGACTCGGCCTCTCGGAATACCGTGCCCTCGGCCTGCTCGCCGAGGCGCCGAAGAGCGAACTGCGGATGCAGGACCTCGCGACCGGGCTCGGCCTCAACCAGAGCTCCGTCACCCGCCTGGTCGCCCGCCTCAACGCCGCCGACTTCACGTACCGGGACCTCTGTCCCGACGACAGGCGCGGCGTCTACACCGTCCTCACCGAGGCCGGCCGCGCCCGCCACGGGGAGGCGCGCACCACCTACGAGGAGAGCCTCACCGCCGCCCTCGACGAGGCCGCCACCGCCACCCCCGACCTCGTCCCGCTGCTCGCCGCCGCCCGCGCCTCCCTCGGCTGAGCGGGGCCGGAGTCGGGGCCGGGGCCGCTACCGCACCGGGAGACGGCGCGGCCGCCCGCCCCCGTCCGGGACGGAGTCGTGCGGCCGCGTCGTCCGGGTGCCCGCCACCCGGTGGCGCTCGGTCCGCGCCCCGCCTGCTTCCCGCCCGCTCCCCGCCCGCTCCCCGCCCGCTCCCCGCCCGCTCCCCGCCTACTCGCCGCCGCCGAAGCGCTGGGCCCAGGCGGCCAGGTCCTCGTCCGTGATCTTCGCGAACAGTACCGGCGGCACCGTGAACGGCGTCCCGGCCGGCACCGCGTCCAGCGCCCGCGCCTCCTCCGCGCTCACCCAGCCGCGGGTCCGCGCGGGGGCGTCGGCCGGCAGCGCGAACGCCCCGCGCATGGCCTCCGCCGCCGTCGGGACGAACGGCTCCGAGACCACCGCGTACAGGTGGATCAGGTTCATCGCCGTCCGGAGCGTGAGGGCCGCCGCCTCCGGGTCGGTCTTCACCTGGAGCCAGGGGGCCTTCTCGTCGAGGTACGCGTTGCCGGCACTCCACAGCGCCCGCAGACTCTGCGTCGCCTTGCGGAAGTTGAGGGCCTCCAGCTGCGCCTCGTAGTCGGCCAGCAGCTCGGCGATCTGCGCCCCCAGCCGCTCCTCCGGCTCCGCCGCCGCGTGCCCGGCCGGCACGTCGTCGCCGAACCGCTTGCGGCTGAACGAGAGCACCCGGTTGACGAAGTTGCCGAGAGTGTCGGCGAGGTCCTTGTTGACGGTCGAGGCGAAGAGGTCCCAGGTGAAGCTGGAGTCGTCCGACTCGGGCGCGTGCGCCATCAGGAAGTAGCGCCAGTAGTCGGCCGGCAGCAGCTCCAGGGCGACGTCCGTGAAGATGCCGCGCTTCTGGCTGGTGGAGAACTTCCCGCCGTAGTACGTCAGCCAGTTGAAGGCCTTGACGTAGTCGACCTTCTTCCACGGCCGGCGCGAGCCGATGATCGTCGCCGGGAACATCACGGTGTGGAACGGCACGTTGTCCTTGGCCATGAACTCGGTGTACCGGACGGTGCCGTCCGCCTCGTACCACCAGGACCTCCAGTCCCGGGTCTCGCCGTCGGAGGCCGCGTCCGACCACTCCTTGGTGGCGCCGATGTACTCGATCGGCGCGTCGAACCAGACGTAGAAGACCTTGCCGGCGGCCGCCAGCTCCGGCCACACGTCGGCCGGCACCGGGACGCCCCACTCCAGGTCGCGGGTGATCGCCCGGTCCTGGAGGCCCTCGGTCAGCCACTTGCGGGCGATCGACGAGGCGAGCACCGGCCACTGGCCACCGTGCTCGTCGACCCACTGCTCCACCTGCTCGGTCAGCTTCGACTGGAGCAGGAACAGGTGCTTGGTCTCCCGCACCTCCAGGTCCGAGCTGCCGCTGATCGCCGACCGGGGCTCCAGCAGGTCCGTCGGGTCCAGGACGCGCGTGCAGTTCTCGCACTGGTCGCCGCGCGCCTTGTCGTAGCCGCAGTGCGGGCAGGTCCCGACGATGTACCGGTCCGGCAGGAAGCGCCCGTCGGTGACCGAGTACACCTGACGGATCGCCCGCTCCTCGACGAACCCGTTGGCGTGCAGCTCGCGGGCGATCTCCTGGGTGATCTCCCGGTTCTGCACCGAGGAACTGCGCCCGAAGTGGTCGAACGACAGCCGGAAGCCGTCGTACACCGCCTTCTGCCGGTCGTGCGCCCGTGCGCAGAACTCCGCCACCGGCAGCCCGGCTTCCTGGGCGGCCAGTTCGGCCGGCGTGCCGTGCTCGTCCGTCGCGCAGATGTACAGCACCTCGTGCCCGCGCTGCCGCAGGTACCGGGAGTAGACGTCCGCCGGCAGCATGGACCCGACCATGTTGCCCAGGTGCTTGATCCCGTTGATGTAGGGAAGGGCGCTGGTGATCAGGTGCCGAGCCATCCTCGGATGCTCCGATTTCTCCCGCACGGACCCCTACCCCGGAGTGCCGTGACAGGCGCAGGGTTCTGGGGCCGCGACGGGAGGCCGGCACGCACGCGGGCTCCCGGGCTGCCGCACAGAGCGAGTTCCACTGTGGGCGGGCCAATCCTAGCGAAGCTCCCCGTCGTCCTTCGCTCGTATTTACCGCTGCCCCGCCCCCCGGACCTGGACCAGCGCGTGCCGCCCGTCCGTCCGCCACGCCGTCCCGGAACGGTCCAGCCGCGCGAGCGTTCCCGGGTCCACCCCCACCAGCACGTCCGACTTCAGCGTGCGCAGCGCCGCGACGGGCGAGGGGAAGTGGTCGACCGTGTCGGCGAACGGTGTCGTCGGCGGCCAGTGCCGGTCGCCCACCAGCCGGCGGTAGTTGAGGTCACCCTTGAGGACGGTGAGGGCCGCACCGCCGAACTCCGCCCGCAGGTCGGCGGGCATCGCGTCGTAGGGCAGCGGCGCGCAGAAGAACGGGTGCGTCCGGACGGCCAGCGTGCCGTCCTCCATCGCCCGCCGGATCCGCCGGCCCGCCGCCGTGCCGTGCAGGCGGCCGACCGCCGCGAGGACGTCGGCCATCGTCGCGTCCGACACGAAGTACGGCCGGGGCTTCACGTACAGGGCGACCCCGGCCGCGAGTCCGCTCGTCAGCAGGTGGTCGATCAGCGCGAGGTCGGGCAGCAGTTCGGGTCCGGCGTTGTCCGCCACCACGGCGACCCGCCCGCCCCGGCCCTTCTCCAGCCCGGCCCAGAACGCCGCCGAGTCGTCCACCACCAGCGCGTCCCGTACCGCGTCCCGGCCTTCGCCGGCGGTGATCCGGAACCCCAGGTCCGCCCGGTTCCCCCACAGGGAGGACACCAGCAGCTCCTGCGGTCCGTCGCCGAACCCGTCCACCGCCGCGTCCGCCAACTCAGGTGCCTTGAACGGTCCGAAGGGATCGATCCCCTGCCAGACGCCGTCCCCGAAGTAGCCGGTGGCCTCCAGCAGCCGCCGGTAGAAGTAGCTCTCCGCCCACAGGAACGGTGCCTCGCCCCACGGCCGCCCCCAGAGCCCCTCGCCCCAGGCCAGCCACTCGGCGCGGTCGTGCGCGTCCGCCGGCGGCGGCTCCAGTACCCCGGTGGTGCTCTCCACCAGCAGCCGCTCCACTGCCGCCCGTTCCCGAGCCCCGTACGGCAGGGCCGCCAGCACCTGGCTCACCAGCCGCGGATGCCGTTCGTGGAACACCGCCCATGCGAACGACCCGGGTACGTCGCTACGAATCACCGCCACCTCAGCCACGCCGCGACCCTAACCGGCCCCGGCCCCTCCGGCGTCGGCGCCACCCGGTGCGGGGCCCGATCCGGGTGGCGGTCGACCGCTGCCCCGGCGGTACGGGGTGTCGATCAGACGGTGAACTCGCCCTGCTTGACGGCGGCGACGAGGTCCTTCCACTCCTGGTGGGTGAGGACGGCGTGGGGCGCGTCGGGGGAGCGGCCGCTGCGGACGAGGACGGCGTCCGGGGTGATGGTGACCCGGGGGCGATCGCCCGGAGCCTGCGGGTCGTGGTCGTCCATGAGTACTCCCGGGAGGATCGGTGGTCAGGGGCGGCGTGGTTCCGGAGAGCGGAGTGGTCGAACTCGCCGTGCTCGACGCCTCGGCAGTGTGGCGCGCGAGGCGGGTTCGGCGCCACTCGTGGAGGGCGGCAGGCGGGATCCCCTGACGGGGCCGTCGGGGTGCCGAGGCGGTTGCTCCGGGATCTTCGTCGGGATCTGCCGGGATCTGCCGGGGCCGTGCGGGACCGGCACCGACGGGCCGGTCCGACCTCTCCGAGCCGGTGACCGGTGACCGGTGCCCTGGTCGGCGGCGGCGGCGCAACCGCCGCCGGGCTCGAACTGCGGTGCGGGCGGCCTCACATGGCCGTGAAGCGCGACGCTCCCCGCCGCCGGTCCGACCGGGACCGGAGGTGGCTCGAACGGGTGGGCGGGGGCTTGACCTCGTCGCCGCTTTGGCCGATGACTGGGGTGTGGAACTCATCGGGCTTTGTGGCAGGGCGGTTCGGGCCGTGGCGGCGGTCGATCGCTGATGGCTGTCGTGCTGCTGACGGGACTGCTGGTGTCGGTGCTCTTCGTCGGCGTGGTGGCGCAGATCATCGCGAGCCGTCAGCAGCGGGAGAGGCGCTCCGGCGGAGGGGACTCGGCCTCCGGCCGCTCCTCCACCGGCCGACAGGAGGAGGCACTGTCGCGCCGACTTCCGTCGGGGCGGGGGCGTTCGCACCGGTAGCTCTCGGTGGAACGCCGCAGCGGGTCGTGAAACGGCCCACCACCGGCCGGTGTTGAGACCTTCTCGCCCCTTCGCCCCGCTCGCCCGGTCGGCCGCTCGCCCGGTCGGCCCCGGGCCTTGCGCGGTCAGCCCGCGGCCAGCCGCTCCTCCAGGCGCGCACGGGCCGCGGGCCATTCCTCCCTCAGCATCGAGAAGTACGCCGTGTCGCGCCAGACCCCGGTGTCGCGCCGCTTGTCGCGGCGGTGGATGCCCTCGAACGTGGCGCCGAGGCGCAGGATCGCGTTGCGGGAGCGGTCGTTGAGCGCGTCCGTCTTCCAGAACACCCGGCCCATGCCGAGTTCCTCGAACGCGTACGTGAGCAGCAGCAGCTTGGACTCGGTGTTGAGGCCGGTCCGCCACGCCGACCGGGCGTTCCAGGTGCCGCCGATCTCGACCAGTTCGTTCTCCGCGCTGAAGTCGTAGAACCCGGTGATGCCGACGGCCCGCCCCGAGGCGAGGTCGACGGCGGCGAACTTCACGGCCGTCCCGGCGGCGACCTCCGCGAGCCGGAGGTCGAGGATCGCGCCGAGATCCTCCTCGGTGGTCGGCGCGGCGAACGGGATCCAGCGCCAGACGTCCTGGTCCCGGCCGACGGACGACCACAGCTCGGTGAGGTGGCCGCGGCCGAGCGGCTCCAGGCGCACGTGGCGGCCGGTGAGCGTGACGGGGGCGGGAAGCTTCGCAGTCATGATCGAAAAATAGCGGGCGAATGCACTAGATGCAATGTCGCATTGCCCTAGTGCAAACTCGCAAGGGCAAAGGGGAGCCCTGCGGACACGAGGTCCGCAGGGCTCCCCCCAGCCGGTGGCGGGTGCTCAGACGAACGAGTTGATCTGGATCGTCTCGTACCGGCCCGGGCCGACGCCGATGGCGGAGATGGGGGCGCCCGACATCTCCTCCAGCGCCTTCACGTACGCCTGGGCGTTCTTCGGCAGGTCGCCGAAGGTCTTCGCCCCGCTGATGTCCTCGTTCCAGCCCGGCAGCGACTCGTAGATCGGCTTGGCGTGGTGGAAGTCCGACTGGTTGTACGGCAGCTCCTCGACCCGCTGCCCGTCGATCTCGTACGCGACGCAGACCGGGATCTGCTCCCAGCCGGTCAGCACGTCGAGCTTGGTGAGGAAGAAGTCGGTGAGGCCGTTGACCCGGGTCGCGTAGCGCGCGATGACCGCGTCGAACCAGCCGCAGCGGCGGTCACGGCCGGTGGTGACACCGCGCTCGCCGCCGATCCGCCGCAGGGCCTCGCCGTCCGCGTCGAGCAGCTCGGTCGGGAACGGGCCCGAGCCGACGCGGGTGGTGTACGCCTTCAGGATGCCGATGACCCGGTCGATCTTGGTGGGGCCGATGCCGGCGCCGGTGCAGGCGCCGCCCGCGGTCGGGTTCGACGAGGTCACGAAGGGGTACGTGCCGTGGTCGACGTCGAGCAGGGTGCCCTGGCCGCCCTCCAGCAGGACGACCTTGTTCGCCTTGAGCGCCTCGTCCAGCACCAGCGTGGTGTCGGCGAGGAACGGCTTGATCTTGTCCGCGTAGCCGAGGTACTCCTCCAGCACCAGCTCGGCCGGGATGGCGCGGCGGTTGTAGAGCTTGACCAGCAGCTGGTTCTTGTCGTGCAGCGCGGCTTCGATCTTCTGCTGCAGGATCGACTCGTCGAAGAGGTCCTGGACCCGGATGCCGACGCGGTTGATCTTGTCCGCGTAGGTCGGGCCGATGCCGCGGCCGGTGGTGCCGATCCGGCGCTTGCCGAGGAAGCGCTCGGTGACCTTGTCCAGGGTCCGGTGGTACGGCGTGATCAGGTGGGCGTTGCCCGAGATCAGCAGCTTGGAGGTGTCGATGCCGCGCTCGTTCAGGCCGCTGAGCTCGGAGAGCAGCACGCCCGGGTCGATGACGACACCGTTGCCGATCACCGGCGTCACGTTCGGGCTGAGGATGCCGGAAGGGAGCAGGTGCAGGGCATACTTCTGGTCGCCGATGACCACCGTGTGACCGGCGTTGTTGCCGCCCTGGTAGCGGACGACGTAGTCGACGGAGCCGCCGAGGAGGTCCGTCGCCTTCCCCTTGCCCTCGTCTCCCCACTGAGCGCCAACGAGCACGAGTGCCGGCACAGGCGTACACCCCTTCCGGTTGGGGCATCCTGCGTAGGCCGCAGTCTGCCCCGAGATAGACGAAGCCCCTGGCGCAATAGCGCAAGGGGCTCTTGCACCGAGAGATTACCTGAGGAAGGACCGGTTGTGTCGTCCCTGTCCACGCCCGCAACCGGCGGCCCCGAGCCGCTCCTGCTCCTCCTCGACCCGGCGGCCCGGCAGACCGACGGTGAGTCGGTGCGGATCGCGAAGGACGTTCTCTCCGGTGGGGCGGACGTCAAGGTGGCGTGCCCGGAGAGCCCGTCCGAGCTCGACCGGGTGCTTTCGCACCGCGGCCGGAGGCGACCGGTGGTGATCGGTTCCGACCTCGCGTTGCAGCGTGTGCTCCAGGCCCTGCACCGCCAGCGTGAGCTGGGGGCCGACGCGGTGGGCATGGTCCCGGTGGGCCGGGCGGACGGACTGGCGGCGGCGCGGGCGCTGGGTGTGCCGGGGGCTCCGGTGGCGGCGGCGCGGGCGGTGCTCGCGGGGGCGCCGCGCAAGCTCGACCTGCTGGTGGACGACGGCGGCGGGGTGGCGCTCGGCGGCGTGCGGATCCCGGGGGGCGGAACCCGTCGCCCGGTCGGCCGTTCGAGCGGCTGGCGTTCGCTATGGGCGAAACTGGCTGCGGCCGAGCAGGGGACCGTACTCACGCCCGAGGCCGGGGCCGAGAGCAGGGGCGAGCAGGGCGCCCGGGTGCGGGTCGAGGCGGACGGCCGGCTGCTCGCCGACGTCCACCACCCGGTCCGGGCGGTCCAGGTGACGCTGCCGTCCGGCGAGGCGCTCGGCGAGGGCGTCATGGAGATCGTGGTCCGCACGCCCGGCGCCCTGGTGCGGGTGCGGGCGGCCAGTGTCTCGGTGGTCGGACGCGGCTTCGGGTACGAGGCTGACGGCCATCCGGTCGGCCCCGTCCGGGCGCGCACCTGGACGGTCCACCCCGGCTGCTGGGGCCTGCTGCTGCCGGCTGCGTAGTCGCCGCGGAGCGCAGCGCTACCCGGAGGACACCCGGCGTCATCGAACGGCCCGGGTGAGCAGGCTCACGTTGGGCGAACGGCGGCCGAACGCGCGGCGAAGGGTCGTCCGTGCACGGAATGCGCCAACGGGCGCGAACCGCAAGGCCAACCGGGTGCGCGGGGAATGCGGGGCCGCCGAAATCCACCGCGGGTAAGGGGTTTTGTCTACGCGCGTTACCAGCCGACCGCCCGACAATCCCGTCCTCCCGGGTTCCGGAAGCCTGTGCCAACTGCCCTAGACTCGAAGGCGTGCCACGTGGTGACGGAAGACTCAACCACGATCTTCTTCCCGGTGAGAAAGGCCCCCAGGACGCTTGCGGCGTCTTCGGTGTCTGGGCTCCCGGCGAGGAGGTCGCCAAGCTCACGTTCTTCGGCCTTTACGCCCTGCAGCACCGCGGTCAGGAATCCGCGGGCATCGCAGTGAGCAATGGCTCCCAGATTCTCGTCTTCAAGGACATGGGACTCGTCTCCCAGGTCTTCGACGAGGCCTCGCTGGGGTCGTTGCACGGGCATATCGCCGTCGGACACGCCCGCTACTCGACCACCGGTTCCTCGGTCTGGGAGAACGCCCAGCCGACCTTCCGGGCGACCGTCCACGGTTCGCTGGCCCTCGGGCACAACGGAAACCTGGTGAACACCGCCGAACTGGCGGCCATGGTCGCCGAACTCCCCGGTGAGGAGCACGTCTCCCGCTCCGGACGCTCGGCGGCGACCAACGACACCGACCTGGTGACCGCGCTGCTCGCCGGTCACCCGGACCTCTCCATCGAGGAGACGGCCAAGCTCGTCCTGCCCAAGGTCAAGGGCGCCTTCTCGCTCGTCTTCATGGACGAGCACACGCTCTACGCCGCCCGCGACCCGCAGGGCATCCGCCCGCTGGTGCTGGGCCGGCTGGAGCGCGGATGGGTGGTCGCCTCCGAAACGGCGGCACTGGACATCTGCGGCGCCTCCTTCATCCGCGAGGTCGAGCCGGGCGAGCTCATCGCCATCGACGAGAACGGCATGCGCACCTCGCGGTTCGCCGAGGCCCGGCCCAAGGGCTGCGTCTTCGAGTACGTCTACCTGGCCCGCCCGGACACCTCCATCGCCGGCCGCAACGTGCACCTCTCCCGCGTGGAGATGGGGCGCAAGCTGGCCGCCGAGGCTCCGGCCGACGCCGACCTGGTGATAGCGACGCCCGAGTCCGGCACCCCCGCCGCGATCGGCTACGCCGAGGCCAGCGGCATCCCGTACGGCTCCGGCCTGGTGAAGAACGCCTACGTCGGCCGCACCTTCATCCAGCCCAGCCAGACCATCCGCCAGCTCGGCATCCGGCTCAAGCTGAACCCGCTGCGCGAGGTCATCCAGGGCAAGCGCCTCGTCGTGGTCGACGACTCGATCGTCCGCGGCAACACCCAGCGCGCCCTGGTGAAGATGCTCCGCGAAGCGGGCGCCGCCGAGGTCCACATCCGGATCTCGTCGCCGCCGGTGAAGTGGCCCTGCTTCTTCGGCATCGACTTCGCCACCCGTGCGGAGCTGATCGCCAACGGCATGACGATCGAGGAGATCGGCCGCACGCTCGGCGCGGACTCGCTCTCCTACATCTCGATCGACGGCATGATCGAGGCCACCAAGCAGCCGAAGGACCGGCTCTGCCGGGCCTGTTTCGACGGCGAGTACCCGATGGAGCTGCCGGATCCGGCGCTGCTCGGCAAGCTCCTGCTGGAGGCCGAGATCAAGGGCGGCCAGCAGCAGCCGGCGGTCCGCGGCAAGCCGACCAGCGGCAGCGACCTGGACGGCGTCCAGTCGCTGCTCGGCGGGGCGGGCGCGGCCGACGCGCTGCGCCGCCCGTAACGACCCGACGGTGGGGTCCCGGAACCCCGGGGCCCCACCGCTGTTCCGACCCCCACTGACCCGAGAGGGCCGCACCGCAGTGACCACGAACCAGAACGGCGCCACCTACGCCGCCGCCGGCGTCGACATCGAGGCGGGCGACCGCGCCGTCGAGCTCATGAAGCAGTGGGTGAAGAAGGCGAGCCGGCCCGAGGTGGTCGGCGGCATCGGCGGCTTCGCCGGGCTCTTCGACGCGTCCGCCTTCAAGCGCTACGAGCGGCCGCTGCTGGCCTCGGCCACCGACGGCGTGGGCACCAAGGTGGCGATCGCCGCCGCCATGGACAAGCACGACACGATCGGCCACGACCTGGTCGGCATGGTCGTCGACGACCTGGTGGTCTGCGGTGCCGAGCCGCTCTTCATGACCGACTACATCTGCGTCGGCAAGGTCGTCCCGGAGCGGGTCGCGGCGATCGTCAAGGGCATCGCGGAGGGCTGCGCCCTGGCCGGCTGCGCCCTGGTCGGCGGCGAGACCGCCGAGCACCCGGGCCTGCTCGGGCCGGACGAGTACGACGTCGCGGGCGCCGGCACCGGTGTGGTCGAGGCGGACGCGCTGCTGGGCGCCGAGCGCGTCCGGGCCGGCGACGTGGTGATCGCGATGGCCGCCTCGGGCCTGCACTCCAACGGCTACTCGCTGGTCCGTCACGTGCTGCTGAACGAGGCCGGCTGGAAGCTGGACCGCAAGGTCGAGGAGTTCGGCCGGACCCTCGGCGAGGAGCTGCTGGAGCCGACCCGGATCTACTCGCTGGACTGCCTTGCGCTGACCCGGGCCACCGAGGTCCACGCCTTCTCGCACGTCACCGGCGGCGGTCTCGCGGCCAACCTGGCCCGGGTCGTCCCGGACGGCCTGCACGCCCGCCTGGACCGCGGCACCTGGACCCCGCTGCCGGTGTTCCAGACCGTCGCCCGGGTCGGCGGGGTGGCCACCCTGGAGATCGAGAAGACGCTCAACATGGGCATCGGCATGGTGGCGGTCGTCCCGCCGCACTCGGTGGACGTGGTGCTGTCGATCCTGGAGGACCGCGGCGTCGAGTCCTGGCTGCTGGGCGACATCGTCGAGCGGACCGACGAGCACGACGGCGGCGCGGCGCTCTACAACGCCTACGAGGGCTTCACCGCGGGCTGAGCACGGAACCGGGCGAAGGGGCCCCGCCGGGCGGCACGCCGGCGGGGCCCCTTCGCGTACCGGTGCCCGTGTGCCGGGGTGTGCGAAGGCCCGGGCGGGTGCCCCACGAGCCCCGGGGTGCGCCGGGAGCACGCGGGAACGCCGAAAACCGGCCCGGTGCACTGGGCACCGAGGCCGGTCTGGTCAGACTGGGAGACTACGCGCGCCGGCGGGCCTGGGAAGGCCCGGTACCCGACTCGGTGTCGTCGTCCTCGCCGTCATCGGCGTAACGAGCCGCGTACTCCGCGTAGGGGTCGTCGTCCTCGTCCTCTTCGATCGGCTCCGGCTCGATCGGGGAGGTGGAGGGCGATACGCCCAGCTCGCTGGAGAGACGATTGGCGTCGAACCCGCCGCTGTTGTACTTCAGCTCGCGGGCGACCTTCGTCTGCTTGGCCTTGGCCCGGCCGCGCCCCATGGGTCGACCCCCTCAACGATGGGGCTCACGGCCCCGAGTCTGACACGTGTTCATGATCAAGAGCGGCCTGCCCGAATGGGGAGAACCGTCCCTTGGAGCATTAACGGTACCTGTTTCTGCCGCTGGACGGTACGTCGTCGGTGTGACGTGGCGCGCACCGGCCGCACCCGCGACCGGGTCGTCCCAGGTCAGGGGAGGTTTTGCGGCTTTCTGCACGCTGTCCGGAGGTGTCTCGGGTCCGTTGTTCCCGGATCGATTATCCCCCCAAGGGGGACGTTGGATCACCCGATCGGGCGCAGAAGTGAGAATCCGGTTCCACATTGTGATGCGCGGGGGACGGAAGTGGACGCCCCCCGCGCACCGCGGGTCGACCCGGTCCGGCCGGGTGCCCGGGATCAGCCCCGGCGGGCGGCCGGCAGCAGCACCGAGCGCAGCGCGCTGATCTCGCGCATCCGCTTCTCGGCCAGGCGGTCGGCGGCGACGGCCGGCGGCACGCCGTCGGAGGCGGCCCGGGTGAAGATCTCCAGGGTGGTGTCGAAGATCTTCGTCGCCTTGTTCTTGGCGCGGTCGAAGTTGAAGCCCTCGATCTCGTCGGCGACCTGGATGACGCCGCCGGAGTTCACGAGGTAGTCCGGGGCGTAGAGGATGCCGCGGTCGGCGAGGTCCTTCTCGACGCCCGGGTGGGCCAGCTGGTTGTTCGCGGCGCCGCAGACGACGACGGTGCCGAACTCGCCCAGCGCCGCCACCGAGTCGTCGGTGAGCGCGCCGCCGAGGGCGCAGGGGGCGTAGACGTCCAGCTTGGCCTGGAGGAGCGCGGCGGTGTCGGCGACGACCTCCACCTCCGGGTGGGCCGCCCGCACGCGGTTGACGGCGGTCTCCGAGACGTCGGTGACGACGACGGTGGCGCCGTCCGCGACCAGGTGGCCGACCAGGTAGTGGCCGACCTTGCCGACGCCCGCGACGCCGACGCGCTTGCCGCGCAGGGTCGGCTGGCCCCAGCGGGCCTGGGCCGAGGCGCGCATGCCCTGGAAGACGCCGAACGCGGTGAGGATGGACGAGTCGCCCGCGCCGCCGTTCTCGGGCGAGCGGCCGGTCACGAAGCCGGTCTCGCGCGCGACGACGTCCATGTCCTGGACGTAGGTGCCGACGTCGCAGGCGGTGATGTAGCGGCCGCGCAGCGACTCGACGAACCGGCCGTAGGCGCGGAGCATCGCCTCGTTCTTGTCCTTGTTCGGGTCGCCGATGATGACGGCCTTGCCGCCGCCGAGGTCGAGCCCGGCCAGCGCGTTCTTGTAGGACATGCCGCGCGAGAGGTTGAGGGCGTCCTCCAGCGCCGCCTCCTCGGAGGCGTACGGGAAGAAGCGGGTGCCGCCGAGGGCCGGGCCCAGCGCGGTGGAGTGGACGGCGATGATCGCCTTGAGTCCGGAGGAGCGGTCGTGGCAGAGCACGACCTGCTCGTGGCCGTCGCCGTTGGCGCCGTCCTGGGAGGTGCCGAAGATCCTGCTGAGCACGCCGGGTGCGGGGTGCGTGGCGGATGCGGTCTGTACGTCGGTCACTGTGGTGACTCCAGTAATTCCGAGGCCCGCTGCTGTGGTGCGGGCGCGTAGGGCGAAGCGTAGCCGCGGGAAAGCCGCCGATCCGCCCCCTTGGCGAAGCTCGGGCCGGTTGTCCGATGGGTGAGACGGGCCGGGTGGGAGGGGCTCCGCCGGTCCGACCGGCGGGCGGTCCGGACCAGGCCCGCCCGTGGCCCGCCTGCGGCCCGGACCAGGCCCGGAGCCGTTCCGGAGCCGCTCCCGGGGGCCGTCCGCGAACGGTTCGGGGACGGTTCGGCGGCGACGCGGGAGTGCGTCCGCGAACCGCACCCTCCCGGCCGGCGGGGCCGCGTGGGACCATGCAGGACGTGACCGTCGTACGCACCTCCGTGCTGCCGCCCTACGCCGCGCACCTGCGGGTCTACGAACCGCTGGCCGCGTACCCGGAACCCGAGCGGGCACGCTGGCAGGCCTACGCGGCGGAGCACGGGCCGGACGCGGCGGAGGCCGGCCGGTCGGTCGCGGCGGCGGTCCTGGACGAGCAGCGCTCGGCGCTGGCCGAGGTGGTCGGCCGGACGCCGCGGGCGCTGCCGGAGCGGGAGAGCGAGCGGGCGTTCGTCCGCGCCGTGGACGGGGTGCTGTACGTCTGCCCGTGGGCGACCAGGCTGCGGAGCTGGCAGGCGCTGGAGGAGCTGCGGGCGGGGGCCCCGGTGGCGCTGGTGGACACCGCGCTGCCGCAGGCGACCCGGGAGGCGGCGGAGGCGGACCGGGAGCGCTGGCGGGCCGAGCACCCGGACGCCCGGCCGTGGATCCTCACCAGCCGGTGGGAGGTGCCGGTGCGGTGGTTCCTGCCGTTCGGGGAGGAGGACCGGTGCTTCGTCCCCGCAGGAGTGGGAGAGGGGGAAACGGGGGAACGTGACGGGGAGGGGATCCGGGGGGACACGGCGGCGCTCTTCTACCTGACGCCGATGGCGCAGGCGCGCCGGCGGGTGGCCCGGGCGTACCGGGCGCTGCGCGAGGCGGTGCCGGAGGGGGAACTGGTGCGGGGGGCGGAACAGGTGGGGCGGTGGCTGGAGGAGTTCCATCCGCGGTCGTTGGTGGAACTGGACTACGGGGGGCTGGTGCACCTGCTGGGGCCGGAGCGGCTGTCGGCGGACCGTTCGGCGGGGGAGCTGGAGGACGGGCTGCGGGCGCTGCGGGCCGGGGAGGCCGCGGAGGCCATGAGGGCGTACGAGGAGCTCACGGTGCGCTGGCGGCGGGTGCTGGCGCTGCGGTACGCGAACTAGGCGGGCCCGTCCGGCTGAGGGGCTGTCACGGCAGGGTCCTCGGGGTGTCGGTGGTACTTGTAAGACTGTAAGAGTCCTACGGCCCGTCCTGCATGACCAAGGTCCTGGTTCGGGTCAATACCTGTCGAACGTGACACTACTCACCGTTGACGCGAACTAACCCCTATGTGCAAAAATGGGACAACCAGCCCAACTTCACGTGAGCGTGCCCACTTTTGGGTGGTTCTGGAGTCGATGCGCGCTTTGCGGGAAAACGGGGGGTCTGGTCCCCTCGTAACCGAATGTCACTATTACGTGACTGCCCGTTATGGGGTGGTCCATCGCCATCCGTCGGCCTTGAACCCGTGAGGGGTCAATTTTGGCGGTTTGGTCGATAGGGCTGGACGGATGGTGTAGTTGTAGACACCAGGACAAGCCGTTCGTCCTATTACCGACTCGGCCCGTCTATGCCATTTCGGGCATCGCGGGCCAAGGTGCAGAATTTGAAGGATAGAACCGCCCTGGTTCGGTTCTCCCGAGGAGGCCGCTCATGACCGCTCGTACCCCTGATGCCGAACCTCTGCTGACGCCGGCAGAGGTCGCCACCATGTTCCGCGTGGACCCGAAGACCGTGACGCGCTGGGCCAAGGCCGGCAAGCTCACGTCCATTCGCACGCTCGGCGGTCACCGCCGCTATCGCGAGGCGGAGGTGCGCGCCCTGCTGGCCGGTATTCCGGCTCAGCGCACCGAGGCCTGACGGGCCGAAGACGCAAGGCTCTTCGAAAGGGGCCGCTTACCGGACTCCGCCGGGTCCGGTAAGCGGTCCCTTTCTTTGTTTCTACACGTCTGTCGTGGTGGCGCCACCGCCCGGAATGTTGAACTCCGGATAACGATTTGAGGTGGATGGGGTGGGGGGGATTTACTGTTAATGACAGTACAATTTTACATATTAAATTAGCGCCCTCCCGGAGAGGCGTTCGAACGGCCGGTTCCCGGAGGGGGTGGGTGACGACCATCACACACACGGTCACTTGTGGTCTAGACCTGGACCGGGTAATGGGGCGTCAGACAAAAACGAGAGGCCCGGAACCAAACGGTTCCGGGCCTCTCGACTACGGCGATCCCGACGGGACTTGAACCCGCGACCTCCACCTTGACAGGGTGGCGAGCTAACCAACTGCTCCACGGGACCAGAGTGTTCTGATCTCGTTCACTCGCTTGCTGCGCTGCGAACAAGACAGACTGTAGCCCATGGTGGGCCCCCAGGTCGAACTGGCTCCTGGGGACCCCGGCCCGCTGAGCTGGGGCGGGCTCAGAGCGACGCCCGGGCGGCCTCCATCGCCTTCATGATCCGCTTCTCGGAGACCGGTGACGGCGTGCCCAGCGACTGGGCGAAGAAACTGACCCGCAGCTCCTCGATCATCCAGCGGATCGCCCGCACCTCCTCGGAGGGCTGCTGCCCGGCCGGTACGGCCGCCAGCAGCTCCCCGTACGCCTGCTGCACTTGCTGGACCTTCAGCAGCTGCTGGGAGTCCCGCTGGGGGTGGTTGGGCAGCGCCTCCAGCCGGCGGTCCACCGCCAGCAGGTACCGCTTGAGGTCGGGCAGCCGCTGCCAGCCGGTCGCGGTCACGAAGCCCGGGTGCACCAGCGAGGCCAGGTGCAGCCGGATGTCGTTCACCGCGCCCAGCAGCACCGGACTGCTCACCGACTTCAGCCGGTTCGACGCCTTGTGGAAGGCGATCAGCGCGGTGGCCGACTTCAGGGTGGTGTCCGCCGACAGGTCGTACAGGTCGGCCCGGACCTTGTCGTGCAGCGAGCCGAACGCCGCCTCGTCCCAGGCCGGTCCGCCGGCCCGGGCCATCAGCCGGTCGGTCGCGCAGGCCACCACGTCCTCGAAGAGGGCCGGGATCGAGCCGTGCGGGTTGTAGGACAGCGCGAGCTTGGCCTGGTTGCCCAGCCGGCCCTGGATCGACTTGGCCGGCGAGGTGGTGGTCAGCGCCAGGAGCCGCCGGGTGCCCGCCCACATCGCCTGCGCCTGCGCCTGCGGGGTGTCGAACAGCTTGATGCCGACCGTGTCGCCCTCGTCCACCAGCGCCGGGTAGGCGCGCAGCGAATGGCCCCGGGAGCGCTGCTCGAAGGTGCGCTGGAGCACCGGCAGGGCGGACGGCCAGGCGGTCAGCCCGGACTGCTCGATGCCCTGCCCGGAGGCCGCCGAGGAGAGGGTCTCCTTCAGCTTCGGCTTGAGGCTCAGCCGCAGCTCCTCCAGGTCCTTGGACTCGGCGAGCTTCTTGCGGCCGTCCACCACCCGGAAGGTCACCTTGAGGTGCTCCGGGACGCGCTCCTCGTCCCAGGCCTCCGGCGGGACCGTGATCGCCGTCATCCGCTTGAGCACGTGCTCCAGGGTCGGCAGCAGGGGCTCCTGCCGTTCCCTCAGCTCGCGCAGCGCCGCCTTGGCGAAGTCCGGGGCGGGCACGAAGTTGCGGCGGACCGCCTTGGGCAGGGACTTGATCCAGGCGGTGACCAGCTCCTCGCGCAGGCCCGGGATCTGCCAGTCGAAGCCCTCGGCGGTGACCTGGTTCAGCACCGGCAGCGGGATGTGGACGGTCACGCCGTCCGCGTCGCTGCCCGGTTCGAACTGGTAGGTCAGCTTGAAGCGGAGCTTGCCCTGCTGCCAGTAGTCCGGGTAGTCGTCCTCGGTGACGCCGTCCGCGGCGTCGTTGATCAGCATCGACTTCTCGAAGTTGAGCAGGTCCGGCTGCTCGTGCCGGGTCTGCTTCCACCAGGAGTCGAAGTGCCGGGTGGAGACGATCTCGTCCGGCAGCCGGCTGTCGTAGAAGTCGAACAGGGTCTGGTCGTCGACCATGATGTCCCGGCGACGGGCCCGGTTCTCCAGCTCCTCGACCTCGCTGAGCAGCTTCCGGTTCTCCGCGAAGAACCGGTGGTGGGTCTCCCAGTCGCCCTCGACGAGCGCGTTGCGGATGAACAGCTCGCGGCAGAGCTCCGGGTCGATCCGGCCGTAGTTGACCTTCCGCTGGGCGACCACCGGGACCCCGTAGAGGGTGACCCGCTCGTACGCCAGCACCGCGCCGGACTTCTTCTCCCAGTGCGGCTCGCTGTAGTTGCGCTTCACCAGGTGGGCGGCCAGCGGCTCCACCCACTCCGGCTCGATCTTGGCGTTGATCCGGGCCCAGAGCCGGGAGGTCTCCACCAGCTCGGCGGACATCACCCAGCGCGGGGGCTTCTTGAACAGGCCGGAGCCGGGGAAGACCGCGAACCGGGCGCCGCGGGCGCCGCCGTACTCGCGCTTCTCCACGTCGTACAGGCCGATGTGGGAGAGCAGGCCGGCCAGCAGCGACTGGTGGATCCGGTCGGCGTCCGGCTCGGCGTCGTCGTGCGGCTCCTCGATGGTGACGCCGAGCTGCTTGGCGACCGTGCGCAGCTGGGAGTAGATGTCCTGCCACTCCCGTATCCGCAGGTAGTTGAGGAACTCGGCCTTGCACATCCGGCGGAAGGCCGAGGAGGACAGCTCCCGCTGCTGCTCGCGCACGTACCGCCACATGGCGAGGAAGGCGAGGAAGTCGGAGGTCTCCGAGTTGAACCGGCGGTGCCGTTCGTCGGCGGCCTGGCGCTTCTCGGCGGGACGCTCGCGCGGGTCCTGGATGGAGAGCGCGGCGGCGATGACCATGACGTCCCGGACGCAGCCGTTGCGGTCGGCCTCCAGGACCATCCGCGCCATCCGCGGGTCCACCGGGAGCTGGGCCAGCTTGCGGCCGAGCGGGGTGAGTCGCTTGCGGACGTCCTTCTCCTCCGGGTCGAGCGCGCCCAGCTCGTGCAGGAGGCTGACGCCGTCCTTGATGTTGCGGGAGTCCGGCGGGTCCAGGAACGGGAAGGCGGCGATGTCGCCGAGGCCGGCGGCGGTCATCTGGAGGATGACCGAGGCCAGGTTGGTGCGCAGGATCTCGGGGTCGGTGAACTCGGGGCGGGAGAGGAAGTCCTCCTCCGAGTAGAGCCGGATGCAGATGCCGTCCGAGGTGCGGCCGCAGCGGCCCTTGCGCTGGTTGGCGCTGGCCTGGCTGATCGCCTCGATCGGGAGGCGCTGGACCTTGGTGCGGTGGCTGTAGCGGGAGATCCGGGCGGTGCCCGGGTCGATCACGTACTTGATGCCGGGGACGGTGAGGCTGGTCTCGGCGACGTTGGTGGCCAGGACGATCCGGCGGGAGCCGGAGCGCTGGAAGACCTTGTGCTGCTCGGCGGAGCTCAGCCGGGCGTAGAGCGGCAGGATCTCGGTGGACTTCAGTTTGAGCTTGTCGAGCGCGTCGGCGGTGTCGCGGATCTCGCGCTCGCCGGAGAGGAAGACCAGGATGTCGCCCGGACCCTCCGCCTGCAGCTCCCGGGCCGCCTCGCAGATCGCCTGGATCTGGTCGCGGTCGCGGTCCACCTCGTCGCCGTCGCCGTCCGGGTCGGACTCGTCGGTGACCGGCTGGTAGCGGACCTCGACCGGGTAGGTGCGGCCGGAGACCTCGACGATCGGGGCCTCGCCGAAGTGCCGGGCGAAGCGCTCCGGGTCGATCGTCGCCGAGGTGATGACCACCTTGAGGTCGGGGCGGCGGGGGAGCAGCTGCTTGAGGTACCCGAGCAGGAAGTCGATGTTGAGGCTGCGCTCGTGGGCCTCGTCGATGATCAGGGTGTCGTACTGGCGCAGCTCGCGGTCGGTCTGGATCTCCGCGAGCAGGATGCCGTCGGTCATCAGCTTGACCAGCGTGTCCGGGCCGACCTGGTCGGTGAACCGGACCTTCCAGCCGACGGCCTCGCCCAGCGGGGTCCGCATCTCCTCCGCGACCCGCTCGGCCACCGTGCGGGCGGCGATCCGGCGGGGCTGGGTGTGGCCGATCAGGCCGCGTACGCCGCGGCCCAGCTCCAGGCAGATCTTCGGGATCTGGGTGGTCTTGCCGGAGCCGGTCTCACCCGCCACGATCACCACCTGGTGGTCGCGGAGGGCTTCGAGGATCTCGTCCTTCTTCTGGCTGACCGGCAGCTCGGCGGGATAGTCGATCGCGGGGACGGCGGCACGGCGGCGCTCGACCAGCAGCTCGGCGCGCTCGATGTCGCCGGCGATCTCGGTGGCGATCTGCCGGCGGGCCTCGGGCTTGCGGACCTTGCGGGCACCCTCCAGCCGGCGGCCGATGCGCACCTGGTCGCGCAGGGTCAGCTCGGGCAGGCGCGCGGCCAGCTCGCCGATCCCGGGCCCCTGGTCCTCGGTGGGGGCGTCGGCGGGCTGGACTGCGGGAGAACTCACGGCGGGCATCCCTCTAGGTTCGCAAGGAGATGCGGTGGAGCGCACCTCGGTTTTCGAGCGACTCCAGTGTCACAGGGGACGGCGGTCCGCTGCCAACGACGGCCCGGAAGCGGAACACGGCACGGGGCCGGGGAGGGCTCCTGGGACGGCTCCCGGGACGGTTCCGGGGACGGCCGTGGGGCCCGTCCGGACTGCTCGGACGGGCCCCACGGTGCGACGGGCGGTGCGGTGCGCCGGGCGGCGCGGGTCAGTCCTGCGCGATGAAGTCGCTGACCAGCCGGACCCACTCGGCCGGCTTCTCGTAGACCACCACGTGGCCGCTCTCGATCTCGGCGTAGGTGCTGCCGGGGATCGCCTCGGCCAGCTCGCGGGTCAGCTCGACCGGGACGGTGGCGTCCTTGGCGCAGCCGATCACCAGCGTGCGGGCGGTGATCCGGGGCAGCAGCTCGCGGATGTCGGCCCGGAGGTTGAGGTCGATGTGGCGCAGCGCGCCGTCGGTGGGCTGGTTGCCCTTGATGATGCCCTCGACGACGCCGTGGTCGAGGCTGTTGAGGTGGTCGCGGCTGAACGCGGTCAGCGTGCCGAACCGGCCGAAGGCGTCGGTGTCGGCCCTGGTGCCGAGCCAGGTGGTCATGTGGTTGCGCAGGTACGCGTCGTCCGGGCGGGTCCAGCCGGCCGTCAGCACCAGGCTGCGGACCAGGTCGGGCCGGGTGGCGGCGACGGCGGCGGCGACCACGGAGCCGAGCGAGAAGCCGACCAGGTCGACCGGGCCGTTGCCGGCCTCCTCGATCACGCCGATGATCTGCTCGGCGAGCAGCTCGACGGTCAGCTCGCCGCCGTCGTCCTCGGTGTCGCCGCAGCCGGCGTAGTCCGGCAGGACCACGGTGCGGGAGCCGGTGAAGTCGCCGGCGAGGTGGCCGAAGGTGCCCGCGGCGCCGAAGCCGGTGCCGTGCACGAAGACCAGACCCGGGCCGGAGCCGTCCACCTCGTAGGAGACGCGGGCGCTGGGAGTGGAGACGATGGGCATGGTGGCGGTTCTCCTCGGAGTACGAGTGGGACAGGTGGGTGGGCGGGAGGTACGGGTGCGGGCGGGCGGGGTCAGGCCAGGCTCTCGGCCGGGGTCTCCTTGACGGCCGCCGCCCGCGGGGCGCGTTCGAAGCCGAGTGCGACCAGGATCAGGGCGACGATCCCTCCGGTGGCGACCAGCACGGCGGTGCGCAGACCGTCCGTGGTGGCGGTGCGGAACGCCTCGCCGGTCAGCCCGGAGGTGCCGGCGTTGGCGATCGCGACCAGGACGCCCAGTCCGACCGCGCTGCCGACCTGCTGGCCGGTGGAGACGATGCCGGAGGCGATGCCCTGCTCGTAGGGGTGCACCCCGGTCGCGGAGGCGGAGAACATCGTGGTGAAGATGACGCCCTGGCACAGGCTGAGCACGACCAGACCGGGCAGCAGCGAGACGTAGGAGCCGTCCGGTTCCATCGCGAACGCCATCACGGTGGTGCCGAGCGCGCCGAGGACGAAGGACGCGACCAGGGTGGTGCGGGCGCCGAACCGGGTGGCGAGCCGGCCGCCCAGCATGGAGCCGAGGAAGCCGCAGGCCATCGGGATCAGGAAGGCCACGCCGGTCCGCAGCGCGCTGTACTCGTGCACGGTCTGGAAGTAGACGGTCAGGAAGTACAGCAGGGTGCCGAAGGAGGCCATGAAGAGGAAGGTCGTGACCACGCCGGTGGAGAGGTTGCGGTTGCGGAAGAGCCGCAGCGGCATCAGCGGGTCGGTGGTGCGGGCCTCGATCGCCAGGAACGCGGCGACCAGGGCGAGGCCCAGGACGGCGGTGGTCAGCACCAGCGGCGAGGTCCAGCCGGAGGCGGGTGCCTGGACGAGGGTGAAGACGACCAGGGTGGCGCCGGTGGTGGCGGTCAGCGCGCCGGGCAGGTCGAAGGAGCGGCCCTGCTCGCGGGGCCCGTCGGCGCGGATCAGCCGGGGGGCGAGCAGGGCGGCGCCGCCGGCGAGCGGCACGTTGACGTAGAAGACCGCCTCCCAGCCGAAGGCGGAGGTCAGCACGCCGCCGGCCAGCGAGCCGATGATCATGCCGCTGGCGCCGGCCGCGGCCCAGACCGAGAGCGCCCGGTTGCGTTCGCGGCCCTCGGCGAAGCTGGTGACCACCAGGGCGAGGGTGGCGGGGAAGAGGAAGGCGCCGCCGAGCCCCTGGAGGGCGCGGGCCGCGATCAGCAGCCCCTGGGTCGTGGCCAGTCCGCCGATCAGCGAGGAGCCGGCGTACAGCAGCAGCCCGAGGACGAACATCCGGCGGCGTCCGAACAGGTCGGAGGCGCGGCCGCCGAAGAGCAGGAAGCCGCCGAAGGCGACCGCGTAGGCGCTGACCACCCACTGGAGGTTCTGGGCGGAGAAGCCGAGGCCGCTGCCGATCTCGGGGAGCGCCACGTAGACGATGTTGTAGTCGACCGAGACGATCAACTGGGCGAACGCCAGCAGGGCCAGGAGGAGACCCGAATGACGCGGCCCGGACGCCTGGTCGGCGCCGGCGGACGGGGGCATGGGGGGCGGCCTTTCGGGGACGGGGGCTCGGCGGACGGGGCGTCACGGACCGTGCCGGGGAGCTGTCTTGGGTACGGCTGTGGACGGGACTGTGGACGGGGCTGTGGTCGGGGCTGTCGTGGGCGGGGCGTCACAGGTCGGGTCGCAGGACGACCCGGCGGCCGTTCAGCCCGCCCTTCTCCAGCCGCCGGTGGGTCTCGGCGGCGGCGTCGAGCGGGAGGTTCTCCAGGGCGCGCGCTCGCAGCCGACCGGCGGCGAGCAGGCGGTTGACGGTGCCGGCGGCTTCGGCGAGCTCGTCGGTGCGGGCGTGCGAGATGACGAACCCGCGGATCGAGCCGTCCTTCATGTACAGCTGTCCGGCGGGCAGTTCGGGGCGTGAGCGGGCGCCGGCGAGCAGCACGATCCGGCCGCGCGGGGCGAGCAGGTCGACGGCGGTGGCGAGGTCGTTGGTGCCGGAGGTGTCGAGGTGGACGTCGACGCCGCCCGGGCAGGCGGCGCGGATCCGGTCGGTCAGGTCGGGTGCGCGGTAGTCGAGGACCTCGGTGGCGCCGAGGTCCCGGCAGTGGTCGGCGTCGGCCGCGCTCGCGGTGGCGACCACCCGGGCGCCGGCCTCGGCGGCCAGGACGACCAGGGCGCCGCCCACGTTGCCGCCCCCACCGGCCACCAGGACGGTTTCGCCGGCCCGGAGCCCGCCGTGGGCGAACAGCGCGAGGTGGGCGGTGGCGGCCGGGTGGACCACGGCGACGGCGCCGGGCCCGTCCACGCCCGGGGGCAGGTGGTAGAGCCGGTCGGCGGGGACGACGGCCTGTTCGGCCGTCGGGCCCTGCCGGCCGCCGTGCCCGAGGCTGTTGGACCAGACCCGGTCACCGGGGGCGAAGCCGGGGGCTCCCGGGCCCGCCTCCGCGACGGTGCCCACGAGGTCCCGCCCGATCACGAAGGGGAAGGGCAGCGGGGTGCGGAAGAGCCCCGAGCGGACGAAGGTGTCGACCGGGTTGACCGAGACCGCGGCCACGTCGACCAGGACATCGGTGGGCCCGGGGACCGGCCGGGGCACCTCGCCGTAGCGGATGTCCGTGGCCGGTCCGTGCTGGGTGATGAACGCTGCGTACATGGGGCCGATCCTCCGGGAGGGACGGCCGGGCTGCGGCGGATCGCGGCATCGTTCGTCAACTCCTCTGGCTCGGAAGGAAAGGCGGAGCGGACCGGAGTGTCCCCCGACCTGACATAGATGCTACACCGATCGGTGCAATCTCTCATCTGCACCGAGTAGTTTACTTGGGTCTCGGGTCGGACCGGCGCCATCGGTCCGCTCCACAGGCTCGACACCCTCAAGGACGGAACCATGGCCACCGACCGACTCCTCGCCCAGCCGGGACCGACACCGGACGGCGGGAGCGGACAGCAGTCGCAGCGCCCCTTCACCAGCCGTCTGCCGTCGCTGACCGGTCTGCGCTTCCCCGCCGCCCTTGCGGTCTTCGCGTACCACGCGGCCCTGCCCATCCCCACCCTGCGGCTCTTCGCCGACGACGGCACCGAGTTCCGCTTCGTCGACATCGCCGACCAGGCGGGCGGTCTCGGCGTCGCGTTCTTCTTCGTGCTCAGCGGCTTCGTGCTCACCTGGTCGGCCCGCGCCGACGACACGGTCACCGGGTTCTGGCGGCGAAGACTGGTCAAGATCGTCCCGAACTACGTGGTCGCCTGGGCGCTGGCCATGGTGCTGTTCGCGAGCACCTACACCCCAGCCCGGACCGCGATCGTCAACCTGTTGATGCTCCAGGTCTGGATACCCGACTTCAACACCTACTTCAGCGTCGACCCGCCGAGCTGGTCGCTGGGCGCCGAGGCGTTCTTCTACCTCTCGTTCCCCTTCCTGCACCGGGTGTTCCGGGCCATCCGCCCCGAGCGGCTGGTGTTCTGGATCACCGGCGCGGTCGCCGCCGTCGTCGCCACCCCCGCCGTCGCCTACCTGCTGCTGCCCGACACCCCGGGTGTCCCCGGCGGGTACGAGGGCTCGGTCTCGCAGTACTGGTTCAGCTACGTGCTGCCGCCGGTGCGGATGCTGGACTTCGCGCTCGGCATGCTGGTCGCCCACGCGGTGCGCAGCGGTCGCTGGCGCAACATCGGGATGGTCTGGTCCGGCCTGCTGCTGGTGGCCGGCTACGTCGCCACCCACTACGTGCCCTACCTGTACGCGCAGCGGGCCGTCCTGGTCGTCCCGATCGCGCTGCTCATCGCGGCCGCCGCGATCGCCGACAACGAGGGGCGGTTCACGATCTTCCGCAACCGGGCGATGACCTGGCTGGGGGAGATCTCCTTCGCCTTCTACCTGCTGCACTTCATCGTGCTGACCGAGCTGCGCGACCTGCTCGGCACCCGGATGTACTCCACCGTGGAGGGTGTCGGCCTGCTCCTCTTCGCCATCGCGGCGACCGTCCTGGTCTCCTGGGTGCTGTACCGGCTGGTCGAGGCCCCGATCACCCGGCGCTTCTCCTCCCCGCGCCGCGACCGACCCGCCGTCCGGAACGACTGACAGGCCGCCCGTCGCCCGTCCGTCGACCCGTCAGACCGTCAGACCGTCCGTTCGTCCGTTCGTCCGTTCGTCAGTCCGTCAGTCCGTCAGTCCGTCAAGAAAGCGAGCCGTTCCCATGGGCAAGATCCTCGTCACCGGGGCGACCGGCCAGGTCGGCGCCGAGGTGCTGGCGCAGCTGCTGGCCGCCGGCGCCGACGTCCGGGCCGGTGCCCGGACCCCGGAGAAGCTGGCGTCGACCACCACGGCCGAGACCGCCGTGCTCGACCTGACCGACCCGGAGACCTACGGACCGGCGCTGGCCGGCGTCGAGAAGGTCTTCCTCTACGCGGTGCCGCAGGGCACCGAGGGCTTCCTCGCGGCGGCGAAGGAGGCCGGCGTCCGGCACGTCGTGGTGCTCTCCTCGCAGACCGTGGTGGACGCCTTCCCGGTGCAGCGGCCGATCGTCGAGATGCACCGGACGGTCGAGGCGGCCGTGGTCGCCTCGGGCATCCCCCACACCTTCCTGCGGCCGCACAACTTCGCCACCAACATCCTGATGTGGGGGTGGCCGGAGTCGATCCGGGCCGAGGGGCGGATCCGCTTCCCGTACCCCGAGTCGCACAGCGACGCGATCCACGAGAAGGACATCGCCGCGGTCGCCGTGGTCGCGCTGACCCAGCCCGGCCACGAGAACCAGGCCCACTTCCTCAGCGGTCCGGCGTCGGTCACCCAGCGGGAGCAGCTGGCGACCCTCGCCGAGGTGCTCGGCCGGCCGCTGGAGTTCGAGGAGCTGACCGACGCCGAGGCGCGCGAGGCGCTCTCCCCGATCGTGCCGGTCTGGGTGATGGACGCGGTCGTCGGCTACTGGGCCGGCTCCGACGGCGTCCCCACCGAGCTGTCCGACACGGTGGAGAAGCTCACCGGCCGACCCGCCCGGACCTTCGCCGACTGGGCCCGGGACCACGCGTCGGACTTCACCGCCTGACCCCGTCCGGCCGGGGGCGCCCTCGCGGGCGCCCCCGGCCGGTGCCGGTCCGGCGCGCCGGATTCCGCTCCCGCCGCACCGGTGGGACGGACCCCGGTGGCCGGGCCACCACCGAGAGCGCCGGACGGGTGGGCAGCGCACCTTAGCGGGAGGGAGCGCGGCGCCTAGCGTGAGGACGGCGCAGCCATCCGCGCATTCGAGGGGGATCAATGAGCGGTCTCGCCCTGGGCGCCGTGGGCGCCCCAGCCCACAGCGTTCCACTGCACGGCGTTCCACTGCACGGTGTTCCACTGCACGGCCTTCCGGCCCACGGCGTTCCGGTACAGGGGGTACCGGCCCGCAGTACCGCGGCCCACGGCGCTCCGGCGGTGCGGGAGCTGCCGGGCCTCGACGCCTCGCACGACGTCCTGCTCCGGGAGCTGTGCGCCGTGCTGTTCGCCTCCCTGCCCCGCAGCGACCAGCGGCAGAAGGGCGCCCAGTACCTCCGCGGCCTGCTCGGCGCGCGCGGACGCAAGTCGATCCGGAACATCGCCACCGTCGTCGGCGGCCAGGCCGCCGAACAGAGCCTGCACCACTTCATCACCAGCTCCACCTGGGACTGGGGACCGGTCCGTCAGGCGCTGGCCCAGCACCTGGCCCGGATCGCCCCGCCGCAGGCGTACGTGCTGCGGCCGATGGTGATCCCGAAGGCCGGTGACCACTCGGTGGGCGTGGACCGCCGGTTCATCCCGGCGCTCGGACAGGTCCTCAACGCCCAGCAGGCGGTGGGGGTATGGGCCGCCTCGGACAGCTTCAGCGGCCCGCTCAACTGGCGCCTGCACCTGCCGCAGGCCTGGCTGGACAACGAGCCGCGGC
The DNA here is from genome assembly GCF_036290945.1 of Streptomyces sp. BE303. NCBI lineage: Bacteria > Bacillati > Actinomycetota > Actinomycetes > Kitasatosporales > Streptomycetaceae > Streptomyces > Streptomyces sp. BE303. The sequence continues at coordinate 35,950 of NZ_JAQYWZ010000605.1, forward strand.
GCAGCCAGGCGCTGATCCCGGACGAGGTGGACGCGGAGACCCTCGGCGACTGCGCGCTGGAGGCGGTGATCGGCCTGCCGGCCCGCTGGGGCCTGCCCGTCCGCCCGGTGGTGGCGGACGCCCGGGACGCGGACGGGATGCGGATGGTGCGCCGGCTGCGGGCCGAGCGGCTGCCGATGCTGGTCCGGGTCGGCGGCTCGTTCCCGCTGCTGCCGGTGGGGCCGGTGCTGACCGGCCTCCCGGCCGGCCCGGGCCCCGCCCACCGGTTGATGTCGGCGGCCCGGGAGCTGCGACGGCCGGTGGTCTGGTCGGGTCCGGCCGGCGGGCTGCGCAACGGTCTGGTGGCCACGGTCCCGGTCCGGCTGCCCGGGCGCGGTGCCCGGTCGGGCGGGCGGGACCGGCGGGGCGGCGGGGAACTGCTGCTGCTCGGGGTGGGCGCGGCCGGGCGGCGCTGGCCGGCCGAGCTCTGGCTGACCGATCTGGTGGACCTGCCGACCGCGGCGCTGGTCCGGCTGGCCCGGCTGACCGACCGGGTGGGCCGGGACTTCGCCCGGACCGCCGACCGGGTCGGGGTGCGGGACTTCGCGGGGCGGTCGTTCAGCGGATGGCACCGGCACATCACCCTGGCCTCGGCGGCCCACGCGGTGGCGGTGCTGGCCCGGGGGGACGACCGGCGGGCGTGACGGAGCCCCGGGTGGACGGTGTCGGGGCCGTCCGTGCGCGCGGAGCGTCAGGACGGCGGTCCGGGGCGGTCCTTGCGGGCCGCGCGGTCCAGCAGGACGCGCCGCACCCGGCAGAGCTTGAGCGCCAGCTGGATCTCGAAGGCCCGCTCGGGTTTCTGCCAGTCCGGGCCGAGCAGTTCGCCGATCCGGTCCAGCCGCCGGGCCACCGTGTTGGGGTGGACGTGCAGCTGCTGCGCGGCGTGGGTCGGGCTGTTGCCGGTCTCGAAGTACGCCTGGAGCGTGCGGGTCAGCTCGGTGAGCCGCTGCCGGTCGTAGTCGAGGACCGGCCCGACGGCGGACTCGATGAATCCCTCGATGTCATGGTTGTCTGCCAACAGTACGCCCACGAAGCCGAGTTCACGCACAGAGGCGGCGCGGCCGACTGCGCCGAGCGAGGTCATCGCGTCCAGGCAGCGCAGCGCCTCCTGGTAGCCGTGGAACACCGAGGTCGGATCGGAGACCGGACCGGCCGCGCTGACCGTCACCGGGATGCCGAGCAGCGGGGTCAGCTCGTCGGAGACGGCGCGGGCGGCCGTCCCCGGGTCGCTGCCCGGCAGCAGCAGGACGGCCCGGCCGTTGTGGACGCGTTTCAGCCCGCTCATCCGGTGGGCGTACAGGTTGGCCCAGGTGGCGGCCTTGCCCTGGGCCTCGCCCTCGGGCCGGGCGACCACCAGGACGTGCGCGGTGGAGAGGTCGATGCCCAGGCGGCGCGCGCGCAGCGCGAGCTGCTGCGGCGGTCGCTGCGGGCTGGCCAGCAGCTCGTCGAGGAGCTCGTCCCGGACCTGGCCGGCCGGGCCGGTGTGCCCGGCCGCCCGGCCGCTCTCCAGCAGCAGTGCGACCGCCACCGCCTGCGCCAGGCCCTGGCAGGACTCCGCGGCCAGGTCGGCCCGTCCGTCGGCCGGCCGGGCGAGCAGGGTGCCCAGGTCGGTCGAGCCGGCGCAGACCGGGGCGGCCCAGAGCGGACCGGCGAGCCGGACCGGCCGGCCGGCGGCGTGGGTGTCCAGTGCGGCGGCGACCACGGTGGGCTCGTCCAGCTCGGGCAGGTCGCCGAACGAGGCGACCACCGTGCCGTCGGTGGCGTACACCCGCAGGCCGAGGTCCAGACGGCGCCCGGCGTCCCGGACCAGGGCGTGCGGGTCGCCGCCCGAGAGCGCGAGGTCGACCAGGGCGCGGTGCACCGCGGCGAGTTCGCCGGCGGTGCGGTCCGGTTCCGGGACGGGGGCCGGGCGGGCGGCCTCCTCCAGCAGCCGGGCCTTCTCGACCGCCACCCCGGCGAGGTCGCCGAGCGCGGCCATGAGGGAGATCTCGTCGGCGGTGAAGCGGCGGACCGTGCGTTCGGCGACGTACAGCACACCGAACGGGTGGGCGCGGTGGCCGAGCGGGACGGCCATCACGGCGTGCAGGCCCTCGGCGCGGATCGTCTCGTCGATCGCGGGGCTGTGCCGGATCCGCTCGTCGAGCAGGTAGTCCGGGGTCCAGAAGGGCGCCGGGTCGGCCAGGACACCGGCGCCCAGGCCGAAGCCGTCGGGCAGGGGCAGGCCGACCGCGAGCGCCCCGGTCGGGCCGTCGGTGGTGCGGATCCTGACCTGTCCGTGCTCCTCGTCGGTGGTGGTCAGGCAGGCCACGTCGGCGCCCAGCAGCAGCCGGGCCCGGCGTGTGATCACCGCCAGCAGGCCGTCCAGGTCGTACGGAAGCGCCAGGTCGCGGGCGGTGTCGGCGAGCGCGGCCAGCCCGGCCTCGCGCCGGCGGCGGCGCTGTGACTGTGTGCGTATGGAGAGGCCGAGCTGTTCGATCCGGCCCAGCGCCTCCCGTTCACGGGGCGACTCGCAACTCTTCCGGGCCTGCTCGACCAGCTCCGCCAGCTGGGCGGCGGGCGCCTCGCTGGCCAGCAACTCCAGGACGTTGAACGCGATTGAGTCGGCCGACCGTCGCGTCATGACCTTCCCTCCCCCCAGGCCCTCCTGAGCAGAAGGAGTGCGTGACGGCCTGCAAATCGGAAGGTATGCGGGGGCGGATGTTCCCGTCAAGCACAGGTCCGGGCCGGTCGCCGGGCCACCGGTGCGGGTTCGGGCGCTCCCGGCGCCGACAGGGTGATGGTTCGTCAAAGATCCTCAACTGCCACGGAGTCGGGCGGGTTCGCTGTCTCCCGGCAGGTCGGCCGGGCGGGCCAGCCGGGTGGCGGCCGAGGCGTGCAGGCGGAGCCAGTGGTCGACCAGCCGCGGGACGCTCTCCTCCTCCAGCCGTCGCACCACCGCGCAGTAGTCGATGCCGAGCCGTCCCAGCCGGTCGAGCACCGCCTGGGCCGCCTCGTGCCGGCCCATCAGGGTGTCGCCGTCGAGGCGGAGCTTGCGGACGGCCTCGTCCAGCACCGGGCGGGTCATCGCGTGCGCGGTGCCCCAGGAGACCAGGCCGGCCACGTACCGGGCCTGCGCGGCGGCGGCGCCGGCCAGTGCGGCGTCGGTCCACAGCAGGCGCTGCGGCCGGGCGCCGGAGGCGCGCAGGGTGCGCCAGCGGCCGTCGCCGAGCCGCTCCTCGTACGCCCGGTACATCAGTCGGGCCGCCGCCTGGGCGGTCAGGCCGCGCAGGGCGAGGGCGTCCTGGGTGCCGATCGCGGTCAGCCTGCGGTCGATCTCCAGGTCGACCCGGCCGACCGGCAGCGAGGCCACCGAGGCGATCGCCGCCAGCGGCCGGCCGGCCGCCAGCGCCTGCTCCAGCCCGTCGAAGTAGGCGTCCACGACCTGCCCGTAGCGGTGCACCGAGAACAGCCCGGTCGCGTGCACGCCGAGGCCGAGACCGACGCAGTCGCGGATCGCGCCCAGGCCCTCGGGGGTGGCCGGGATCTTCACCAGCAGATTGGGCCGGTCCACCGCGCGGGCCAGCTCGACGGCCTCGGCGGTGGTCGCCGCCGGATCGTGCGCCAGCCTCGGGTCGAGGTCCGCCGAGACCAGGCCGTCGTGACCGTGGGCGGTGCGGAAGACGTCCAGGAACTGGTCGCAGACCAGCCGCAGGTCCTGCACCGACGCGGCCCACACCGAGCCCTCCGGGGACACGTCGTGCCCGGCCAGCCGGGCCAACTGCTCGCCGTAGACCGGGTCCCGGCGCAGTCGTCCGGCCAGCAGCGCGGGGTTGGTGGTGGCGCCGCGCAGTCCGGTCTCGTCGATCAGCCGGCCGAGCAGGCCCGAGGTGGCCAGGCCGCGGTGGATCCCGTCCAGCCAGGGGGAGACGCCTTCGGCGATCAGCGGCCGCAGGTCTCGTCGACGGGGTGGGGCGGCCGGCGGTTTCTTCACTGCGGGATCACTGCTCCTCGGCTCTGCGGCGGCCCGAAAACGGTGCCGGGCACCGAGGATAGGGAGCAATTCGTGCCCGGAAAAGTGACTGCTCCGGTCAATGTCAGGTCGGGTCGAACGGGACATCTGATGAGTATTCGACGGAGTGCGACGCCACCTGACGAAGTGCCGGTAACTCCGTTGGCCGACCTGCTGTCCACCGTCAAGGATCAGCTGAACGCGTCCCCGTCCCTGAGGAGTTCGCCGTCATGACCACCATTGCCGTCGTCTACTACTCGTCGACCGGAAATGTCGCCAGGCTGGCCGAGGCGGCGGCCTCCGCCGCCGAGAAGGCCGGTGCCGAGGTGCGGCTGCGCCGGATCGCGGACCTGCCCGACGACACCTACGTGCCCGGGACCGAGGACGCCGCGCGGGAGCTGCGGGAACGCACCGCGGACGTCCCCGTGGTCGACCTCGCGGACCTGGCGTGGGCGGACGGCATCCTGATCGGGAGCCCGGTGCGGTTCGGCCTGCCGGCCGCGCCGGTCCTGCGGTTCATCGACTCCACCGCGCCGCTGTCGATCCCGGGCGGGCTGGCCGACAAGGCCGTCTCGGCGTTCACCTCGGGCTCGGCGCCGCGCGGCGGCCACGAGACCACGATCCTCGCGCTGCACAACGCGTTCTGCCACTGGGGCTCGCTGATCCTGGCCACCGGATCCACCGACCCGGTGCTGTTCCGGCCCAACAACGGCAACCCCTACGGCGCCAGCGCGGTCTCCCGGAACGTGCCCGGACAGGTCCACGAGGAGAACATCGCCGCGGTCGAGTACCAGGCCCGGCGCGTGGTCCGGGTCGCCGGTGTGGTCCGGGGCCTCGACACGCCCTAGGGCCGAGGGCCTGCCGCAGTCGCCTGCCGCAGGCCGGCCCCCAACCCGTGATGGAGATGTCAGTGGACAACCTGCTCGTGGGCCAGCTCGCCGGCCGCCCCGCAAGACAGCAGCCGGACTGGCCGAATTCCGTCGAACTCGATTCTGTCAAAAAGGAGTTGGCCGAAAGGCCCGCCCTCGTGTCGGCCGCCGACGTGCACCGGCTGCGCGCCCTGCTCGGCCAGGTCGCCGAGGGCCGTGCACAGGTGCTCCAGGCCGGGGACTGCGCCGAGGACCCCCAGGAGTGCACCGCGGGGGACGTCGCCCGCAAGGCCGGCCTGCTGGACGCGCTGGCCGGCCTCCTGAAGATCACCACCCACCGTCCGGTGGTCCGGATCGGCCGGATCGCGGGCCAGTTCGCCAAGCCCCGCTCGCACCCCACCGAACTCTGCGACGGCGTCGAACTACTCGTCTACCGGGGCCACATGGTCAACGGCCCGGAGCCCGACCCGGCCCAGCGCACCCCGGACCCGCGCCGCCTGCTGACCGGCTACGACGCCGCCCGGCAGACCATGGTCCACCTCGGCCGGCTCGCCCCCGGCGAACCCTCCGCGGCCTGCCCTCCGGTGTGGACCAGCCACGAGGCGCTGCTGCTCGACTACGAACTGCCGCTGCTCCGCCGCGACGACGAGGGCCGGCCGCTGCTCGCCTCCACGCACTTCCCGTGGATCGGCGAACGCACGCGCCAGCCCGACGGCGCCCACGTCGCGCTGCTCGCCCGGGTGGTCAACCCGGTCGGCTGCAAGGTCGGCCCGACCACGACCCCGGACGAGCTGCTCCGGCTCTGCGCCCTGCTCGACCCCGGCCGCGAACCCGGCCGGCTCACCCTGATCGCCCGGCTGGGCGCCGACCGCGTCGCCGGGGTCCTCCCCGGGCTGGTCCGGGCCGTGCGGGCCGCCGGCCACCCGGTGGTCTGGCTGACCGACCCGATGCACGGCAACACCTTCAGCCGGCCCGACGGCCTCAAGACCCGTCTGGTGGAGACCGTCGTCCGCGAGGTCGAGGCCTTCCAGCAGGCGGTCCGTGCCGAGGGCGGCACCGCCGGGGGCCTGCACCTGGAGACCACGCCCGACGACGTCACCGAATGCGCCGACGACGAGACCGGGCTCGGCCGGGTCGGTGACAAGTACACGAGCTTCTGCGATCCGCGGCTCAACCCCGGCCAGGCCATCGCCGTGGTGTCCGCCTGGCGGGCCTGACCCGGGCACGGCAACGGGCCCCGCCCCGTTCCGTCCGGCCCGCCCCGCACGCCCCGCACCACTGTCCGGCACCACCTGTCCCGAACGACCTGTCCCGAACGACCTGCCCCGCAGCTGTTCCGCAGCAGCTGTCCCGCACCACCCGATCCGGTGCGGACCCGACCCGGGTCCGTCCCGTCCGACCGTGCACAACCCCCAACCCACACTGCCGGCCCGCACCCCCGGGCCGACCCCAGGGAGGTCTGGCACATGCAGAACAAGGTGGCACTCATCACCGGCGCGGCCGGCGGCATCGGCGCCGCCGTGGCCCGGGCCCTGGCCGCTCGCGGCGTCCTCGTCGCCGCCGTCGACCGGGACGCCGGTCGACTCGCCGAGCTGGCCGGCAAACTGACCGCCGAGGGCCTCACCGTCGTGGCGATCCCCGCCGACGTCACCGACAGCGCCTCCGTCGAGGAGGCCGTCGACACCGCCGAACGGCGGCTCGGCCCGCTCGACTACCTGGTCAACACCGCCGGTGTGCTCCGGCTCGGCGAGGTCCGCGACTTCACCGACGAGGACTGGCACAGCACCTTCTCGGTCAACGCCGACGGCGTCTTCCGGGTCTCCCGCGCCGTGGTCAACCGGATGATCCCGCGCCGGAGCGGCGCGATCGTCACGGTGGCCTCCAACGCCGCCACCACCCCGCGCAGCGAGATGGCCGCCTACGCGGCCTCCAAGGCCGCGGCGACCCTCTTCACCAAGAGCCTCGGCCTGGAGGTCGCCCGGTACGGCATCCGCTGCAACCTGGTGGCGCCGGGCTCCACCGACACCCCGATGCTCAGCTCCATGTGGCACGACGACAGCGGCCGTGCCAGCACCCTGGAGGGCCGGCCGGACGCGTACCGGGTCGGCATCCCGCTCGGCAAGCTCGCCGAGCCGGAGGACGTCGCGCACGCCGTCGTCTTCCTGCTCTCCGACGAGGCCGGCCACATCACCCTGCACGACCTCACGGTGGACGGGGGTGCCGGGCTCGGTGCGTAATGGCCTCCCCACTCCGGCGCGGCGGCCGGGCCTCCCGGCGATCGCCCCCTACCCGCTGCCCACCGCGGCCGACCTGCCCGCCAACACGGCCGGCTGGACGCTCGATCCGGACCGCGCGGTCCTGCTCGTGCACGACATGCAGCGCTACTTCCTCGCGCCGTTCGGCGAGGACGGCCCGCTGCTCGCCAACGCCGTCCGGCTCCGGGACTGGGCCCGCGCGCACGACGTGCCGGTGGCCTACACCGCGCAGCCGGGCGGCATGACCCCCGAACAGCGCGGCCTGCTGGCCGACTTCTGGGGCCCGGGGATGCAGGCCGCCCCCGCGGACCGGGAGATCGTCGACCGGCTCGCCCCGGGACCGACCGACTGGCTGGTCACCAAGTGGCGGTACAGCGCCTTCTTCAACAACGACCTGCTGGCGCGGCTGCGGGCCGCCGGCCGGGACCAGCTGGTGCTCTGCGGCGTGTACGCGCACGTCGGGGTGCTGATGACGGCCGTCGAGGCGTTCACCAACGACATCCAGACCTTCCTGGTGGCCGACGCGGTGGCCGACTTCACGGCCGAGGACCACCGGATGGCCCTGGAGTACGCGGCCCGGCGCTGCGCCGTGGTGCTGACCGCGGACGCGGTGACCGGGGACTCGGTGACGGGTGGCCCGTCGTCCGCGGACCGGGCCTCCGTGGACCCGTCGAGCCCGGACCCGTCGAGCCCGGACCCGTCGAGCCCGGACCCGTCGACGGCCGGGGCGGTGACCCGATGAGCGAGCTGCTGGACCGGGTGCTGGCCGAGCACCCGCCGGCCTTCGCGCTGCTGCACCGCCCGGAGGCGACCGGGCCGGGCCTGGTCGACCTGCTGGTCGGCGAGGTCTCCGAACCGGCCACCCTGGCGGACCTCCCGCTGCCCGCCGACCCCGCCGACCCCGCCGACCCCGCCCGCCGCGCCGGACCGGCCGGGGCCGGGGCCGGGGCCGGGGAGACTGCGGGGAAGCGCCACGAAGTGCTGGCGCTGGTCCCCTACCGGCAGATCGCCGAGCGCGGCTTCGAGGCGCCCGACGACGGCACCCCACTGCTCGCGCTGACCGTCACCGAGCAGGCCGTCCTGCCGCTCGCCGAACTGTTCGCCCGCCTCCCCGACGTGCCGATCACGCTGGCCGGCGGTCGTTTCGACGCCGACGACGAGGAGTACGCGGAGACCGTCCGCCGGGTGATCGGCGAGGAGATCGGCGAGGGGACGGGCGCCAACTTCGTGGTCAAGCGCTCGTTCGTCGCCGAGATCACCGGCTACACCCCGGCCGCCGCACTCACCCTGTTCCGCCGGCTGCTCCAGCGGGAGACCGGCGCCTACTGGACCTTCGCGGTGCACACCGGGGAGCGGACGCTGGTCGGCGCCACCCCCGAGCGACACATCAGCGTGCACGGCGGGCGGGCGGTGATGAACCCGATCAGCGGCACCTACCGGTACCCGGAGCGGGGCCCCGACCTCGACGGCCTGATGGACTTCCTGGCCGACCGCAAGGAGGCCGAGGAGCTCTTCATGGTGGTCGACGAGGAGCTCAAGATGATGGCCCGGATCTGCACGACGGGCGGCCGGGTGGTCGGCCCGTACCTGAAGGAGATGGCCCGGCTCGCGCACACCGAGTACTTCATCGAGGGCCGGACCGACCGGGACCCGCGCGAGGTGCTGCGCGAGACGCTGTTCGCGCCGACGGTGACCGGGAGCCCGCTGGAGTCCGCCGCCCGGGTGATCGCCAAGTACGAACCGGGGGGCCGGGGTTACTACAGCGGAGTGGTCGCCCTGATCGGCCGTGACGCGGAGGGCGCGCGGGCGTTGGACTCGGGCATCCTGATCCGCACCGCCGACATCGACGCGGCCGGCCGGCTGCGGATCGGCGTCGGCGCGACACTGGTCCGCCACTCCGACCCGGACTCCGAGGTGGCCGAGACCAGGGCCAAGGCGGCCGGGCTGCTCGCCGCGCTGGAGGACGGCGGCCGGGGCCGGTTCGGCGCGCATCCGAGCGTCCGGCAGGCGCTGGCCGGGCGTAACCGCACGCTGGCCGGGTTCTGGCTCGCCGACGACGGAGAGGGGTCCTTCGAGCGCTCCGTCGAGCGGTCCTTCGCCCGCGCCGAGCTGGCCGGCCGCCAGGTGCTGGTGGTGGACGCCGAGGACACCTTCACCGCGATGATCGACCACCAGTTGCGGGCGCTCGGCCTCGACGTCGACGTCCGGCGGTTCGACCGGCCGTACGCGCCGGACGGGGTCGACCTGGTGGTGCTGGGCCCCGGGCCCGGCGACCCGCGGGACACCGCCCACCCGAAGATCGCCCATCTCCGCTCCCGGGTGAAGGAGTTCCTCGCCGAGCGGCGGCCGTTCCTGGCGGTCTGCCTGAGCCACCAGGTGCTCTGCGCGGAACTCGGGCTGCCGCTGGTCCGCCGGGAGACGCCCAACCAGGGCGTCCAGCGGGAGATCGACCTCTTCGGCGCCGGTGAGCGGGTCGGCTTCTACAACACCTTCGCCGCCTCCTGGACCGGGGGAACGGGGCCGGAGGGGACGTTCACCGTGCCCGGCGGCGCCGTCCGGGTCGCCCGGGACGCCGCCACCGGGGAGGTGCACGCGCTGCGCGGCCCGCACTTCGCCTCGGTGCAGTTCCACGCCGAGTCGGTGCTCACCCGCGACGGCGTGCGGATCATCGGCGACCTGATCGCCCACGTGCTGGGCGGCCCGTCCGCCCCGTCCGCCCCGTCCGTCCCGGCCGATCCGGGGTCCGTCCTGCGGGCGGGCACCGGCTCCTACGGCCCGTCCATTCCCGGCGCCTGACGATGCGTCGGAGCCCGGTGTCCGATCCGATCGAGGGGACAAGGATGATAACGACGGGAATTCCCGGGAAGGGTCGCACGCACACGGGAGTCGCCGTCCTGGGAACCGGCTCGTACCTGCCGGCCCGGGTGGTGAGCAATTCCGAGGCCGCCGCCCCGGCCGGTGTCACCGGGGAATGGATCGCCCGGAAGACCGGAATCGTCCGGCGCCGCCGCGCCGGGCCCGACCAGGCCGCCAGCGACCTCGCGGTGGCGGCCGGCCGGGCGGCGCTGGCGGACGCCGGGGTGGACCCGGCCGACCTCGCGCTGATCATGGTCGCCACCTCCACCCCCGACTCCCCGCAGCCGCCGACCGCCAGCGTGGTCGCCGACCGGCTCGGCGCCGCCCCCGGCACCGCGGCCTTCGACGTCAACGCGGTCTGCAGTGGCTTCGTCTTCGCCCTCACCGCCGCCGAACGGATGCTCGGCGACGCCGCCCCCGGGTACGCGCTGGTGGTCGGCACCGACGTCTACTCGCGGATCCTCGACCCCACCGACCGCCGGACCGCGGTGCTGTTCGGCGACGGAGCCGGCGCGGTGGTGCTCGGCCCGGCCCCGGCACCCGGCCGGGGCCTGCTCGCCGGGCGGCTGGCCGGGTTCGGCGCCGACCGCGGACTGATCGGCGTCCCGGCCGGGGGCAGCCGGCTGCCCGCCAGCGCCGACACCCTCGCCCAGGGCCTGCACTGGTTCCGGATGGACGGCCGCGGCGTGCGCGAGTTCGTCGAGACCCGGCTCCCGGAGGCGGTCCGGTCCTTCCTGGCCGACGCCGGGGTCGCCCCCGGGGACCTGGCGGGCTTCGTCCCGCACCAGGCCAACGGGCTGCTGCTCGCCGACCTGGCCGACCGGCTCGGCATCCCCGTCGGACGGACGTGCACCACGGTCGAGGAGTACGGCAACACCGGCTCGGCCTCGATCGCCGTCACCCTCGACCGGGCCGCCCGGGCCGGCCGGTTCGCCCCCGGGGACCTGGTGCTGCTGGCCGGCTTCGGCGGCGGCATGGCGATCGGCCTCGCCCTGCTGCGCTGGTGACGGCCCCGGCCCGGGCCGGCCCCCGCTCTCCCCCTCAGCACCCCCCTCAGCACCCCCCGTCCGTACCGCCCGCACCTTCCCACCCGGTTCGACCGAACGACCGACAAGGAGATCACCGTGCTGGACGACGCCATGGTGGACGCGTACCTCGCCCGGATCGGCGCCGAACGGCCCGAGCGGGCCGACCTCGACGCGCTCACCCGCATCCAGGAGCGGCACGTGCTGTCCGTGCCGTTCGAGAACCTCGGCTACCACCTCGACGAGCCGATCCACATGGACGAGCAGGTCCTCGACAAGATCGTCCGCCAGCGCCGCGGCGGCGGCTGCTACGAGGTCAACCCGGCCCTCTCGTTCCTGCTCACCGCCCTCGGCTACCAGGTCGAGATCCTCCCCGGCCGGGTCCACCGGCCCGGCGGCACGCTCGGCGCGGCCCTGTGCCACCTGGCCCTGCGGGTCACCGTCGACGGCGAGCAGTGGCTCGTCGACACCGGCTTCGGCCGCAACAGCCGGCGCCCGCTCCGGCTGGCCTCCCGCGAGGTCCAGCACGACCCGGACGGCGACTTCCAGCTCGCCGACGTCGAGGGCGGCGGCTTCGACGTCCTGCTCAACGGCAAGCCGCTGTACCGCCTGGAGGACCGCCCGGTGCGCATCGAGGACTTCCGGCCGACCCTCTGGTGGTACCGCACCGCGCCCGAATCCCCCTTCCTGCAGGACGTGTTCTGCTCGCTGCGGACCGAGGACGGCCGGATCACCCTCAAGGGCAACCAGCTCTCCACGGTCGCCGGCAGCGACCGCTCCACCGAGGAGTTCGTCGGCGACGCCGCCGTCCTGGAGGCGTACAAGACCCACTTCGGGTTCAGCCTGGACCGGCTGCCCGACCAGCCGGGCGGCGGCGTCACCGCCGGCGTCCAGACGGGATGACCGCCATGACCACCAGCGAACCCCGCACCGCGACCGGGCGACCGGCGCAGCCGGTGCACCCGGCGCCCACCGATCCGGCGCGGTTGCCGGCCGCCTTCGTCGCGGCCTTCAACACCGGCGACCGGGCGGCCGTCGAGGAGCTCTTCGAGCCCGGCGCGGTCCTCGTCGACCGGCCCGGCACCCCGCTGACCGGCGACGACCGGCGCGCCGCGACCGGCCGCTTCCTCGCCCTCGGCCTGCCGATCCGGATCACCCTCCGGCACTGCTACGAGAACGGCGACCTCGCCCTGCTGATCGGCGACTACCTGATCGAGGGCGAGGGGCCGGACGGGCCGTTCCGGTCCGAGGGCACCGCCACCGACGTCGCCCGGCGCGGCGCCGACGGCCGCTGGCGCTACGCCATCGACAACCCGCCCGGCACCGACCGCTGAACCCCACCCCTGGAAGGACCGCTGTGTCTCCTGTCGACGATCCCGCCGCCGACCCGGTGCTGGACCTCCCGTTCGACGCCGTGCCCGACCCCGAGGAGTACCTGCGCGCCGCCATGCGCTGGCACTTCTCGCCCGCGACCGGCTCCCCGTTCTGGCTGTCCAGGGCCGGCTCCCTCGGCTTCGACCCGCTCACCGAGGTCCGCACCCACGCCGACCTCGCGAAGTTCCCCAACCTCGCCAACGAACTGCGCACCGCCCGTGTCGAGGACCTCGTCCCGCGCGGCTACGGCGACCGCCCCGACGTGCTCGGCGTCTACGAGAGCGGCGGCACCACCGGCGCGCCCAAGCGGATCGTGCTGCTGCGCGACTGGCTGGACCGGCTGCTCGGCTGGTCCAGCGCCCAGCTCGACGGCCACGGCGTGCCGCAGGGCGTCAACTGGCTGGTCGTCGCGCCCACCGGCCCGCACATGGTCGGTGACGTCATCAAGGCCCAGACCGCCTACCGGGGCGGCCTCTCGTTCACCGTCGACCTCGACCCGCGCTGGGTGAAGAAGCTGATCTCCGACGGCAGGGCCGCCGAGGCCGGCGCGTACGCCGAGCACATCGTCGACCAGGTCGCCTACCTGCTGGAGACCCAGGACGTCGGGGTGCTGATGTGCACCCCGCCCGTCCTGGAGCGGATCGCCCGCCGGGACGGCCTCGCCAAGCTCGTGGGCGAGAAGGTCCGGGCGATCAACTGGGTCGGCACCCAGATGGACCCGGACACCCGCCACCTGTACCGCACCGAGATCTTCCCCGACGCCGTGCTCTACAGCGGCTACGGCTCGACCATGATCCTCGGCAACGCCAGCGAGCGGCACGGGCTGACCGACGACGACCCCTGCGTCTACGACCCGTACTCGCCGTACATGAGCTTCGGCGTGATCGACCCGGAGACCGGCCGGACGGTCGACTTCGGCGAACGCGGCCAGGTGGTCATGCACCACGTCTCCAAGAGCCTGCTGATGCCCAACAACCTGGAGCGTGACCTCGGCACCAGGATCGCCCCGCTGCCCGGGCAGCTCGGCGACTCGGTGGCGGACATCGCCCCGGTCCGGGAGTTCGACAACGAGACCGTGATCGAGGGGGTCTACTGATGGCCGGACCGCTGCAGCCCGCCGGGTCCCGGGAGCCGGGGCCCCACGGGGCGGACGTGCCCCCGGAGCCCGCCGGGCTCCTGCAACTGGACGCGCTCGGCCCCGGCGAGCCCTTCCGGGCCCGCCGGCGGACCGTCGTCGCCGACGTCACCGGTGCGCCGTTCGCCGAACTCAGCCTCGTACCGAGGCTGTTCGTCACCCGGGCGATGCGGGCGCTGCACGCCGCCGAGTCCCTGCCGGCCGCCGAGCGGTTCGCCGCGCTGGCCCGGGCCGGGCGGATCTTCACCGAGGCGACCATCGACGGCCTCGACCTCCCCGCCTACCAGCGGGCCGTGGCCCGGGTCTCCGGGGTGCCGATCGGCGTCGTGCGCGACGCCGTCCGGTCCATCGCCGACTCGGCCGGGAAGGCCGGCTGGGTCGCCCACCGGGCCCAGCCGGTCGGCTCGGTGAGCGACTGGCGGGACGGCGCCACCCTCGACGGCAGCGCCGTCTGGACCAGGCGCGGCGACGTCTTCGCCGTCCACGCGGCCGGCAACCACCCGGGCCCGCACGGACTCTGGCTGGAGGCACTGGCACTCGGCTACCGGGTCGCCGTCCGGCCCTCCCGGCGCGAGCCGCTCACCCCGCACCGGCTGGTCACCGCCCTGCGGCTGGCCGGCTTCGGCGCCGACCAGGTGATGCTGCTGCCCACCGACCACGAGGCGGCCGACGAGATCCTGAACGGCGCCGACCTCGGCATGGTCTACGGCGGCGACGAGGTGGTCCGCAAGTACGCGGGCAGCACCGTCCTGCCGCAGGGCCCCGGCCGTTCCAAGATCCTGGTCACCGCGGACACCGACTGGCGCGCGCACCTGGACACCATCGTCGACTCGATCAGCCACCAGGGCGGCGTCGCCTGCATCAACGCCACCGCCGTCCTGATCGAGGGCGACCCGGCGCCGCTCGCCCGGGCGATCGCCGAGCGGCTGGCCGTCATCCCCAGCCTGCCGCCGGAGGACGAGAAGGCGGTGCTCTCCGTGCAGCCGGTGGCGGAGGCCCGGGCGATCGAGGCGTTCCTGCTGCGCCGCGCGGCCGGCACCCGGGCCTGGCTCGGCGGGGACGGCGTGGTCGCCGAACTCGGCGACGGCAGCGCGGTGCTGCGGCCCGCCGTGCACCAGCTGGACCGGCCCGACGCCGAGCAGGCGGGCATCGAGCTCGCCTTCCCCTGCGTCTGGGTGGCGCCGTGGAGCCAGGAGGCGGGCGTCGCGCCGCTGCGCAACTCCCTGGTGCTCACCGCGATCACCCGGGACGACGCGCTGTTCGACCGGCTGCTCCGGGAGCCGAGCATCAGCAACGTCTACCGGGGTGACCACCCGACGTACTGGCTCCGGCCGGGGGTGCCGCACGACGGCTACCTGGGGGAGTTCCTGATGCGGACCAAGACCGTCATCCGGGACTGAGCCCGGCGGACGCGGTACCGGGCAGTCACGGCACCGGGCAGTCGCGGTACCGGGCGGTCGGGGTGCCGGGCGGCCGCGGGACGACGCGGACGCGGGCACGGGAAGGCCCCCCGGGAGCGGGGGGCCTTCCCGTGCGGTCGCGGGAGGTCAGGAACCGACCGCCCGGTCGACCAGCGCGCCGGCCGCGCCGGTGTAACCGGCCGGGTCGCACAGCTCGGCGATCTCCGCCGGGGTGAACCGGCCTGCCAGTTCGGCCTGTTCGACGAGGACGTCGGCCAGCGCACGGCCCTCCCGGTCCGCCGTCAGCGAGACCTCGGTGAGCAGTTGCTTGGCCACCGCCTTGCCGAGCTTCGGCGCCAGCCGGGCCGCGATCCGCTCGGAGACCAGCTGCCCGCCGGTGAGCCCGAGGTTGGCCCGCATCCGCTCCGGCCGGACGAGCAGCCCCTCGGCCAGCTCCACCGAGGTGTGCGCGGCGCCGCCGGCCAGCCGCAGGCACTCGCGCAGCAGCAGCCACTCGGCGTGCCAGGCGCCGCCGGAGCGCTCGTCCTCGGTCACCAGGCACTGGGTCAGCCCGGCGGCCAGCACCGGCACCTGGAGCGCGGCGCTGCGCAGCAGGGTGGCCAGTACCGGGTTGCGCTTGTGCGGCATCGCGGAGGAGGCTCCGCGGCCTGCCGCGGCCGGCTCGACCACCTCGCCGACCTCGGTCCGGGTCAGCGACTGCACGTCCACCGCGATCTTGCCCAGCGCGCCGGCGGTGAAGGCCAGGGCGGCGGCCAGGTCGGCCATCGGGGTGCGCAGCGCGTGCCAGGGCAGCACCGGGCGGGCCAGCCCGGTCTCCGCGGCGAACGCGTCCACCAGCCGGTCGAGGTACGCACCGGCGTCGACGTCCGGGTCCGGGCCGTCCAGCCGGGCGTACTCCAGGTAGCCGGCCAGCGTGCCGGCGGCGCCGCCGAGGGAGACGGGCAGACCGTCCGCCAGGACGGCCGCCAGCCGCCGGTCGGCGTCCAGCACCAGCTGGCGCCAGCCGGCAGCCTTGAGGCCGAAGGTGGTCGGCACCGCCTGGAGGGCCAGGGTGCGTCCGGCCAGCACGGTGTCCCGGTGCTCGGCGGCCAGCGCGGCGAGCGCCCGGGCGGTGCGGTCCAGGTCGGCCCGGACCAGCCGCAGCGCCCGGGCCGCCACCAGCATCGCGCCGGTGTCGAAGATGTCCTGGCTGGTCGAACCGCGGTGCACGTACTCGGCGGCGGCCGGGTCCTCGGCGGCGACCACCCGGGTCAGCGCCTGGACCAGCCCGACGACGGGGTTGGCGGTCTCCCGGGAGGCCAGGGCCAGCGCCCTGAGGTCGAACCGTTCGGCCCGGGCGGCCGCGGTGATCGCGGCGGCGGCCGGGACGGGGACGGTGCCGAGCCCCGCCTGGGCGCGGGCCAGCGCGGCCTCGGCGTCCAGCATGGCCTGGAGCCAGGCCCGGTCGCCGACGGCCCGCTCGACCGGGGTGCCGGCGCGGACGGGGGAGAGCAGTCCGGAGTCCTGGTCGGCCTCCGCTCCGGTCCCGTGCGGTCCGCTCCCCTGCGCTCCGGTCTCCTGCGGTCCGGTCCCGTTCGCCGCGGATTCCTGCGGCGGAAGGTGGCTGTCCGTCATATCACGACGCCTCTCAGGTCGGTCTCGGCCGGTTGGGGCCGCACCTCGGCCGGCACCTCGGACACCAGCGGCAGGGCCAGCACCGCGCGGGCGATCGCGTCCGAGTCGCCGAGGGTCACCGAGTCGACGCCGGGGCGGATGCCCGCGGCGGTCACCCAGTGCACCGACTCGGTCGGTATGCCGTACGCGAACCGGCGCGGGTGCGCCCGTCCGCGGGCGTCCAGCAGCCGGTAGGGCCGCTCGGTGACGGCGAGGCCGCCGGTCTCGTAGCCGTTCCCGTGCTCCCCGTCGATCCGGTACGTGGTGCACTGCTCGGTCTCCAGCAGGTGCCGCAGCAGCGGATCGTCGGTGCGCCGCAGGTCGGGTTCGGGCAGCCGGGCCTCGATCAGCACGGAGGCCCGGACCGGCTCCCCCGGCACGGTGGCGGAGTGCGCCGTGAAGGCCGGGTCCACCGGGTCGATGCGGATCTCGGTGCCCGGGCCGAGCAGTTCCAGCACCCCGGCCTCGACCAGGGCGATCAGCTGCTCGATCCGCTCGGTCGGCGGGCCGATCGAGAGGAAGGCGTTCAGCGGGGTGTACCAGCCCTCCAGGTCGTCGCGGTGCGAGCTGCCCTCCAGGCCGCTGTGGTCGACCGCGAGCCGGACCTCGTTGCGCAGGTCGCGCAGCACGTCCAGGGCGGCCTTGAGCGGGCCGCTCAGGTTGCCGGCCCGGGCCTCGGCGACGTCCTGGCGCAGGTAGTCGAGCAGCCAGTCGCGGAACTCCGCGCGGTCGGCGAACTCCCGTCCGGCGTAGGGCCGGGAGAGGCGCTCCCAGCTCCACCGCCCGGACTCCTCGACACCGTGGGCGTCGAGCAGCCCGGCCGGGTCGTCGGTGGTCAGGAACCGGTCGGTGAACTCCTCGCGCTCGGCGCCGCGCCCCCTCGCGGTGAGCAGGGCGCCGTAGTAGACGGACTCCACCTCGCGCGAGATCAGCGGCCACAGGTCGGTGGCGAACCGGGCGGGCTCGCCCCGGCGGGCGCGTCCGCGGAGCTCGGCGATCACCTCGGGGGTGAGCAGCCGGGGCAGGTAGCGGCCGTACGCGCCCTTCTCGTTCTCGCCGCGCGCGTGGTACGGGATGCCGCGCCGGGAGGTGGCGTAGAGCCGGGGCTCGGTGCCGGACGCCCGGTACACCAGCCTGCCTTCCGGCTGCCCGTCGCCCGGCTGCCCGTCGCCCGGCCGGCGTTCGTCGGCGGGGCCGGTGCCGACCCGTTCGAAGCGGCCGCCCCGGCCGAGGGTGAAGAGCGCCATGTGGTCGAAGAAGTTGAGGCCCAGGCCGCGCAGCAGCACGGTCTGACCGGGCCGGACGGCCACCTGGACGTCGGCCGGGTTGGTGGGGGTGACGTAGGTCAGGTGGTGGATCCGCGCGAGGCTGGCGGTGCGGGCCTCGCGGGGCGTGAGCCGGGCCGACACGTGCCCCTGGGCGAGCACGATGGCGTCCAGCTTGTTGAGCCGGGTGCCGTCCTCCAGCCGGACGCCCTGCGGCCCGCCGGGAACGCCGTGCGCGTCGGCCATCGCGACCGCCCGGGAGCGGTGGACGCGGATGGTCATGGACGGCGGGGCGCCGGCCACCACGGCGAGGAAGGCGTCGTTCAGGTACTGCCCGTAGAAGGCCCGGGTGGGGTAGGTGTTGGGGCCGAGGTCGGCGGCCTCGGCCAGGGTCCGCTCGTCGTACCCGCCCGGATGCTCGCCCTTGGAGAGGGACGTGGCCCACTCGTAGAGGCTCGGACCGGGTTCGATCGGCCCCTCCACCCGGACGCTGTCGTCCGTGTAGACGGTGATCTGCGAGGCGACCGTGTTCATCAGCAGGTGCCGGGACTGGTCGGTGCGCCAGACCCGGCCCGCCCCCGGCGCCGCAGGGTCGACGACGTGCACGGTGACGGCGCACCCGGCCGGTGACTTCCGTTCGTTGGCGCAGAGCCTCTCCAGTACCGAGAGGCCGCGCGGACCTGCGCCGATGACGCAGATCTGGAGATGGCGATCGATCATGCCCACGGCTCGCCATCGTAGTTGTGATGATCCATTGATGGAAAGGGCCGGATGTCGTGCATCCAGGCCACGTGCTCGTGCAGTTCGTCCTCGGAGAGGCCGCCGAGCAGCTTGTTGCGGGCCGTCGCGTCCTCCCCGGCCGGGTGCCAGAGCCGGACCGATTCGCGGGCCGCGCGCTGGATCGCCGCCGTGCGGGCGTGCCGTTCGGCGGCGAACCGTTCGAGCGTGTCCGTGAGTTCGGTGGTCTGGACCATCAACTCGCCAAGCAGGACGGCATCCTCCAGCGCCTGGCAGGCGCCCTGCGCCGCGTAGTGCAGCATCGGGTGGGCGGCGTCGCCGAGCAGCGCGACCCGCCCGTCGGTCCAGCCGTCCACCGGGTCGCGGTCCACCAGCACCCAGGAGCGCCAGCCCTCGCCGAGGGCCAGCAGCCGGCGGGCGGCCGGCGCGGTGAGACCGGCCAGCTGGGCGTGGACCAGCTCCTCGCCGACCGCCACGCCGGCGATCGCCTCGGTCGCGCCGTTGTCCCGGGAGGCGGCGAGGTTGAGGAAGGCGCCGCCCGCGATCGGGTAGTGGACGAAGTGGCAGTGCGGACCCGCCCACCAGGTGACCGAGGTGGGCAGCCGCAGCTCCTCGGGCACCCGCTCCATCGGGACGATCGCCCGGTAGACGGTGATCCCGGAGATCCTCGGCTCGCCGTCGCCGACCAGCTGGGCACGGACCGCCGAGTGGATGCCGTCCGCCCCGATCAGCGCGTCCCCGGCGACCGTCCCGCCGCCGGCCAGCAGGGCCGTGGCGCCGCGCCCGTCCTGCCGGTAGCCGGTGACGGCGGTCGCGGCGCGCAGGTCGATCCGCGCGTCGGCCAGGCAGGCCTTCAGCAGCAGCCCGTGCAGTTCGGCGCGGTGCACCACCACGTACGGGTTGCCGAACCGCCGCCGGTAGCGCTCGGTGAGCGTCAGGCTGGTGACGTGCTCGCCGGTCACGCCGTCCATGAAGCGGAGTTCGGCCATGTGGACACCGGCCGCCCGGACGGCGTCGCCGAGGCCGAGCCGCTCCAGCGCGAGGATGCCGTTGGGGGCGATCTGGATGCCGGCCCCGATCTCGGCGAACTCGGGGGCCCGTTCCAGGACGACGGCCCGGTGGCCGGCCCGGCTGACCGCCAGGGCGGTGGCCAGGCCGCCGATCCCGCCGCCGACCACGACGACGGTCGCCGGGGCGCCGGGGAGCGTGTCGGGGGGCGCGGCCGGGGGCTGCCCGTCCCGTTCGGGGAGCGCGCTCATCGGCCCGCCCCGCCGTCCTCGGCGGCTGCCAGCCGGCGGGCCAGCTCCAGCCGCTTGATCTTGGTCGTGGCGGTGGCGGGCAGCTCGCCGAGCTTCCACTGCACCGGGTCGGCCATCGGCGGCAGGCCCGCCGCCGCGGCCCGCCAGGCGGTGCGGTCGAGCGGGCGGTCGTCCTTGGTGCAGACGACCGGGACCGGCCGCCCGTCCGGCCCGGGGATGATGACCACCTCGGCCAGGTCGGCCAGCCGGGCGAAGAGGGTGTCCTCGGCCGCCAGCGTGGAGCCGAAGCCCTCGATCACGTCGACCTCGCGGTCCAGCAGGTGCACACAGCCCCACCGGGTGCGGTAGCCGACGTCACCCATCCGCCACCAGCCGTCGTTGACCTGCTTGTCGTACCGCTCCTGCTCACCGAGGTAGGTGACGATCCGGCCGTCGCTGCGCACCTCGATGAACCCCGGGTTCTCGGCCGACGGCGGCGCGCCGTTCCGGCTGACCACCCGGACGTCGGTGAAGCCCGGGAACGGCATGCCCACGCACCGGCCGTCCGCGTCCGGGCCGCGCCGCTTCGAGAAGGACCGGACCACCGCGGGACCGACCTCGCTCTGCCCGTACAGCTGGCCGAACACCGGGGCGCGGCGCGCCGAGGCGTTCAGCATGGTCTGCACGGTGCGCGGGTGGATGGCGTCGAAGGTGGAGGAGAACAGCTTGACGTTGGCCAGCGGGCGGCGCGGGTCCTCGGCCAGTTCCTCCCACTCCATGAAGGAGTTGGGGTGCGCCTCCAGGATCCCCGGCCGCAGCCGGGCGAACAGGTCGCCGACGTGCCGGGGGTCCGAATCGGCCAGCACCAGGATCGGGAAGCCGCGGAACAGCGAGATCGCCAGGGCGGTGATCAGCCGCGAGTGGACGAAGGAGACGTGCATCGCGATCGTCTCGCGGCCGGGGACCAGCGGCCGGACGACGGTCGCCTGCGGGCGGTACCGGGCCTCCAGGGTCCGGCCGGTGTGGACGGCCAGCTTGGGCGTACCGGTGGTGCCGGAGGTGTGGGTGATCAGCGTCGGGTGCTCCGGCGGCATGGTCACCGGCGCGATCCGGGGCGAGCCGGCCAGCCCGGCCAGCCCGATCCCGTCGGGGTGGCCGCCCTTGGTCAGCAGGACGGTGTGCGCCAGTCCGAACACCTCGGCGGGCAGCTCCTGTTCGAGCTTCTCCTGGTCGGTGACGAGGAACGGCTCGTCGGTGCGGCGGATCAGTTCGGCGACGGTCTCGCCGTCCAGCTTCGGGGACAGCAGCACCGGGACGCCGCCGGTCCGCGCCACCGCGCAGGCGAGCAGGGTGATGTCGAAGCTGTTCGACTTGTAGACCACCACCCGGCGGCCCGGGCGGACCCCGGCGGCCCAGAGCCGGGACGCGAAGTCGTCGACCAGGTCGGCGATCTCGGCGACGGTGGCCCGCCGCCCCAGGTCGGGGGCGATGTCGAGGTCGTGGTCGAGGATCACCACGTTCGCGCCGTTCCGGACGGCGGCCCGCTCGAAGAGCGTGCCCAGCCGGATGCCCCGGTTGGCAATGCGCTGAAGTAGCACCGTTCCGCCCTCTCGTGGGTTTCGGGTTTTCTTTCAGGGGGGGATCGAAAGGCATTTCAAGCGCTGTTCAGAGGTGTGCACAGACACACGGAGGCCGGAGACGGCCGGGAAGGCGGCCGGGAGGGGTGTGGGGAGGCGGCCGGGAAGGCTGCCGTGAGCGACCGGGCGGGGTGTCGGGGACGGGCGGTCGGGTCGGCGGCCGGGATGTGCCGCGAACGGCACCCGGGCTCCGTCAGCCCTTCTCGACGACCTGCTTGATCCGTTCCAGGGTCACGCCGAGGTCCCCGGCCACCTTCTCGCCCCACTCGGCGAAGAACCGACGCTTCGCGTCCGCGTCCATCTCCGCGGTGATCCCGCGGATCCCCTCGGTGGCGGTGCCCATCCTGAAGTGGTGCACCAGCAGGCTGCCGTCGCCGTCGGCCTCGATGTCGAAGGCCCAGACGCTGTCCTGGGCCCGTCCGCCGCTGTCCCGCATGGCCCAGCGGAAGGTCCGGCCCGGGTCGGCCGCGAGCACCTCGGCGTGGGTGAACCAGGTGCCGCGGACCACCGGCGCCCAGGAGACCACGTCCGGGCTGCGCAGGTTCTCGCCGCGGAACACCGAACCGACCGCTCCGGGCTCGCCGGAGATCCAGCTGCCGCCCTGGCATTCCGGGCTCCACTCGCCGCTGCGCGGGAGGTCGCTGATCACCGAATAGACCTCGGCCGGTCCGGCGGAAATCCGGAGCTCGGCGCGGGATGCGAAAAGGGGCGCGATTTCTGCGGTGTTTTCTCCCATGGCCGGAATCCTGGGCGGCGGCGTGCGGGAGGGTCAAAGGTCGCCCGGCGGGTCCGTCAAGTCCGGTGGTGGACCTGACAGATCAGCGGCCGGCCGGTCGGGCGGCGGGTGGCGGCCCCGGTACGCTCCCGGCGCACGCGGGTCGGGGCGGGTCGGGTCGGGGCGGCTCGTGACCTGCCCCGCCACCTGTGCCGCGACCCGCCGGGCTACACCTCCAGGCCGAAGTGCAGGGCGGTCACGGCCATCCGGTGCGCGTGGTAGAAGCGGTGCGCGCCGTGGTTGGCCGTGCCCGAGTCCAGCTCGATCCGCACGCAGCCGGCGGCCCGGGCCCGCTCCCGGAGGACCGCGAAGAGCCGCCCGCCGACCCCGGTCGACCGGGCCTCGGGCGCGGTCACCAGGTCGTCGACGAAGAACAGCCGCCCCCGGCTGGTGGCCAGCACCCGGTGCGCGGCCACCGCCAGACAGCGCCCGCGGGCGTCGTACGCGGCCGTGAACACCAGCCCCTGGCCGTGCGC
The DNA here is from genome assembly GCF_036290945.1 of Streptomyces sp. BE303. NCBI lineage: Bacteria > Bacillati > Actinomycetota > Actinomycetes > Kitasatosporales > Streptomycetaceae > Streptomyces > Streptomyces sp. BE303. The sequence continues at coordinate 58,694 of NZ_JAQYWZ010000605.1, forward strand.
CTCGGTGGCGAACGCGACGAACCCGTCCGGGCCGAGCGCCGGCCGCAGGGCGCCGATCAGCGGTGCGACGTCGCGGGTCAGCGCAGGCGTTCCCGGTACGACGTCGACGACGGTCAGTTCCATCTGCGCGGCCCCCCTGGCGGCTTCGACGGTCAAGCGGTCAAACGGTCAAGCGGTCACGTGCTCACGTGCTGGTGAAGCGGTCGAGCGGTCGAGCGGTCGGCGTGGTCCGTCCGGTCACGTGGTCGCTCCGGTGGCGCGGTACACCTTGAGGAACGCCGTCACCCCGCTCGCCACGACCTCGGCGATCCGTTCCGCCGGCATCGGGATCGCACCGTAGAAGGTGGGTTGGGCGACGGCGATGAAGGTCAGCAGGTTGAGGTGGCGGGCCGCCTCGTCCGGGTCCGGCACCAGCAGCAGCCCGCGGTCGGCGAACTCGGTCATCCAGTGGGTGAGCACCCGGTGCGTCTCGCGGGGCCCGGCTTCCTGCCAGGCCTCCAGGACGGCCGGGCGGATGTGCAGGGCCTCGGCCTCGATCGTCCGGACCAGGGCCCAGTGCTCGGCGAAGGTGGTCAGCGACCCGACCCGGTCCAGGCCGAAGTCGATCAGGTCGCCGCGCAGGTCGACGATCTTCCGAAGGTGGCGGTCGGCGATCTTCGCCTGGGTGGCGGCCACCGTGGAGGCGCCCTCCAGGATCACCGACTGGAACAGCTGCTCCTTGTCGGCGAAGTGGTTGTAGATGGTCCGCTTGGAGACGCCGGCCTCGGCGGCGATGGCGTCCACGCTGGTGCGGGTGAAACCCTCGCGGCCGAACACGGTGCGCGCGGCGCGGGCGATGGCCACCCGCTTCTCCGGCATGCCGCGGTGACCGGCGGCCTGAGTGGCCGGTGTCGCCGGGGCGGCCTGGGCCGCCGTGGCGTCCGGCGTGGCCGGCGTGGCCGAAACCGGTGCCGTCGCGGTCTGTTCGACCATCGGAATAACCTCCTTGCAGTGCACTACATCGTGTAGTTTACGACATGCTTGAGGTGAAGCGGACTTGAAGTCCTACGCTCGGTGGCACGTCCAGAACCACCCGGAGGGAAGCGTTCCATGGCCGTTCAGCTGAACCACACGATCGTTCCGGCGCGCGACGACAAGGAGTCCGCGCGCTTCCTCGCCGACATCCTGGGCCTCGCCGACCCGGTCTACAGCGAGCCCTTCCAGATCGTCCGGCTCAGCAACGACGTCGCGCTCGACGTCATGCGGGTCGACGGCCCGATCACCACCGGGCACTACGCCTTCCTGGTCGACGACACGGAGTTCGACGAGATCCTCGACCGGGTCAGGGCCCGCGGGCTCACCTTCTGGGCCGACCCGTTCCACCGCCACGCCGGCCGCACCAACGACTGGTACGGCGGGCGCGGCGCCTACTTCGAGGACCCCAGCGGCCACAACCTGGAGATCATGACCCGCGCCTCCGACGCCGGCCGCTGAGGCCCGCGACGGACGGCCCGGCCGCGGCCCCGGGGGGAGGCCGCGGCCGGGTCCCGCCGCCCGCGACGGTCCTCGTCGCGGGCGGCCACCCCGGCCCGCCCCCTCCCGGGGCCTCCCCGCACGGCCGATGGTGACGCTCCGTCAACAAGCCTTCCGGGCCGACCTGACAGAGAGCGGATGCGGACGGGATTGCTCCGCCCGCGACCGGGTTAGCCTCCCGGCATGATCGAGACCACAGGGCCGGTGTACCGGCCGGGCGATGACGACTACGACGCCCAACGGACCGGATACAACCTCGCGTTGGACCACCACCCCGCACTGGTGGTGGCCGCCGCCGACACCGCCGACGTCGCGGCCGCCGTCCGGTACGCCGACGAGCACGGCCTCGCGGTCGCCGTCCGCGCCACCGGCCACGGCATCTCCGTCCCCACCGACGGCCAGCTCGTCATCAGCACGGCGGGGCTGAAGGGCGTCACGGTCGACCCGGACGCCCGCACCGCCACCCTCGCGGCCGGCGTCCGCTGGCACGAGGTGCTCGCCGCCGCCGCACCGCACGGCCTCGCCCCGCTCAGCGGCTCCAACCCCGACGTCGGCGCGGTCGGCTACACCCTCGGCGGCGGCATCGGCCTGCTCGGCCGCCGCTACGGGTACGCCGCCGACCACGTCCGCCGCCTCGACGTGGTCACCGCCGACGGCCGGCTGCGCACCGCCACGCCCGACACCGAGCCCGACCTGTTCTGGGCCCTGCGCGGCGGCAAGGACAACTTCGGCGTCGTCGTCGCCATGGAGATCGACCTCGTCCCGGTCGCGACCCTGTTCGGGGGCGGCCTCTACTTCCCCGCCGAGTCCGCCGCCGCCGCGCTGCACGGCTGGGCCGAGTGGAGCCGGACGGTTCCCGAGGAGCTCGCCACCTCCGCCCAGCTGATCCGCTACCCCGACCTGCCCGTGCTGCCCGAACCGCTCCGCGGCCGGTACGCCGCCGTCCTCCGGGTCGCCTGGAGCGGCCCCGCCGACCAGGGCGAGGACCTGGTCAAGCCGCTGCGCGCCCTCGGCACCCCGCTGCTCGACACCGTGCGCGAGCTGCCGTTCCAGGACGCCGGCACCATCCACCACGAACCGCCGTTCGCGCACCCCGCGTACGACCGCAACACCGCGCTGCGGGAACTCGCCCCCGAGACGGTGGACACCCTCCTCGACCTCGCCGGGCCGGACACGGACAGTCCGCTGATCGTCGAGGTCCGTCTCCAGGGCGGCGCCTACTCCCGCGAGCCGGCCGTGCCGAACGCGGTCGGCGGCCGCGACGCCGGCTACCTCGCCTTCTCCACCAGCCTGATCGAACCGGGCCGGCTCGACGACCTGCGCGCCGCCCACCGCACCCTGCACGAACGCCTCGGCCCGTGGTCCACCGGCGGGGCCTTCGCCAACTTCTTCGGCTTCGACGCCGCCGACCCGGCGACCGTCCGCACCGCCTACCCCGAGGACGTCCACCGGCGGCTCACCGAACTCAAGGCCGTCTACGACCCGGGGAACCTCTTCCGCCTGAACTTCAACATCCCGCCCGCCGCCTGACGCCCGCCGCCCGACGTCCGGCCGCGCGGTGCCGCCGGCCGACGTCCGGCCGCCACGACGTACGTTTCTCCTCGTCCTTCCCCGCCGGGCAACGGTTCACCACCGTCCCGGGCTCTGGGAGGGCGAGGAGGTACTCATGGGAGCCAAGAAGGCCGAGCGGGACTTCGAGTTCAACGCGTTCATGACCGGTGCCTGGCCACGTCTGATGCGCACGGCGTTCCTGCTGTCGGGGGAGCGCTACCTGGCGGAGGACCTGGTCCAGACGGCACTGGAACGGACGTACGCGGCCTGGGGGAAGGTCACCCGGGCCGACGATCCGTACGCGTACGTGCGCCGGATCCTGATCAACGAACACGCCCGCCGGTTCCGGCGGAAGCTTCCCGAGCGGCTGGTCACCGCCGTTCCCGAGCAGTCCGGCCCGGACGGCTTCGGACGGGTCGACGACCGGGCGGCGCTGCTGGAGGCGCTCGGCACGCTGCCCCCCGGGCAGCGCCAGGCGGTGGTGCTCCGGTACTGGGAGGACCTCAGCGAGTCCCAGGCCGCCGCCGCCATGGGCTGCTCCGTGGGCACGGTCAAGAGCCAGGCGTCGAAGGGGATCGCCAAGCTGCGCGAGCTCTCCTCACTCAACACCAGGACGAGCATCGGAGGTGCGGCGTGAACCGCGACGAAACAGGGTCGGCCGGAGCGGTCGAGGGAACGGGGGCGGTGGCCCGGGAGCTCTCCGGACTGGCGGAGACGGTGCAGATCGGCCCCGTGCCGTACACCGCCGTCCAGGCCGGAGGACGCCGCAGGGTGATGCGGCGGCGGTCCCTGCTGACGGGGGCGACGGCGCTCGCCGTGGTCGCGGCCGTCGGCGGCGTCGCGGCCGTCCACGGCGGCCCCGGCCCGTCGTCCCGTACCGGGCCGCTGATCGCGGCGTCCGCGCCGCTCTCGCCCGCGGCGGGCCCCGGACAGGCTCCGGCCGCCACACCCACCCAGACCGCCCCGCCCGCCCCCCGGGACCCGTTCACACCGGTCCGGGTGCAGATGGCGTCGGGCACCAAGGACGGCAAGCCGTGGACCGCCTGGGCGGCCCTCTGGCCGGCCGTCTCCAAGGAACAGGCCCTCCAGCAGGCCCGGCTGATCTGGGAGGAGGACAAGGCGGCGGGCTCCACCGACTCCCCGCCGACCCAGGACTACGTCGACCAGTACCGGCACGCCGACCACGACCAGGTGGTCTTCTCCCTGATCGTGGACGGCAAGCGGATCTCGCGGTCCGTGGCGAGCGAGCAGCCCGTACGGGGCGCCGTCCCGTTCTGGGGCACCCCTCCGCCCGGCTCGACCCCGCCCGGCGGGGTCGAGGACGTCACCGGCGGCGCCGCCTTCCACGCCTGGGCCAAGAACGGCACCGACGACCCGTTCTACGGCGCCCCCGAGGTGGGCTTCTTCACGGTCGCCCCCGAGGTCTCCTACGCCGAGGTGAAGTGGGCCGACGGCACCGTCGCCCGGCCCGCCGTCGTGACCCTCGGCGACTCGCCCGTCCGTTGGATCGCCGCCGACGGCACCTCGTCCACGTACCGGGTCAGCCTCTACCGCGCGGACGGCACCCTCTTCGCGGCCCAGAAGGGCTGAGCCGCCCGTCCGGGGCCGGGTGCGCGGGTCCTGTGGTCGGAGCGGTCCACCGCCCCGGGTACCGGAGCGCGCAGCCCGGAACCCCCGGACGGGCCCGGGCCGAGCCGCGCGCGGCTCGGCCCGGGCCCGCCTGCGGACACACGCAGAAGGCCCCGGAGAGTGAACTCTCCGGGGCCTTCCCAGTACGGTGGCCAGGGCCGGGGTCGAACCGGCGACCTTCCGCTTTTCAGGCGGACGCTCGTACCAACTGAGCTACCTGGCCGTACTGCACCGTCTCTTGCGAGACGAGCGATCCCGACGGGACTTGAACCCGCGACCTCCACCTTGACAGGGTGGCGAGCTAACCAACTGCTCCACGGGACCTGAGGTGGTGTCGCTCCACCAGGTCTTGCCTTACTGCACTGTACTACGGTACTGCGTGCCCCCAACGGGATTCGAACCCGTGCTACCGCCTTGAAAGGGCGGCGTCCTGGGCCACTAGACGATGAGGGCTTGCGGCCTGTCCCGCTGTCTCCAGCGTTCGGGGACGTCGAGAAGCATATGGGATGCCGGGCGGATCGCCAAAACGGGTTTCGGCCAGGTGGGCGGTGGGGCGCCGGTGGGGCGGTCCGGCCCGGGTGCGAGCGCCGCGCGGTCGGGGTGCGGGCTCAGGACCAGCCGAGTTCGTCGAGCTCGTGGTCGTCGAAGCCGAAGTGGTGGGCGACCTCGTGGATCACCGTGGTGCGGACCTCGTCGACGACCTGCTCGCGGCTGTCGCAGAGGCGGAGGGTCGGTCCCCGGTAGACGAGGATCCGGTCCGGCAGCACGCCGGCGTACCACTCACCGCGTTCGGTGAGGGGGGTGCCCTCGTACAGGCCGAGGAGCTCGGGGTCGGCGGGGTCGGGTTCGTCCTCGACGAAGACCGCGACGTTGTCCATCATCGCCGCGAGCTGCGGGGGGATCTGGTCGAGCGCATCGCTGACCAGTACCTCGAAGTCTTCCCGGGTCATCTCCACCGGATCATTGTCGGGTCTGGGGTGACGGTGTGCCAGGCGGTCGACGGCGGTGTTTCATGGGCTCATGGCGACCTCGGAGGGCGTGGTGCCGGACGGCCCGGTGGGAGACCCGTCGCGGACGGTGGTCCCGCGGCGGCCGTCGGCGCTGCGCGGGCAGGGGCCGGCGGTGGCGGTGGTGGCGGTCGGCGGGGCGCTGGGGGCGGCGGCCCGGTACGGGGCCGGGCTGCTCTGGCCGACCGGGACGGCGGCGTTCCCGTGGACCACGCTGCTGGTCAACGTGGCCGGGTGCGCGGTGATCGGGGTCTTCCTGGTGGTGGTCACCGAGGGCCGTCCGGCGCACCCGTTGCTGCGGCCGTTCTTCGGGACCGGCGTGCTGGGCGGGTTCACGACCTTCTCGACGTACGCGGTGGACATCCGCGGGCTGCTGGAGGAGGGACGGCCGGGCCTCGGGCTGGCCTACCTCGGCGGGACGCCGGTGGCGGCGCTGGTGGCGGTCTGGGGGGCGTCCCGGGTGACGCGCCGTCTGGTCCGGCGCGGCGCGGGGAGGTCGGCGTGACGGGGCGGGGGCCGGAACCGGAACCGGGGGCGGATCAGGGGCGCGGTCCGGCGTCGTCGCGGCTGGGCGGGGAGGCGCTGCGGCTGACGGTGCTGGTCGGCGAGAACGACCGCTGCCGGCACCGCCCGCTGTACAGCGAGATCGTGCACCGGGCGCGGGCCGCCGGGCTGGCCGGGGCGAGCGTGTTCCGGGGGATCGAGGGTTTCGGGGCGTCGTCCCTGGTGCACACGGCGCGGCTGCTGTCGCTGAGCGAGGACCTGCCGGTGGCGGTGGTGATCGTGGACACGGAGGAGCGGGTGCGGGCCTTCCTGCCGCAGCTGGACGGGCTGGTGGCGGAGGGGCTGGTGCTGCTGGACCGGTGCGAGGTGGTCCGGTACGCGGGCCGCGGCGGGCCGTCCGCGGACGGCGCGGCGGGTCCGCGCGGCGAAGCCGGGGAGGCCGGGGCGTGAACTGGTTGCTGGTGGTGGCCGGCGCGGCGGTCGGTGCGCCGCTGCGGTACCTGACCGACCGGGTGGTGCAGTCCCGGCACGACTCGGTGTTCCCGTGGGGGACGTTCACCGTGAACGCGGCCGGCTGCCTGGTGCTGGGGCTGTTGACCGGCGCGGTGGCGGCCGGCGCCGCGTCCTCGCACGTCCGGCTGCTGGTCGGGACGGGGTTCTGCGGGGCGCTGACCACGTACTCGACCTTCTCGTACGAGACGCTGCGGCTGGCGGAGGGCGGGGCCGTGCGGTACGCGCTGGCCAACGTCGTGGGCAGCGTCGTGGCGGGCCTGGCGGCGGTCTACGCGGGGGCGGGCCTGGCCTCGGCGCTCTGGGGCTGATCGCCCGGCGAGCGGGGCGCCCTGGGGCGGTCGCGGGTCCGGTCGGGGCACGCCCGTTCGGACCCGGGGGCGGGCGCGGCGCTCGTTCGGGTGCTTCCGGTGGGCCGGTCCGTGTCCGTGCGCCGGGGGCGCGCGTTGGGCACCAGAAATGGTGGCCGCGCGCGGTGGGTGGGCGGTCCGCCCGGGGCGGGGTCAGGAGAGGGAGCGCGGTGGCGGCGAAGCGGGCGATGCGTGCGGTCCGTGCGGTGCGTACGGAGCGGGAGACGGGCACTCGGGAGGGGCGGCCGGCGGAGCCGTCGGCGGCCGGGATCCCGGCGAGGGAACCGGCGGAGTCCGGGCGCCCGGCGGCGGTGGTGCGGTCGCTCGCGGAGCGGCGGGCCGAGCCGCGCACGGCGGCGGTCCGGACCGGGGTGGTGCGGGCGGCGGCGGTGCTGGCGGTGGCCGGGCTGGGGCTGACCGGGTGCATGTCGGTGGGGCCCGGGGCGGACGAGAAGCACGGTGCGGTGCCGGTCGGCCAGGCGGGGACGGCGGCCAGGCCGGGGTCCGGCCCGTCGGCCTCGCCGACGGCCGGCGGGCACCAGGGTGGTGCCTCGGGGCGGCCGGAGCGTGCGGGGAGCGTGCAGGGGCAGAACGCGCCGGGTGGCGGCCTCGGCCCGGCCATGGGCGAGCAGCCCGTCGTGACGGGTGATCTGAGCGACGCGAACGGCGCACCTGCCGGCGCGGAGCCGGTACCGGCTGGTGCGCCCGGCGAGTCCGCGCCCGGCGTGAGCGGCTCGGCCGGGGGCGCGAGCGTCAGCCCGGCGCCCCACTCGGGCTCCGGTGCGACCGCGGGCGGTGCGGCGGGCGGCGCGGGCGGGACCGCGGGGACGGGACACACCACGGGGGGCACCGGGGCCACCACCGGGACGGGCGCGGGCCCCGGCGACGGCCGTTCCGGCGGCTCGGCGGCATCCACCCCGGCCGCGAGCCCGAGTGCCCGGCCGCCCGCCTCGCCGGAGCCCGGGCACACCACGCCCGCGCCGACCGCCACCCCGGCGCCGGAGCCGTCACCCGCTGTGACGGCCTCGTCGGCACCGAGTGCGGGGACCGGAGGGTAGTGGCGCGTGCGGCCGGGCTCCGGTTCCCAGGTCCGGCCAGCGCATTTGCCTTTGATCCCGAGGTTCGTCTATGGTGGTAGATCGTTCGTTTGATCCATTTGACTGGCGCCCTAACTCACCTGGCGCCCTTGGCGCGTTCCGGCGATCCGTGGCTGACCGCATAGAGGCGGTTGTGAAACAGAACCCCGGACTTTGGCGCGTGCCACTTCCGGAAGGTTTTAGATGTCTCTCGTTGACGACGCCCGCTTCGCCATGCCTGCGAGCGAGTCCGCCGCCGATGCCACCACCACCGAGCCGACCACCGACTCCCTCGACGCCGCCCAGCCGGTCGTCGAGGCCGACGCCGAGCTGATCGCCGCCGTCGACGAGGTCGAGGTCGCCGACACCGACGCGGTCGAGACCGCCGAGGAGCCCGCCGAGCCCACCCTCACCTTCGGCGACCTGGGCCTGCCGGACGACATCGTCCGCGCCCTCGCCAAGCGTGACGTCACCACCCCGTTCCCGATCCAGGCCGCGACCATCCCGGACGCGCTGGCCGGCAAGGACGTGCTGGGCCGCGGCCGCACCGGCTCCGGCAAGACCCTCAGCTTCGGCCTGCCGCTGCTGACCCGCCTCGCCGCCGGCGAGCGCACCCGTGCCAAGCACCCGCGCGGCCTGATCCTCGTCCCGACCCGTGAGCTGGCGATGCAGGTCGCCGACGCCCTGGAGCCCTTCGGCTCGGTGCTCGGCCTGCGGCTCAAGGTGGTCTGCGGCGGTACCTCGATGTCCAACCAGATCTACGCGCTGGAGCGCGGCGTCGACGTCCTCGTCGCCACCCCCGGCCGCCTGCGCGACCTGATCAACCGCGGCTCCGCCAAGCTCGCCGACGTCCAGGTCGCCGTCCTCGACGAGGCCGACCAGATGGCCGACATGGGCTTCCTGCCCGAGGTCACCGAGATCCTCGACCAGGTGCCGGCCGGCGGCCAGCGCCTGCTGTTCTCCGCCACCCTGGAGAACGAGATCGACACCCTGGTCAAGCGCTACCTGAACAACCCGGTCACCCACGAGGTCGACCCGTCGGCCGGCGCGGTGACCACCATGACCCACCACATCCTCGTGGTGAAGCCCAAGGACAAGGCGCCGATCACCAACGCGATCGCCGCCCGCAAGGGCCGCACGATCATCTTCGTCCGCACCCAGATGGGCGCCGACCGCGTCGCCGAGCAGCTCGTCGAGGCCGGTGTGAAGGCCGACGCGCTGCACGGCGGCATGACCCAGGGCGCCCGTACCCGGGTCCTCGGCGACTTCAAGGACGGCTACGTCAACGTCGTCGTCGCCACCGACGTCGCCGCGCGAGGCATCCACGTCGACGGCATCGACCTGGTCCTCAACGTCGACCCGGCCGGTGACCACAAGGACTACCTGCACCGCTCGGGCCGCACCGCCCGTGCCGGTCGCTCCGGCACCGTCGTCACCCTGGTGCTGCCGCACCAGCGCCGCGGCGTCTTCCGCCTGATGGAGGACGCGGGCGTCGACGCCGGCCGCCACATCCTGGACCACGCCTTCGACCCCGAGGTGGCCCGGATCACCGGCGCCCGTTCGCTGGTCGAGGTCCAGGCGGAGAGCGCGGCGAACATCGCCGGTGCCGCCGAGCGCGAGGTCGCCGACATGGGCCGCCAGCTGGAGCGCGCCCAGCGTCGCGCCGCCGAGCTGCGCGACGAGGCCGACCGGCTGTCCGCGCGGGCCGCGCGCGAGCGTGCCGACCTGGGCATCGTGGACGAGGCCCCGGCCGCCGAGGCCGAGGGCGAGGCCGTGACCACCGGCGAGACCGCCGTGACCGAGCCGGCCGCGACCCCCGCGGTGACCGAGGAGCGCGCGCCGTCGCACCGCGAGGCGCGCAGCGAGCGCCCCGCGTTCCGCGAGGACCGTCCGTCCTTCAACCGTGACCGTGACGACCGCGGTGGCCGCTCCGGTGGCTTCAACCGTGACCGTGACGACCGTGGCGGCTTCAACCGCGACCGTGGGGACCGTCCGTCCTTCAACCGTGACCGTGACGACCGCGG
>NZ_JAQYWZ010000606.1:0-305 GCF_036290945.1 Streptomyces sp. BE303
GTGCGGGCGGACGTGCTGGTCGGTCATTCGATCGGTGAGATCGCTGCCGCGCACGTGGCCGGGGTGCTGTCGCTCGGCCCTGCGGCGGCGTTGGTCGTGGCCCGGGGCCGACAGTTGCAGGCCCTTCCCGCCGCGGGGGCGACGGAAGAGAACGCGTCTGACCACCGCTCGCCCGCGCACAACGCGCATGCCGTCTTCTGCGCGTGCAACGCCACCTCCACCGCGAACAACGCCGCCAGGATCACCCGCTGCGGCGACGGCCCGTACGGCGCCGTCAGACCGTTCCGATCGGACGAGGGGCGTTG
>NZ_JAQYWZ010000607.1:0-253 GCF_036290945.1 Streptomyces sp. BE303
ATGACCGTTGCCGAGGCCGCGCGGCGGGTGAAGGTGTCCGAGCAGTCGATCGGGAACTGGAAGCGGCAGTTCCTGGAGTCCGGCCGGGCCGGACTTGCGTCCGGGAAGTCCGGCCCCAGCAGCCGGGAACAGCAACTCGAAGCTCAGGTCGCCGACTTGACCCAGGCGCTGGGTGAGGCCGCGGTCGAGCTGCGGGTGTGGAAGAAGTCCGCGGAGGGCCGGCCGGGCCCTTCGAGGACCTCGAGGTGATCCG
>NZ_JAQYWZ010000608.1:0-283 GCF_036290945.1 Streptomyces sp. BE303
AACCTCGCGGTCGGCATGCCCGCCTCGACGCGGATCACCTCGAGGTCCTCGAAGGGCCCGGCCGGCCCTCCGCGGACTTCTTCCACACCCGCAGCTCGACCGCGGCCTCACCCAGCGCCTGGGTCAAGTCGGCGACCTGAGTTTCGAGTTGCTGTTCCCGGCTGCTGGGGCCGGACTTCCCGGACGCAAGTCCGGCCCGGCCGGACTCCAGGAACTGCCGCTTCCAGTTCCCGATCGACTGCTCGGACACCTTCACCCGCCGCGCGGCCTCGGCAACGGTCAT
>NZ_JAQYWZ010000609.1:0-9384 GCF_036290945.1 Streptomyces sp. BE303
CCATGCAGCTGATGGCCGGCGGCGCCCGGGCCAACCTCGGCCGCGACACCGAGGTCGTGCGCGAGGCCCTCGTCTCGCTGGAGGGCTCCGGACGGATGGCCCTGCGCGAGATGCGCCAACTGCTCGACGTCCTGCGCGCCGACGACGAGCCGGAGACCGCGCCGTCGCTGCCCCAGCCCGGCGTCGACGACCTCGACCGTCTGCTGGACGAGTCCCGCCTCGCCGGACTGCCGACCGCGCTCGACGTCCGCGGGCCGCGGCGTCCGCTGCCGCCGACCGTCGGCCTCACGGTGTTCCGGGTCGTCCAGGAAGCCCTCACCAACACCCGCAAGTACGCGGGGCCGGCCCGCGCGACCGTCCGGCTGACGTACCGCGAGGACGGGATCACCGTCGAGGTGCGGGACGACGGCTGGGGCGTGCTGCCGCAGGACGGCGTCCGGGCGGCGGGCTCGGGCGGCTACGGCCTGGTGGGCATGCGCGAGCGTGTCACCCGGCACGGGGGCACCCTCACGGTCGGCCCGCAGGCTGACGGAGGCTTCGCCGTGGTCGCCGACCTGCCGCTGCCGCCCATCGGGGCGGCCGGGGCGACCGACGGGGCCGACGGGGCCGCGGCACCCGCCGGGCACGGGGCGGAACGCGCGGCGTCCACGCCCTGACCGACCCCGGGCCGCAGGCCGCGGGCCACGGACCCCGGACCGCCGGCACGGAGCACGGCCACGGCCCGCCACCACGGGATCGCGCCCCCCCGGCACCCGGTACCCGGCTGCGCGTGCGCGTCAGGCGACGGCCCGGGCGATGACGGTGACCGCCGTCTCGGCGAAGAAGAACCTGCCCTCGGCGGCCGCCAGGCGGACGGCCGCGTCCCAGTCCGCGACCTCCTGGGCGGAGACCGGCCCGCGCCCCGTGGCCGCGGCGCCGGACACCGCCTCGCGGATGTGGCCGATGCGGCGGGCGGCGTGGCCCTCCAGCACGGTCGAGGTGGTCACCAGGGGGACCACGTCCTCGACCACCAGCGGCGAAGTCCCGAGCAGGCCGGGGAGCTTCCGCCCGATCCGGCCGTCGACGTGCGTCATCCACGGCTGTTGGTCGTCGGTGAACGCGTGGCAGACGCGGCGGTCCAGCTCCCGGGGCGCGCCCGCGACCATCAGTGAGTCGAAGTCGACGTGGGCCACCACGGCGCGTCCTCCCGGGCGCAGCACCCGCGCCACCTCGCGAAGGAGCGCGGCCGGGTCCGCGAGGCACTCCAGGACGTTGTAGGAGACCACCGCGTCGACGCTGTCGTCCGCCAGGGGGAGCGGGCCGGACAGGTCGGTCACCCGCAGCTCGGCGCCGCCGGGGTGGTCGGCCAACAGCGTCCGGGCGGCCTCGACGTCGGCCGTCGACACGTCGAACCCGATCAGGCGGGCGGAGGGCAGCCGGCGGGCGAAGGCCGCGAGCGTGGGACCTCGCCCGCAGCCCAGATCCGCCACCCGGCCGCCCGGGGGCAACTGCGCGGAGTCCACCAGCAGCTCGTGTATCGCCTCGTCGGTCTCGGACACGGCTCTCCCCTTCGTCGGTCCGCGGGCCTGTCACCGGTCCGTCGTCCACGCGGGCCGCCGTCGCCGGGGGCAGCCGTCGCGGGGGTAGCCGTCCTCGTCCCGGTGGCTCGACGCCTCGGCGAGGGAAACCTATCCGAGACGGCGGCGGCTCCCCACCGGATTTCGGGGCTCCGCACCGAGCGGGCACCCGGCCGGTGCCGCCCGCCGACCACCTGCGGGAACGGGCAGTGGCCCGACGCGGGGCGCCGGGTCGCCGCCGCTCGGACCGCCGTCACCGCCCGCGCTCGGCGCCACCGCCCGTCTTCCCGCCCGTCGCGGCGTTCCCGTCGGTCGCCGCCAGCCGGGCCGCCGCCGCCTCCAGGAGCAGCTCCAGCGCGAACGGGTACCCGCTGCGCCGCATGTCCTGGGCCAGCAGGCCCGCGGTCGCGGCGATGTTCGGGTGGGTGGAGGCGTCCAGCCGGCCGTACCGCGCCTGCCAGACCTCCAGGTCGGCGGCCTGGGCCGCGGGCGGCAGGGCGAGCGCCGCGGCGTCGAGGGCCGCGAACGCGAGGCCCTGGTCGACGAAGGCGTGGTAGATCCGGACGGCCTCGACGTCCGGGAAGCCGGCGCCGCGCAGCACGCCGAGGATCCGCTCGACGGCCCGCATCTCGTGCTCGCGCCCGGTGGTCCGGTGGGCGGCGAGTATCGCGGCCTGCGGGTGGGTCTGGTAGGCGGCGTGCAGGCGCAGACCGATCTCGCGCAGATCGGCGCGCCAGTCGCCGGTGGGCCGCCAGCCCTTCTGGGCACGGCCGACGAACTCGTCGGCGAGGGCCAGCAGCAGGTCGTCGGTGCTGTGGAAGTACCGGTAGATCGCGCTCGGATCGGCGCCGAGGGCGGCGCCCAGGCGCCGGACGGTGAGCGCCTCGGCGCCGTGGTTGCCGACCAGCCGCAACGTGGTGTCGACGATCAACTGTTCGGACAGGACGACGCCCTGCTTGGTGGGTCGTCTGCGCCGCCGGTGCGGCTCCGGGACTACTCGCTCGGCCATGGCGGGAGCTTATGACAACGGCATTGACGTGTGAACGGGCCCGGCGGTTTCATGGCTCGCCAACCGGCCGTTCGGCCGAACCCCCCCACGATCAAGGCGGTGATCCTTTGGCCGGTACGTCCAAGGACACGGGTAACGGTCCGAGATTCGGCGCACCCGGCGCGACTGGAGCCCCCGGGTCCGCCGGTGCCACCGGTACCCCCGGCGGACCCGGAGCCCCCGGCGCGCCCGCGGCCATGCGCCGCTCCATCGGTATCGGTGGCAGCGTCACCATCGCGGCGACCTGTACCGCGGCCACCACGAGCATCGGCATCGGACTCGGTCTGACCGCCGGCGTGGTCGGCCTCCACCTGCCGGCCATCATGCTGCTGGCCTTCCTCCCGGTGCTCTGCATCGCCGGCGCCTACGGACGGCTCAACCGGGTCGAACCCGACGCGGGGAGCAGCTACAGCTGGATCGGCCGCACCCTCAACCCCTGGCTGGGCTTCCTGTCCGGCTGGGTCAGCGCCCTCGGCACCGTCGTCTTCATGGCGTACACCACGACGGTGACCGGCTCGGCGCTCGTCCAGCTGGCCGACCAGGCCGGCGTGCGCAGCGTGGCGGGGCTGCGGCTCGACCCGGAGTCCACCCTCCAGTGCACCCTGATCGGCCTGACCGTCCTGATCGGCGCCGCACTGGTCGCGGTACGCGGGCTCGACCTCGCGGCCCGGCTCCAGAAGTACCTGCTGGTCTTCGAGTACGCGGTGCTGCTCGCCTTCTGCGGCTACGGCCTGTTCGCGGGGGACCAGCCGTTCTCGCTCCAGTGGTTCAACCCCTTCGACATCCCGTCCCCCGAGGCACTCGCCCAGGGCATGGTGCTCGCCGTGTTCTGCTACTGGGGCTTCGAGTCGGTCTTCAGCGTCGGCGAGGAGGTCCGTCACCCGCGCGAGGCGTCCCGCGCCGGGTTCATCGCGCTGGCCATGATGCTGACGCTGTTCCTGCTCGCCGGCACCGCCTTCCAGCGGGTGCTCCCGCTCGACGAGCTGGCCGACAACGGCGCCCAGGGCCTGACGTACTTCGGTGCGAAGCTCGCCGACCAGCCGCTGGCCGCGCTCCCGCTGATCGCCCTCACCTTCTCGGCGGTCGCCTCGCTCCAGGCCTCCGTGATCCCGACCGCCCGCGGGATGTACGCGATGGGCCGCGACGGCACGCTCGGCCCGGTCTGGATGCGGCTGCACCCCAGGTACGGGACCCCGGCCGCCGCCACCCTCCTGATCACCGCGATCGCCGTCGTGCTCGCGCTGCTGTCGGTGTCCATCCCGGTCGTCAACGACCTGATCTCGGCCGCCGTCAACGCGATCGGCATCGTCGTGGCGCTCTACTACGCGCTCACGGCGATCGCCGCCGCCGTCCGCTTCCGGCACCTGCTGCGGACCGCACCGCTGGAGGGGCTGCGCGCCGTCGTGGCGCCGGTGGTGGGCGCGATCGTCCTGCTGGCCGTCGGCGGGTACCTCGTCCGGACGTTCTACGTCTCCACGGACCACTTCGAACTGGCCGCCGACAACGGCTGGTTCAACCTGATGGTGCCCGCGCTGATGATCGTCACCGGGCTGGTGGCCGCCGCGTGGGCCCGCTGGTACCGCCGATCGCCGTACTTCTTCCCCCACGCCGCCGACGCCGCCGCAGCCGACGGCCCCACCGGCCCGTCCGGCGACGGCCCGTCCGGCAACGCCACCACCCACGGCAACGCCACCACCCACGGCAGTGCCACCACCCACGGCAACGCCACCACGTCAGGGAGCGCCGCCGCCCGCGGCAACGCAGGCTGACCCGCCCGGCGCCCTGCGGTGGCCCGCGGAGCAACCGTCCGCGGGCCGCCGCGCCCCACCCCCGGCCGGGCAACCCCCCGACCTGTCACGACACCGACTTGGAGCACCACCCATGACCAAGGCCGATCTGCTCTTCACCCACGGCCCCGTCCACACCGGGGACCCGGCCCGCACCCGTGCGACCAGCCTCGCCGTCACCGGCGAGCGCATCACGGCCGTCGGCCACGACGAGGTGCGGGAGCTGATCGGACCGGGGACGGAGGTGGTCGACCTGACCGGCCGACTGCTGCTCCCCGGGTTCCAGGACGCGCACATCCACGCCGTCCACGGCGGCCAGGAGCTCGCCGACTGCGACCTGACCGGCACCCTGGGCGTCGAGGAGTACCTGCGGAGGGTGCGCGAGTACGCCGACGCCCACCCCGACCGGCCCTGGATCACCGGCAGCGGCTGGTCCCTGGAGAGCTTCGAGGGCGGTCTGCCCGACCGGCGGCTCCTCGACTCCGTCGTCCCCGACCGGCCGGTGTACCTGCTCAACCGGGACCACCACGGCGCCTGGGTCAACAGCCGGGCCCTCGAACTGGCCGGCCTCGACCGGAACTCGCCGGACCCGGCCGACGGCCGGATCGAGCGCGACGCCGACGGCACCCCGACCGGCGTCCTCCAGGAGGGCGCCACCGGGCTGGTCGCCCGCCTCGTCCCGGCCCAGACCGCCGCCGACCGGCTGGCCGGCCTGTTGCGGGCGCAGCGGCTGCTGCACTCCCTCGGCATCACCGGCTGGCAGGACGCGCTGCTCGGCGCCTTCAACGGCCAGCCCGACCCGTCCGACGCCTACCTCACCGCCGCCCGTGACGGCTCGCTGACCGCGCGGGTCACCGGCGCGCTCTGGTGGGAACGCGACCGGGGCGCCGAGCAGATCCCCGGGCTCGTCGCCCACCGCGAGGAGCTGACCGTGGGGCGGTTCCGCGCCCCCGCCGTCAAGATCATGCAGGACGGCATCGCGGAGAACTTCACCGCCGCCATGACCAGCCCCTACTTCGACGGCTGCGGCTGCGCCACCGGCAACAGCGGCCTGAGCTTCGTCGATCCCGTCGCGCTGCGCTCCTACGTCACCGAACTGGACGCGCACGACTTCCAGGTGCACTTCCACGCACTCGGCGACCGCGCGGTGCGCGAGGCGCTCGACGCCGTCGAGGCCGCCCGCGCCGCCAACGGGTGGCGGGGCACCCGGCACCACCTCGCCCACCTCCAGGTCGTCCACCCGGACGACCTGCCCCGCTTCGCGCGGGTCGGCGCGATCGCCAACATCCAGCCGCTCTGGGCCGCCCACGAACCGCAGATGGACGAGCTGACCATCCCGTTCCTCGGCCCCGAACGCGCCGCCTGGCAGTACCCGTTCGGCGCGCTGCAGCGGGCCGGCGCCACCCTCGCGGCGGGCAGCGACTGGCCGGTGAGCAGCCCGGACCCGATCGCCGGGATCCACGTGGCCGTCAACCGGATGGAGCCGGAGGCGACCGACGGCCGGGTCTTCCTCCCCGAGCAGCGGCTCGACCTCGCCTCCGCGATCGCCGCCTACACAGCCGGCGCGGCCCACGTGAACGGCCTCGACGACGCGGGCACCCTGCGGGCCGGCCACCTCGCCGACCTGGTGGTCCTCGACCGGGACGTCTTCACGGCCCCGGCCGAGGAGATCGCCCGGGCCCGGGTCCTGCGGACGTACGTCGGCGGAACGCTGGTCCACGCGGCCGACTGACCGTCAGGCCGCCCGGCCTCACGCGGCGGCGGACCGGCGGTCGCCGCCCCGCTCGTGCCCCGACACCTGGCGCTCCGTGGCCTCCACGTAGGCGCGGAGCGCCTGGCGGGAGCGGGTGAGGGTGTCGATGTGGTCGTCCAGCCCGCGCAGACGCGCACGCAGGGTGTCCAGCAGCTCGGGGCACGGCTCGAAGTCGGGGACGGCGCCCACGGCGCAGGGCAGCAGGTACGCGATGTCCTGCGAGGACAGCCCGGCGGCGAGCAGCCGTCTGATCTGGGTGACGGTCAGCACGTCGGCCTCCGCGTACTCGCGGTAGCCGTTGGGCCCGCGGCCGGGCCGCAGCATGCCCTGCGCCTCGTAGTAGCGCAGCTGGTGGGCGTGGACCCCGGTCCGCCGGCTCAACTCCCCGATCAGCACCTGCGTTTCCCCCTTGACCTTCACACCGGTATGAAGGTCCACGATTCTGCCATGACCATCGAGCACGCCGAGTACTCCGGGCGCACCCACCACCCCGAACGCACCCGCCACACCGCACACGCCGGGACGACCGGGACGACCGGCCCGGCCCGGAACGGGGGCCGGGCATGACGGCGACACCGTTCGACCCGCGCGCCCTGCTCGCGGTGAGCAGGCTCGGCGTGCTGGCGACCGTCAAGTCCGACGGCCGCCCGCAACTGTCGCCCGTGATGCCCTTCTACGACCGGGAGGCGGAGCTGCTGTACGTGTCGATGACGGAGGGACGCGCCAAGACGGCCAACCTGCGCCGGGACCCGCGCGCCGCACTGGAGGTGACCAGGGCGGACGGCATGGCCTGGGCCACCGCCGAGGGGACGGTGACACTCACCGGGCCGGGGAGCGATCCGCACGGGCCCGAGGCGGAGGCACTGGTCGACTACTACCGCCGGGCCTCCGGCGAGCACCCGGACTGGGACGAGTACCGGGCGGTGATGGTCGCCGACCGGCGGGTGCTGATGGTGATGAAGGTCGAGCACGTCTACGGCGCCGCACTGCGCTGACGGCACGGGCGGTTCCCGGGGCACGACCGCCACGGGAACCGCCCGCGGTCCGTCCCGAAGTCCGTCCCGAAGTCCGTCCCGAAGTCCGTCCCGAAGTCCGTCCCGTAGACCGCCCGCAGGCCGTGCCGGACGGACCGCGGGACCGGGAGCACGGTCCCGGGAAAGGGGCGGCCCGGACCCGGCTCCCGGTGTCGGGGTCGTTCTGGGCGTGGACGAATCGGTGGGGCGCCGCATGGTCCTCTGGAGACCGGCCGGGGAATCCCCCGGAGAGCCCCTCACCACAGGAGTCCCTTCCGTGAACGAGCATGCAGCGCACCGGTCCAGTTCCCGCCGGCAGCGTCCGGGCGGTCACCGCAGGACGGCGGCGGCGGTCGCCGTGGCCGTTGCGGCCGTGACGGCGGGCGCGCTGGTCCAGCCGGCGTTCGCGACGTCCCCGTCCCCGACGGCCACCCCCGAGAACGTCACGGCCGCCGCCCGGCCGGACACCGTGCAGAAGGGCCTGGACCGCCTGGTGCGCGAGGACGGCGTGCCGGGCGTACTGGCGGCGGTCAAGGGCCGCGACGGGCGCACCCGCAACTACACCGCCGGCGTCGGCGACCTGGCCACCCGCACGAAGGTGCCCGTCGACGGGCAGGTGCGGATAGGCAGCAACACCAAGACCTTCACCGCCGTGGTCGTGCTCCAACTGGTCGGCGAGGGCAAGGTCGAGCTCGACGCGTTCGTCGACACCTACCTGCCGGGCCTGGTACGCGGCGACGGCTTGGACGGGCGGAACATCACCGTCCGTCAGCTGCTCCAGCACACCAGCGGCCTCCCCGAGTACGTGGACCGCGACTTCGCCCTCTCGCACAAGGACTACTACTCCGAGCCCCGCGAGCTGCTCGACCGGGCCCTCGTCCAGAAGGCCCACTTCGCGCCGGGCACGAAGTGGGAGTACAACAACACCAACTACCTGCTGGCCGGCCTGATCATCCAGAAGATCACCGGCCGGCCCCTCGGCGAGGAGATCAACCGACGCGTCGTCGACCGTCTCGGGCTGCGCCACACCTACTTCCCCGCCCCGGGGGACCGGACCATCCGCGAGCCCCACCCCAAGGGCTACGCCCGGGCGACCGAGGACGGGCCGCTGCGCGACTACACCGAGCTGGACCCCTCCTGGGGATGGGCCGCGGGCGCGATGGTCTCCACCCCCGGCGACCTCAACCGGTTCTTCAGCGGGCTGATCGGCGGAAGGCTCCTCAAGCCCGAGCTGCTCGCCCAGATGCGGACCACGGTGCCGGCCCCCGAGATCGGCCAGGGCGTCGGCTACGGGCTGGGCCTGATCAGCACGCCGCTGTCCTGCGGCGGCGTGGCCTGGGGCCACGGCGGGACGATCCCGGGCTACCGGACCGGCGGCGGCGTGACCGAGGACGGCCGGGCCGTCAGCATCGCGGTGACCGTCCTCCCGACCCACGCGATCGACCAGCACGCGGACGCCCTGGTGGACTCCGCCCTGTGCCGCTGACACACCCGCCGGGCCCGGGGGCGACGCCGCCCCCGGGCCCGGCCTTTGCCCCGGGCCCGGCCTTTGCCCCGGGCCCGGTCTCTGCCCGAGGCCCGCGTCTCCCGGTTCAGTCGAGCGGCGGAAGCGGCAGACCGGCCGCCACCCGGAACCCGCCGCCGTCGAGGCCGCCGGCCGTCAGGCTGCCGCCGTGCAGGGCGACGCGCTCGCGCATGCCGGTCAGCCCGTACCCGCTGCGGTAGCCGTCCGACCCCCTCGCCCCCGCCGGCTCGCCCGCACCGAGCGAGACCCCCGCACCGACCCCGGCACCGACCGGGACCCCCGCTCCGTTGTCCCGCACCTCGACGCTCACCCGGTCCGGGTGGTACGTCAGCCGGACACGGGCCCGCGCCGGGCCCGCGTGCTTGCGGGCGTTGGTCAGCGACTCCTGCACGATCCGGTACACCGTCAGGGCGACGCTCGGCGGCAGCGGGCGCTCCCCGCCGTGCACGGCCAGCTCGGCGGGCAGGCCCGCGCGCTCCGAGTCCTCGACGAGCCGCCGCAGGTCGGCGATCCCGGGCTGCGGGGCGGCGGGGGAGCCGGTGGCCTCCTCGGGCTCGTCCCCGGCGCGCAGGACGTCGAGCAGTTGGCGCATCTCGCGCAGGGCCATCCGTCCGGAGCCCTCCAGCGAGACGAGGGCCTCGCGCACGACCTCGGTGTCGCGGCCGAGGTTGGCCCGGGCGCCGCCGGCCATCAGCTGCATGG
>NZ_JAQYWZ010000610.1:0-283 GCF_036290945.1 Streptomyces sp. BE303
CCTCCTCACCGCCCGCACCGGCTCCGGCCAACCCGTCTCCGGCAGCGAGGGCCTCGAACTCAAGGCCATCACCGCAGCCGCCCTCGGCGGCGCCGCCCTCAAGGGCGGCAAGGGCGGCATCGGCGGCACCCTCCTCGCCGTGGCCCTCCTCGGCTGCCTGGAGAACGGCCTCACCGTCCAGGGCATCAACTCCTTCTGGCAGAACGTCGCCCAGGGCGCCCTCCTCGTCGTCGCCGTCGTCATCCAGCAACGCCGCAACGGCGAACGCGCCGTCGGACTCCCC
>NZ_JAQYWZ010000611.1:0-308 GCF_036290945.1 Streptomyces sp. BE303
GGGGGGGGGGGGGGGGGGGGGGGGTGAGGGGGGGCGGGGACGCCGAAACAAACAAAAAACAAAAAAAAAAAAAAAAAAAAAAAAAAAACCCACCACAACAAAAAAAAAACACCACAAAACACAAAAAAAAAAAACAAAAAAAAAAAAAAAACAACAAAAAAACAAAAAAAAACAACCAAAAAAACAAAAAAAACAACAAAAAAAAAAAAAAAAACAAAACCAACACCCCCACCAAACAAAACAACAAACAAACCCAAACACCAACACAAACCAAAAAAAAAAACACACCCCCCAACAACAAAAACCAA
>NZ_JAQYWZ010000612.1:0-322 GCF_036290945.1 Streptomyces sp. BE303
GTGGTTTTTGTGGTATTGGTTGTGGTGGGGGGGGGGGGGGGGGGGGGGTGTGTTGCGGGGGTGGGTGGTGTTGGGGTGTCGGTTGGGGGGGTGGTTTTTGTGGCGGGGGGGGTGGGGGGGGGGGGGGTGAGTTTTGTTTTTTTGTTTTTTTTGGTGGTGGTTGGTTGTGGGGGTGGGCGCCCCTCTCTTGTTTTTTGTGGGGTTGTGTTTTGGGTGATGTTTCGTTGGGGGGGCCCCCCCCCCCCCCCCCCCGCCACCCGCCCCCCACACCCCCCCCGCGCCCGCACCCCACCCACCCACCCCCCCCCCCCCCCCCCCCCCA
>NZ_JAQYWZ010000613.1:0-44556 GCF_036290945.1 Streptomyces sp. BE303
ACAGCTCCATCGCCTTCGCCTTGCCGACCGCCCGGGTGAGCCGCTGCGAACCGCCGATCCCGGGGATCACCCCCAGCTTGATCTCCGGCTGGCCGAACTTCGCGGTGTCCGCCGCGAGCAGGATGTCGCAGAGCATCGCCAGCTCACAGCCCCCGCCCAGGGCGAAGCCGGCCACCGCGGCCACCACCGGCTTGCGGAGCTCGCCGAGCCGGTCCCACGGGCCCAGCCAGTCGTCCAGGTAGACGTCGGGGAACCGGTTGCCCTGCATCTCCTTGATGTCGGCGCCGGCCGCGAACGCCTTCTCGGAGCCGGTGATCACCAGACAGCCGATCTCCGGGTCCCGGTCGAACGCGGTCGCGGCGGTCACGACCTCGTTCATGAGCTGCGTGTTGAGCGCGTTCAGGGCCTCCGGCCGGTTGAGCGTGATCAGCCCGACCCGGCCCTTGCGCTCGACCAGGATCGTCTCGTAGGTGTCGGTCATCGCCGTTGACTCCCTTTTCCACTGCTCGGCGCCGCCGGGGCGCGCTCTGACCACCCCACGATCTCCGAACCGGACCGCCTCGCGCCAGTCTCGCTCCGCGAGACGGTCGTCACGGGCCGCGCCCCGGGGGTTCGGGCCGGTGGCTCGGGCGGGTCGGTCCGGCTGTTCAGTCCAGGGCCGGCCCGTCACCCTCACGCGGGGCCAGGAAACGCGCCACGTCCTCCTCGGTGACGGCGGCCAGCGACGCCGGGGACCAGTGCGGGTCACGGTCCTTGTCCACGACCTGCGCGCGGATGCCCTCGACCAGGTCGTGGCCGTCCAGCGCCGCGCAGGAGATCCGGTACTCCTGCTCCAGCACCGCCTCCAGCGACGGCAGCGTGCGGGCCCGGCGCAGCGCCGCGAGCGTGACCTTGACGGCGGTCGGGGAGTTGGCGAGCACCTGCTGGGCCGCCTCCTTCGCCTCCGGGACCCCGCTGCCGAGCAGCCGATCGACGATCTCCTCGACGCTGTCGGCGGCGTAGCACTGGTCGATCCACGCCCGCTGCCGGGCGAGTGCGGCGGGCGGCGCCGGTTCGGCGTGCACGGCCACGGCGGCGGTGACCGCGGCCACGGTGTCGAGGCCGTCGGCGGCGACGAGCCCGGCGAGCAGGGCCGGCACCTGCGCCGACGGGACGAAGTGGTCGGCGAACCCGCAGAGCAGCGCGTCGCCCGGCCCCATCGAGGCCGAGGTGAGCCCCAGGTGGGTGCCCAACTCGCCCGGGGCGTGGGCCAGCAGGCGGCTGCCGCCGACGTCCGGCACCAGGCCGATCCGGGTCTCCGGCATCGCCACCACCGAACGCTCGGTGACGATCCGCACCGCGCCGTGGGCGGACAGCCCGACACCGCCGCCCATGGTGATGCCGTCCATCACCGCGAGGTACGGCTTCGGGTAGCGGGCGATCAGCGCGTTGAGCCGGTACTCGTCGCGGAAGAAGGCGCGCGAACCGGCTCCGCCCGCCTTGGCGTCGTCGTGCATCGCCCGGATGTCCGCTCCCGCGCAGAGCCCGCGGTCGCCGGCGCCGGTCAGAACCACGGCACGGACGGCGTCGTCGGAGGCCCAGCCGTCCAGTGCGGCCCGGACGGTCGTGATCATGCCGTGGGTGAGGGAGTTGAGGGCTCTCGGGCGGTCGAGCACGATCCGCCCCACGCCGCCGTCCCGGTAGACCTGTGCCTCGTCGCTCATCGGGCTCGCTCCCGTCCGTCATCGGTCCCGCGCTGCAAGGTCGGATGGTTCCTCCGGACACGGTACTGGCAGCGGTGACCCCTGAGAACCGACGCGATCATGGACGTCCATCGGTGCCGGTGGACGTCGCCGTCCGGCCGAGCGGTACGGGGTGGGCGGGGAGTCGCCGACCGGCGCGAAGGGCGGCACCGGTTGCGTACGGTGCCGCCCTTCGCGGTGGGACGGCCGGTGCGGCCCGCGGGGCCTCCTACGGCGCCACGCGGCCGGTGACCTCGCCGAAGCCGATCCGCGTGCCGTCCGGGCCGGGGGCGGTGGCGGTGATGGTCACCTCGTCGCCGTCCTCCAGGAACGTCCGGGTGGACCCGTCGGGGAGCTTGAGCGGCTCCTCGCCGTTCCAGGTCAGCTCGATCAGCGCGCCTCGGGTGTCCCGCTCCGGTCCGCTGACCGTGCCCGACGCGAACAGGTCGCCGGTGCGCAGCGAGGCGCCGTTGGCCGTCATGTGGGTGAGCTGCTGGGCGGCCGTCCAGTACATCGCGGCGAACGGCGGCCGGGAGACGGTGTGTCCGTTGAGCCGCACCTCCAGCGCGAGGTCCAGCGCCCACGGCTCGCCGCCGCGGTCGTCCAGGTAGGGGAGCGGCTCGACGTCCCGGGCCGGCGGGGCGACCCGCGCGTGCTCCAGGGCGTCCAGCGGCACGATCCACGGCGAGAGGGAGGTGGCGAAGGACTTGCCGAGGAACGGGCCGAGCGGCACGTACTCCCAGGCCTGGATGTCGCGCGCGGACCAGTCGTTGACCAGGCAGACGCCGAAGACGTGCTCGCGGAACCGGTCCAGCGGGACCGGCGTGCCGAGCGCGGACGGGGCGCCGACCACGAAGCCGACCTCGGCCTCGATGTCCAGCCGCCGGGTCGGGCCGAAGGACGGGGCGGCGTCGGCGGGCGTCTTGCGCTGGCCGTGCGGGCGGACCACCGGCGTGCCGGAGACCACGACGGTGCCGGAGCGCCCGTGGTAGCCGATCGGCAGGTGCTTCCAGTTGGGTGTCAGCGGCTCCGTGCCGGGGCGGAACATCCGGCCCAGGTTGGTGGCGTGGTGCTCGGAGGCGTAGAAGTCGACGTAGTCGGCGACCTCGAACGGCAGGTGGAGCTCCACCTCCGCGAGCGGCAGCAGCGCCGGGGAGACGGCCTCCCGGAAGGACTCCTCGGTGAGCCAGCGGGTCAGGTCGGCCCGGACCTGCGTCCAGACCGGACGGCCCGCTCCCAGCAGCGGGTTGAGCGATTCCGCGTCGAGCAGCACGGACGGCGCCCCGACGGCGCGGGCGGCCGCTCCGGCGTCGAGGACGAAGTCCCCGATCCGGACGCCGACGCGCCGCCGGCCCGGCCGGTCGGCCGCGGTGAAGACGCCGTAGGGCAGGTTGTGCACGCCGAACGGGGAGTCCTGGGCGCTCACCGGCCAGCTGAGGGGGGTGGTCAACGGTCCTCCTGGGACGGGGAGTCGGGCGAGGTGGGTGGCGAGGTCGACCCGGCCGGCGCGGCGCCGGGCCCGGACAGCAGGCCGAGCGCGGCCAGGTCGTCCAGCGGCTCGACGATGCTGCACGTGCCGAATGCCGTGAACGAGTTGCGGATCGCGGTAATCTGACGATCGGTCAGGTCGCGTACCGACGCTGCCAGGACCTCGCCGGACCGCTCCGCCAGCACCTCGGCGGCGGCCTTCCGGTCGGTCTCCAGGGCCGCGAGCAGGACGTTCAGGAAGCCGTGGTGCTCGAAGCCGGTCGCTTGATCGGTGTGCCGGACGGCGTGGTGCAGCCCGGCGGTGCACTTGTACGGCAGGCCGCGCTGCGCGCAGCCGGTGAGGAAGCCGGCCAGCTCCTCCTCGTCCGGGAAGGCCCCGGCCACCACTCCGCCGGTGCGGAACTTGGCCCGGTACGGGCTGTCGACCAGGGCGTCCAGCACCTCGTCCAGGCCGTCGCCGCGCAGCAGTTCGCGCGGCAGTTCGACGGCCGCCGGGACGGAGGGCGGCAGCAGCAGGTCGAGCGCGGCGATCGCCTCCCGGGCGTCCCGGGTCGACAGCTCGACCCCGGCGACCTCGAACGGCGCGGCGGCGGTGAGCGCCGGGCCGAGCTCGGAGCTGCCCCCCGGCAGCACCAGGCCGACCCGGAGGGCGGGCCCGGAGCCGACCGTCCCGCCCAGTTCGGCCAGCCGGCCCGCTCCGCAGAGGAACGGGCCGACCGCGTCGGCGTACCAGGCGGTCCGGTGCGCGCGGTGGGCGGGCGCCGCCTCGGCGACCGGCAGGTTCCCCGGCGGGAACACCGCCGCGTCGTCGAAGAGCCCCCGGAACAGCTCGGGGACGACGGACTCCCGGGTGTCGTTCACCGCTGAGGCCCCCGGCCGGCCCAGGTCCAGGCGTAGCCCGGGTCCTCGCTCGCCCGGCCGCCCTCGCCCAGCTCCAGCGGGCGGAACGTGTCCACCATGACCGCGAGCTCGTCGAAGAACTCCGCGCCGATGGACCGCTCGTACGCGCCCGGCTGCGGGCCGTGGGTGTGGCCGCCGGGGTGCAGCGAGATCGAGCCCTGGGCGATGCCAGAGCCCTTGCGGGCCGCGTAGTCGCCGCCGCAGTAGAACATGACCTCGTCGCTGTCCACGTTGGAGTGGTAGTAGGGCACGGGGATCGACAGCGGGTGGTAGTCGACCTTGCGGGGCACGAAGTTGCAGATCACGAACCCGTTGCCCTCGAACACCTGGTGGGCCGGCGGCGGCTGGTGGATCCGCCCGGTGATCGGCTCGTAGTCCCGGATGTTGAACGCGTACGGGTACAGGCAGCCGTCCCAGCCGACCACGTCGAACGGGTGGTGCGGCACGGTGTAGCGGGTGCCGGAGATCCCGTTCGGGCCGCGGTGCTTGACCAGCACGTCGACGTCGCCCTCGGGCGCGGCGTCGGCCGGTAGCAGTTCGGCCGGGCCGCGCAGGTCCCGCTCGCAGTACGGCGCGTGCTCCAGCAGCTGGCCGTACTTGGAGAGGAAGCGCTTCACCGGGGTGATGTGGCTGTTCGCCTCGATGCAGTAGGCGCGCAGCGGCTCGTCGCCGGTCGGCAGCCACCGGTGGGTGGTCGCCCGCGGGATGATCACATAGTCGCCCTGGCCGACCTCCAGCGTGCCGAACACCGTCTCCAGGGTGCCGGTGCCGGACTCCACGTACACGCACTCGTCACCGAGCGCGTTGCGGAACAGCTCGCTGGGCGCCCCGGCGGCGACGTAGGAGATCCGCACGTCGCCGTTGCCGAGGACCAGCCGGCGACCGGCCACGACGTCCGCGGACTTCCAGTCCTGGCCCGCGAACAGCTCGTGCAGCTTGAGGTGGCGGGGGAGCAGCGGGTGGTTGGGCACCGTCGACTGGTCCGGCAACTCCCACGGTACCGCGTTCACGACGGCCGAGGGGATGCCCCGGTGGTAGAGCAGCGAGGAGTCCGAGGAGAACCCCTCCTCGCCCATCAGCTCCTCGTAGTACAGACCGCCTTCGGGTGTGCGGTGCTGCGTGTGCCGCTTGGGCGGGATGCTGCCCAGCTGCCGGTAGTGCGCCATCGTCCTGCTCCTCCCAGACCTTCCTACGGCTCAGCGGTGGCCGGTTCCAGCGGTGCCGGTCCCGCGGTGCCGGTTCCGCGATGGCCGGCCCGGCGGGGTGGCGCCGGGCCGGCGGTTTCCGGCCCGGCGCGTGACGCGGGGCCGGGGCGGCACCTCAGAGGTTGCCGCGGCGGTCCTGCTCGCGCTCGATGGCCTCGAAGAGCGCCTTGAAGTTGCCCTTCCCGAAGCCCAGCGAACCATGCCGCTCGATGAACTCGTAGAAGACGGTCGGACGGTCGCCGATCGGCTTGGTGAAGATCTGGAGCAGGTAGCCGTCCTCGTCCCGGTCGACCAGGATGCCGCGCTTCTTGAGCTCCTCGATCGGCACCCGGACCTTGCCGATCCGCTCGCGCAGCTCGGCGTCGTCGTAGTACGAGTCGGGGGTGTTCAGGAACTCCACGCCGCGGGCACGCAGCACGTCCACCGTGGTGAGGATGTCGTTGGTGGCCAGCGCCATGTGCTGGCAGCCCGCGCCGGTGTAGAACTCCAGGTACTCGTCGATCTGGGACTTCTTCTTGGCGACGGCCGGCTCGTTGAGCGGGAACTTCACCCGGTGGTTGCCGCTGGCGACGACCTTGGACATCAGGGCGGAGTAGTCGGTGGCGATGTCGTCACCGACGAACTCGGCCATGTTCACGAAGCCCAGGACCTTGTTGTAGAAGGCGACCCACTGGTCCATCTTGCCGATCTCGACGTTGCCGACCGCGTGGTCGAGCGCCTGGAACAGCCGCCGCGGCGAGCCCTCGGGGTGCTTCACCCTGCTCTGCGCGGCGACGAACCCCGGCAGGTACGGGCCGTGGTAGCGGGAGCGGTCGATCAGGGTGTGCCGGGTCTCGCCGTACGTGGCGATCGCGGCGCGGCGCACGGTGCCGTTCTCGTCGGACTCGTCGTTCGGCTCCTCCAGGACCGTCGCGCCCTGGGCCCGGGCGTGCGCGATGCACTTGTCGACGTCCGGGACCTCCAGCGCCAGGTCCACGACGCCGTCGCCGTGCCGGCGGTGGTGGTCCAGCAGCGGGCTGTCC
Source organism: Streptomyces sp. BE303 (assembly GCF_036290945.1). NCBI lineage: Bacteria > Bacillati > Actinomycetota > Actinomycetes > Kitasatosporales > Streptomycetaceae > Streptomyces > Streptomyces sp. BE303. The sequence goes on from NZ_JAQYWZ010000613.1 coordinate 6,337, forward strand.
GGGGCGACGCCGCCCGTGATCACGAACCGGCAGGAGCCGGAGCGCAGGACGAAGGCCTTGCGGTCGCGGACGCCCGTCTCCGGACCGGAGTAGGCGACCAGCTCCATGCCGAAGACGACCTGGTAGAACTGGGCCGTCTGGGTGGCGTTGCCGACGACGAACACGACGGCGTCCTGCGCGGTGACCGGGAACGGGTCGGTCGCGGGGTCGTGCTCGACGAGGCCGACGAGGCGGCGGAGCTGCTCGGCGTCGAGACCGGCCTCGCGTTCCTCGGGGGTGAGCTCAAGGGCGTGGGACTGCGGGGTCATCGGTCGTTCCTCCACATTGAGGCCTCGGCATTGAGGCATCCGCTTGAGGCGGCCGCGCCGCGGGGTGGGTGCGAGTGCGGCTGAGCGGAGAGCTTGCTCCAGTCGGGGTAGTTGGGCAACAGGTCGGATTTCCACTGTTCAATGTGTACAAGGTGATCAGGAAATCCCTGGTCCTGCTGTGCAGAATGCCTGGTCTTGGGGGCGGTTTCACGAGTTCTGAGGAACGCCCCCGAGGGACCGGGGGCGTCGGTCGGGTGCCCCGGGAGCGGCCGGCCACGGTGGGGGGCCGGGGCGTGCTCGGAGCCCGGTCAGGGCCTGGTCAGGGCTGGTCAGGGGTGGTGCGGGTCGGTGTGTGCAAGCGGGTCGGCGGGTCGTGGCGGGGGTCGCGGCGGAGTTCGTCAGGCCGGTGCGAAGTGGTCGACGAACCAGACGCGGGCCAGCTCGGCGACCCGGTCGAGGGTGCCCGGCTCCTCGAAGAGGTGACCGGCGTTCGGCACCACCGCGAGCTCACTCTCGCAGCGCAGCAGCTCGCGCGCCCGCCGGTTCAGATCGATCACCGGGCCGTCCCGGGAGCCGACGATCAACAGGGTCGGCGCGGTGACGCGGCCCAGGTTCCCGGCGCCGGCGAGGTCCGGCCGCCCGCCCCGGGAGACCACCGCCCGCACGCCGTCGCCGAGCCGGGCGGCGGTCCACAGCGCGGCGGCGGCGCCGGTGCTGGCGCCGAACAGGCCGAGCGGGATCCCGTCCGCGGGGCCGTCCCGGCCGGGCGGCCCCGCGGACGGGGCGGCGGAGAGCCGGGCGGGCAGGACCGCGGGGAGGTGGCCGGCGACGTCCGTCAGCCGGGCGCCGAGCAGGTCGACGTCGAAGACGTTCCGCCGGTCGGGCTCCTCGTCCTCGGTGAGCAGGTCGAAGAGGTAGGTCGCCAGCCCCGACCGGTTGAGGTAGTCGGCCACGTACCGGTTGCGCGGGCTGCGCCGGCTGCTGCCGCTGCCGTGCGCGAACACCACGATCCCGCGTGCACCGGCGGGCACGGTCAGCCGGCCGGTCAGCCGGACCCCACCGGCCGCGACGGTCAGCTCGCGGTCGGTGGGGTCCGTGAGGTCGGTGGAGTCCGGCTCGACGCCGCGGTCGGGCCCGGCGCCGACCGGCGTGCCGGCTCCTGCCTCCGCCCGTGCCTCCTCCCGTGCGCCGGCCTCGGCGAGACGGCGCAGGACCTCGGTGTCCTCGGTCTGCCGGAAGTCGGCGTAGAACTCGCCGATCGCGAAGAACGGCGACGGCGTACCCACGCAGACCAGCTCGTCGGCGACGTCGTCGAGCCGGTCCGTCCAGTCGTCGGGGGCCACCGGGACGGCCAGCACCACCCGGGCGGCGCCGCGGGCCCGGACGATCAGGCAGGCGGCCCGGGCGGTCGAACCGGTCGCGATGCCGTCGTCGACGACGACCACCGTCCGCCCCCGCAGATCCGCGGGTGGCCGGTCGCCCCGGTAGCGGCGGGCCCGGCGCTCCAGCTCGACGCGTTCCCGGGACTCCACGTCGGCGAGCTGCCGCGCCGTGACCCCGGCCGGCCGCAGCACCTGGTCGTTGAGCACCCGTACGCCGTCCTCGCCGATCGCCCCCATACCCAGCTCCGGCTGGTACGGGACACCGAGCTTGCGGATCACGCAGATGTCGAGCGGGGCGCCGAGGGCGGCCGCCACCTCGGCGGCCACCGGGACCCCGCCGCGCGGCAGGGCGACCACCACGGTGCCGGGGCCGCGCAGATGGCCCAGGAGCGCGGCCAGTCGGCGTCCCGCGTCGGTGCGGTCGGTGAAGTGGGTTCCGGTGACGTGCATGGTGCGGCCTCCGGCTTCCACCGTACGTCGGCTGGGCGGCTGGGCGGCTGGGCGGCTGGGCGGTGGGGCGGTGGGGCGGTGGGGCGGTCGGTGTGCCGGGGCGGCGGGCCGCGGGGGCGGCCGTGTCCCGGGTGGGGCCGGGACACGGATGGGCCCGGCCGCCCGTGTGGCCGGGACGGCGGGCGGGACAGCGTGGAGAGCGGCCCGGTCGCCCGTCCTGCGTCCGGCCGTGCCACCCGATCCGTGCGAAGGAGTCGACCCGTGTCCATTCCCCACCCCCAGCACCCCGCCGCCGAACCCGCGGAAACCGCCGATGGCGCCGAGAACGCCGCGTCCGCCCTGACCGCCCGCGAGGCCCGGGGCCGCGACCGCCGTGCCGTGCCGGGACCGCACTCCGCCGGTCTCCACGCCGCCGGGCCCGACTCCGCCGGCCACGCCCCCGCGGGCCGGCACGGCACGGCAGCCGGGCACGTCGCCGGCCTGCACGCCACCGGTGACCCGGTGAGCGGCGCCCCGGCCGCCGGCTGGACGGTCGCCACCGCGCTGCCCGTCAGCTACCGGGTCCGCTTCACCCCCGGCGTCCTGGACCCCGGGAACCCCGCGCTCGCCCTGGCCGGCGGACCGCCCGGACGCCGGCTCGTCGTGGTCGACGCCCGGGTGCACGAACTGCACGGACACCGGCTCCACCGCTACCTGACCGCCCAGGGCGTCGAGTACGAGGCACTGGTCCTGCCCGCACACGAGCAGGTGAAGACCATGGACTCGGTGTTCCAGGTCGCCGACCGGATGGACTCCTTCGGCATCTCCCGACGCGGCGAACCGGTCATCGCCGTCGGCGGCGGCGTGCTGACCGACGTCGTCGGCCTCGCCTGCAGCCTGTACCGCCGCTCCACCCCGTTCGTCCGGGTGCCGACCACGCTGATCGGTCTGGTCGACGCCGGTGTCGGCGCCAAGACCGGCGTCAACCACGGCCGGCACAAGAACCGGCTCGGCACCTACCACCCGGCCGTGGACACCCTGCTCGACCCGGCGTTCCTCGACACCCTGGACCGGCGGCACCTCGGGAACGGGCTCGCGGAGATCCTCAAGGTCGCCCTGATCAAGGACCGTGACCTCTTCGAACTCCTGGACCGCCACGGCCGGAGCCTCCTCGACGAACGCTTCCAGGGCCGGCGCGTCGCCGCTGCGGTGCTCGGCCGTGCCGTCCACGGCATGCTGGAGGAGCTCCAGCCCAACCTCTGGGAGCACCGGCTGGAACGCCTCATGGACTACGGCCACTCGTTCAGCCCGACCGTGGAGATGCGCGCACTGCCCGAACTCCTGCACGGCGAGGCGGTCTGCGTCGACATGGCGCTCACCACCGTGGTCGCCCAGCGGCGCGGACTGCTCGACGCCGCGCAGGGCGAACGGATCCTGCGGCTGATGCGGCGGCTCGAACTGCCCGTCTGGCACCCGCTGGTCGAGCCGCTGACGCTCGGTGAGGCACTCGCCGACACCGTTCGCCACCGCGACGGGCGGCAACGGCTGCCACTGCCGTCCGGGATCGGGTCCGGCGTCTTCGTCGACGACCTCGACGCCCGTGAACTCGCCGAGGCGGCAGGCCGGTTGCGTGCCTGGTCGGCGGCGGAGCGCGCGCGGCCGGGGACCGGACAGGCGTTCCGGACGTGGGAGGGGAGTGAGACGCGTGCGTAGCGCGATCGTGGTCGCGGACACCGGCGCGCCGGCCGCCGTCCACGGCGTGCACGGCGCGGCCGGGGTGACCGAGTGGACGTGCCTGGCCCGCCGGGTGGGGCTGACCGGGGCCTGGGAGGCCGTGGAGTGGGCCCGCGTGCCGGTCGGCGGGGTCAGCGGCGAACACCTGCACACCCGGACCCGCGAGATCTACGTGCTGCTGGCGGGGGAGGGCGAGGTCACCCTCGACGGCCGCCCCTACCCGGTCCGGTCCGGTGACGCCGTGCTGACGGCGGTCGGCACCCGGCACGGGTTGCGCAACACGGGCGCGGAGCCGCTGGAGTGGCTGGTGATCGAACTGCCGGCCGACCCGACGGAGGAGGATCCGGACCGGGCGGGTGACGACGGCGGCCGACGGGTCGGCAGCACGGTGATCACCGACCTGCGGCGGACCGGGCCGCTGGACCCGTCCGCCGTCATCGGCGGACCGCTGCGCCTGCTCCACCACGCCGAACTGGCGCCCGGCGAAAGCACCGGGCTCGTGGCGGACGGCGCGGAACACACGGTGTTCGTCACCGGCGGGGGCGGGCGGACGGACGCCGGGAGTGTCCGGGCGCCGCTGCGGCCCGGGACCGCGCTCACCCTGCCGCACGGCACGGCGGCCGGCCTCGCCGCCGGACCGTCCGGACTGGCGTACGTGCACGCGGAGCTGCTCCTTCCGGGCGGTGAGCGGCGATGATCGTCACCGGAACCGGCGGGCCCCGACTGCTGCTGGGCCCCGGCACCCAGCGGGTCCGCACCCGCTGCCTGGCCCGGCGGGGCATGCTGCACAGCGAATGCGAGGCCTTCGAACACGTCCGGCTCGGCCCCGGCGCCTGCTTCGACCTCGCCGGGCGCGAATCCACGGAAGCCGCCTGGTACGTGCTGCGCGGTCCGGTCGCGCTGCTCGACTGCCCCGACCTGCCACTGCGCCTGCTCGACCGCGGCGCCCTGGTCCTCGCCCCGCACGGGGAGTCCGTCCACCTGCACGGCGGGCCGCTCGGTGCGGAGCTGCTCTGTCTGACCGTCCTGCCGGCGCGGGTCGGCGCCGCGCTGCCGGAGCGGCGGCCGGAGCTCGACGGCCACGGCACGGCAGCCGACGAACCGCCGTCGGCAGGGAGCGGCTGACCGGGAACGGCTGACCGGGAACGGCAGACCGGAGCGGTCGGCCGGGAGTGCGGGCAGGCCCGGGCCGCCGTCGCCCGTTGCGCCGCCGTCGCCCGTTGCCCGGCCCGGCCCGGTGCCCGCGCCGTCGGGACCGGTCCCGGTGTCCTCCTCCCGGGCACCGGGACGGGCCGGGACGCTGCACCCGGGCCCGGCCGGGGCGCGGACAGGCCCGGCGGCTCAGGCGTCCGGGGCGACGGGCGCCGCACGGTGGGTGTGCGATCCCGAACGGGAGGAGGCCCGCCATGCGTAGCAGCGTTCGACTCGACCGGCGGATCCAGGCCGGTGCCGCGAGCATCTCCCTGGCGGTCCGCAGCGGCGAGCAGTCCTGGGACGAACTCGGCGAACGGATCGGCGAGTTCGCCGGTTCCGCCGGTTCGGCCGGTTTCGTAGGGTCCGCCGGGTCCGCCGAAGCCTCCGGTCCTGCCGGGTCGGCCGCCTTCCGGTTCGTCCTCGTGACGGACGGTACGGCGCCCGCCGACCTCGTGGCCCGGGTGCACGCGCTCGCCGCCTCCCGGGCCCCGTGCGCGGTCCACGACCTGCGGAGCGGTCCGCTCCCCGACCGGCCCGCTCCGGCCGGCCGGACCGTCGTCATCGCCGTCGGCGGTGAGCGGGCCTGCGCCGTCGCGGCCGACGTCCGGGTACCGACCGACCTCGCCACGGCCTGCGGACCGGCGCTCGCCCTGCACCGTCCCGCTCCGACGGGCCCGTCCTCCGCGGACCCCGGCCGCGGCGGCGCCGCCGGTCCCGCGCCCGCCCTGGTCTGGGTCCGCGCCGACCGGCTGGCCGACCGCCCGGCCCGGGAGACCGCAGCCGGGACGGTCGCCGTCGTCCGGCACGTCCTCGCCGTCTGCCCGGCGCAGTACGCGCCGCTGGCCGAGGCCCTCGCCCCCGGGGCCCGGTACGGCGAGCGGACCCTCACGGCGCTGCTCGCGCTCTGCGCGGACGCCCGCGCCGCCCTGGTCTGCTTCGACCCGTACGAGACCGGCCCGGCCCTCGCCCTCGGCTACGGCCGGAGTCTCGGCCGGGCCCTGCGGACCGCCGTCGGCCCGGCGCTCGCACCCGGCGACGCCGACGCCCTGGGCCTGCTCCTCGCCGGCCGGATCGCCTTCCGGCTCGGCCTGCTGAACGGTCCCGCCGCCCGGGCCCACGGCGATCTGCTGGCCCGGACCGGCGCGCCGACCGCCCTGCCCGGCGGCGTGGACACGGACCGCCTCGCGGCAGCCGTCGGCGCCGCAGCCGCCCCGGGCCTGCTGCTCCTCGCCGACCTCGGTCACCCGCACTGCGTCGACGGCCGGTTGCTCGGCCCGGTGGACGGCAGGGTGCTGCGGGCCGCCGTCGGGAGCCTGGGCGGTCCGGCCGGCCTCCCGCACAGCCGGGCCGCCGCACCGGACGCGCCGCCCGTCCGGGACCGGCTGCCCGGCCCGGCCGCGGTGCCCGGCCAGGGCCTGCTGCCCCTCCCGGACGCGCTGTGCGCCGCCCGCTGAGCGGCAGACGGGTCCGGCCCGCGGTGCCCGGCCCCGCTCGGCCCGTGCCCGTCGTCCCGGCCCTCGTCCCGGCCGCTGTTCCCGGTCCCGTGACCCCCGGGACCGGCGCCGCTCCCGGGCCCGGCCGGGGGCGGGAGCAGGACGGGACCGGGCTCCCGTGCGACCGGGACGGCGGGCGCCACATCGTGGAGATCAGAAGCGGCCCAGCACGGACCGCCGGACAGCAGAAGGAGTCCCCGTCATGACGGGCACCGTCATCACCGACCTCCGCCGACGTGGCGCGGTCGACCCCAGCCGGGTGCTGACCGGACCGCTCCGCGCCGTCGGCCTGCAGTGGCTCGACCCGGGCCGCAGCGCCGAGGTCGTCGCCGAGGGTGTCGAACGCGCCCTCTACATCACGGCCGGTTCGGGCACCGCCACCGCTCCCGGGTCGGAGGCGTCGACGGCCCCCGACTCCGGAATCCCGCTGGTCGAGGGCACCGCCGTGACGCTGCCGCTGGGCACGGGCACCGTGCTCACCGCAGGAACGGCCGGTCTGGAGTTCTTCCACGCCGTCCTCGCCGTCGCCGGGCATCCGGGCCGGGCCGCCGCCCACCCGGCCGCCGGCCGCCCCACCACCGAACACCGCCCGGTGCACCCGGACCGGCCCGCGCAGGCGGAACACCGCGCGGACCCGGAACCGCCGGAGAACCCCGAGCGCGGTAGCCGTTCCGGCGGCGCCGACCGCCCCGGACATCCGGACCGCCCCGAGAACCCCCCGAGCCCGAAGGGAGGCGAGTCCCGGTGATCGTCACCACCGCGACGGCCTCGGCCGCCGTCATCCTCGGCCCGAACGGCGAACGCGTCCGACTGCGCTGCCTGGCGCGCCGTTCCATGCTCGCCAGCGCGTGCGAGTCCTTCGACCACCTGCGCCTCAGCCCCGGCGCCCACCACACGCTGGCGGGGCAGCCCGAGGCCGAGACCGTCCTCTACGTGCTGCGCGGATCCCTGCTCGTCGGCGGGACCGCCGACGGGCCCGACCACCTGGCCGTCGACGGCGACCTGCTCCTGGCGACCCGGGGCCGCACGCTCGTGCTGGAGGCCGGCCCGGTCGGTGCGGAGGTGCTCTGCCTCAGCCTCGCGGCGGCCCGCCGCACCACCGCGACCAGGGAATCCCTGGCCCGGCGCCGCAGCGAACGACGGACCCGACCGTGAGCGGCCGCCCCGTCGGACCCGTCACCGGACCCGTCACCGGGCCGATCCCGGTGCCGATCGTGGTGCCGAACGCGGTGCCGTCCCCCGGACCGGCACCGTCCCGGGGCCCGGCGGGTGCGTCCGGCCGGGCCATGACCGCCCTGCGGTTCGAGGCGCCGCACCGGATCGCCCTCGCCCGGGTGCCCCGACCGGGGGCACCCGGGCCGGACGCGGTCACGGTGCGCACCTCCCTGGTCGGCCTCTGCGGCACCGACCTGGAGCTTCTCCACGGCACCGCCGCCTACCTGCGGGACGGACGGGCCGGCTACCCGCTCGTCCCCGGGCACGAGTGGTGCGGGACGGTCGTCGAGGTGGGCCGCGACGTCGCCGGGTTCACGCCCGGCGACCGGGTGGTCGGTCACACGATGGTGCACTGCGGCCTCTGCCGGATGTGCCGGCAGGGCCGCCGTCCGCTCTGCGAACGCCTCACCGAGGTCGGCCTCTACGGTCGCCAGGGCGCCGCCGCCCAGTACGTGCAACTGCCCGAGCGTTCGCTCTCCCGAGTCCCGGACGAGGTACCGGACCGGACGGCGGTACTGACCGAGCCGGCGGTCACCGTGGTGGCGGGCCTGGAGCAGGCCCGCTGCCGGCTCGGCGACCGGGTGGCGGTGATCGGCACCGGCACGATGGGACTGCTCGCCGTCCAACTCGCCGCCCGGCTCGGCGAATCCGTCGACGCCGTCGGCATCGACCCGGCCGGACGGGACCTCGCCCTGCGCTGCGGGGCACGCCGCGCCCTGACCCCCGGACAGGCGCGCACCGCCGGCGCCCGCTACGCCCTCGCCGTCGAGGCGTCCGGTGCGGTCGAGGCGTTCGGGTTGGGCCTGGAACTGCTGGAACCGGGCGGACGGCTCGCCGTGATCGGCGTGGCCGGGCAGCCGTACCCGGACTTCGCCCCCGGCCGGCTCGCCCTGCGTGGACTGGAGGTGATCGGGGTCCGGCACGGTCTCGACCACTACGACCGCACGCTCGGGCTGTTCCGTGACGGCGTGCTGGTGGCGGAACCGCTCATCGCGGCCGTCCTGCCGCCGGCCGCGGGGCCGGCGGCCTTCCGGTTGCTCGCCGAGGGGCGCAGCGGCCCGCCCAAGATCCTGCTCGACTTCGGCCGCGTCGGCGGCCCGACCCCGTTCGTCCCCGGTCCGGCCGGCCCCGGGCGCCGGTCCGCCCCGACCGGCCGGCCCCGCCGGGAGCCCCGGTCCGGTCCGGCCACCACGACTCCCCCGACTCCCACGACTCCCCCCGTGCAAGGAGACCTCGCGTGATCCTCGTACCCGCCGCCGTGCCCCGCACGGCCCCCGCGTTCCGCCGACTCATCGACCCCTTCCACCTGCCCTCGGTCCACGGCGGGCTGACCGTCGAGACCCTGCCGCCGGGGGTCCGGGTCGAGCAACACCCCTCCAGGGTGGCCGAGTCGGTGACGGTGGTCCTCTCCGGCCGGATCCGGTCGGCCGGGCGTGTGCTCGGCCCCGGCGAGGGCCTGTACCACCCGCCGGGCAGCTCCTGCGGTATCACGGCACTGCCCGGTGCGCCCGCGGCCGTCCTGACCGTCCGGCCGCGTGCGGTGGCCGACGACCGGCCCGCGCCGCTCCCGTACCCCGTCCCGCTGGGCCCGCCGAGGCCCACCGCCCCTGACGCTCCCACCGCCCCCGCCACTCCTGCCGCCGGGACCGTTCCCGCCGCGCGCCGGGCGGGCGAGGCGGGCCCGTCGGGCGAGGCTGGCCCGGTCCAGCCGGAGCCGGGCGCCGCGGGCCGGATCGCCGGTTCGGCGGGGATGGAGGTGCGCTGGCTCGCCACCGCCGACACGGTCGGCGCCCGCCGGCTCACCGTCGCGGCCTCGACCTTCGCGGTCGGGGGCGGCCACGACCTCCACCGCCACCCGCACGCCGACGAGTTCTTCCTGGTGATGTCCGGAGGCGGCGGCCACCTCACCGAGACCGCCGAAGTCCCGCTCCGGGCCGGTGACCTGGTGTTCGTCCCGGCGGGGGAGTGGCACGGGTTCCGGACCGGCCCGGCCGGCCCGACCGCCGCGCTGTACGGCTACCTGGGTGCGTCGAGCCTGACCGGCGCCGGCTACCAGGTCCGTCCGGCCGACGTGCCGGAGGTGGCCTGATGGACACCGGGCACCCCGACCGCCGGGAAGGGCCCGCCGGCGGACGCGGGCGAGCCGCCGCGGCGCCGTCGGTGGCGATCGTCACCGGCGCCAGCTCCGGTATCGGCCGGGCCACCGCCGTCGCGCTGGCCCGGGCCGGCCACACCGTGGCCATCGGCTACCGGACCGACCGCGCCGCGGCCGGCCGGACCGCCGCCCTGGCCGGCGGGCGGACCGTGCTGCTGCCGCTGGACCTGGCCGACCCGGCCGCCGCCGCCCGGGCCGTGCACGGCGCGGCGGACCGGCTCGGCGGGCTCGACATCCTGGTCAACTGCGCGGGTGTCAACCGGCGTTCACCCGTGCTCGACGAGACGCTGGACGACTGGCAGCGGATCCTCACGGTGGATCTCAGCGGCCCGTTCGCCTGTGCCCAGGCGGCTGCCCGCCGGATGGTCCGGCAGGGGCGCGGGGGGCGGATCGTCAACGTCACCTCCGTCCACGAGTTCACCCCGATTGTCGGCGGCGCCGCCTACTGCGCGGCCAAGGGCGGGCTGGGCGAGCTGACCAAGGTGCTCGCCCTGGAACTGGCCCCGTACGGGATCACCGTCAACGCCGTCAGCCCCGGCGAGACCGCCACCCGGATGAACGGCGCGACCGACGAGTACGACACACCCGACGGAGCCGACGGAGCCGACCCCGGCACGCCCGCCGACGCCGCCCGGCCGGCCCGGTTCGCCCCTCGTCCCGCCATTCCGGTGGGCCGCCCGGGCCGGGCCGCCGAGGTCGCCGCGGCCATCGTCCACCTGACCGGGCCGGACGCCGCCTACACCACCGGCATCTCGCTCACGGTCGACGGCGGCCTCAGCCTGATGAGCGCCGTCGCGAACCAGCGCGACGCCGCGCACGAGCGGCCCGGCGACGCCCGGCACCCGGCGGGGCGACCGGCCTGACGATCTGACGGCCCGACCACCGGACGAATCGACCGACCTGACGACCGACCTGACGACCGACTTCGCAGAGGAGTGCGCCATGACCGGAATCCCCGGTGCCCGCGCCGTCCATCACGTCGCCTACACCGTGCCCGACCTCGACGCGGCCGTGGCGTTCTTCACCGGCGTGCTCGGCGCGCGGCTGCTCTACCGCGTCGGGCCGGTCGCCGCACCGCAGGGTGACCGCGACTGGATGGCCCGCCAACTCGGCGTCCACCGCGAGGCGGTGGCGCACATCGCGATGCTGAGGCTCGGCCCGGTCAGCAACCTGGAGCTGTTCCAGTACACCGCCCCGGGCCAGCGGCACGAGCTGCCCGCCAACAGTGACTGGGGCGGTCACCACCTGGCGATCGCGGTGGACGACGTCGACCGCGCCGTCGCCTACCTGCGGGGCTGCCCGGGGGTCGAGGTCCTCGGCGAACCGCAGACCGTCGCCGACGGCGGCCCGATCGACGGCGACCGCTGGGTGTACTTCCGCACCCCCTGGGGCCTCCAGCTGGAAGTGCTGGCGATGCCCCCCGGGATGCCCTACGAACGCGCCACGCGCGACCGGCTGTTCACGCCCGACACCCCGTGGGCGTCCGCCGACGCGCCCGGGAGCGGCGATGATTGAGGCCACCGCCGCCGTGGTGGACACCAGGGGCGGACCGTTCGAGCCGGAGACCGTCCTGCTGGACGACCCGCGCCCCGACGAGGTGCTGGTCCGGATCCGCGCCGTCGGGATCTGCCACACCGACCTCAGCGTCCGGGCCGGCCGCACGCCCGCCCCGCTGCCCGCGGTCCTCGGCCACGAGGGCGCGGGCACGGTGGTCGCGGTCGGCGCCGACGTCACCAGGGTGCGGCCCGGTGACACCGTGATCCTGACGTTCGACTCCTGCGGCGCCTGTCCGCCCTGCCTGGGCGGCCGCCCGGTGCGCTGCGAGCACTGGGCCGCGCTCAACCTCTTCGGTGGCCACCGGCTGGACGGCAGCGCCACCCTGCGCGGCACCGGCCGCCGCGACGGGGCCGTCCTGCACGGCCACTTCTTCGGCCAGTCCTCCTTCGCGACCCACGCGCTGGCGGACGAACGCAACGCCGTCGCCGTCCCGGGACCGGCCCTGCCCTTCGAACTGCTGGCCCCCTTCGGCTGCGGGGTGCAGACCGGTGCGGGCGCGGTGTTCCACGTGCTGCGCCCCCGGCCGGGCGACACGGTGGTGGTGTTCGGCGCGGGCGCCGTCGGGCTGGCCGCCGTCCTCGCGGCCCGGCTGACCCCGGCGGCGCGGATCGTGGCGGTGGACCTCCGCCCGGCCCGGTTGGCCCTGGCCCGGGAGCTCGGTGCGACCGACGTCGTCGACGCGGGCGCCGACGACCCGGTGGCGGCGGTCCTGGACCTCACCGGCGGACGCGGCGCCGACCACACGCTGGAGACCAGTGGGAGCGTCCGCGCGCTGCGGCAGGCCGTGGACGCGCTGGCCGTCGGCGGGACGTGCGGGGTGGTCGGCGCGCCGCCGGCCGGCAGCGAGGTGGGCCTGGACGTTCCCGCGCTGCTGGCCCGGGCGCCCCGGATCGTCGGCGTCAACCAGGGGGCGAGCGTGCCCGGGCGGTTCCTGCCGGCCCTGGTCGACCTGTTCCGCGCGGGCCGCCTGCCGGTGGACCGGCTGGTGCGGGCCTTCCCGTTCGCGGCGATCGAGGAGGCGGCTGCGGCGGCGGAGGCGGGGGAGGCGGTGAAGCCGGTACTGACCCTGCCCTGACCCGCGGCGACGACCGCCGTCCCGGCTGCCGGGCCCGTCCTGGGACCGGAACGGGACGGCGGGCCCATGCGCCCGGGGCGCGGGTCCGCCCAGAGTGGAGGAAGAGCGGCCGATCGGCTCGACCCCTCGGAAGCGAAGAATCTGGAGCATCATCCATGGCAACGAACACGGCAACGAAGACGCTCGGCGTCGCGTCCGTAATCGTCGGCTTCGCCGCAGCCACCGCCGTCATCCGGAGCGCCGTCATCGGCGCGGCGGCCAAGGCGGGCCCCGCGGTCCAGGCCGCGGACTCCGCGCGACGCTGCAAGCCGGGCGAGAAGGACTGCAAGGGCTGATCACCCCTCGGTTCTCCTCCGTCCCCCGATCACTCGTCCCCTGCCTCCGCCCCCGGCGCCGCCAGCGCCGGGGGCGGCAGCCTGTGCGGAGACCGCCCGCCCGGCGGGAACGCCGTCGAGGCGGCGCCGCGGATCACGAGCTGCGCGCCTCCGGGGCGGTCACGCCTCGACACGGATCCAGGTGTTGCCGGCGCGAAGCCACAACACGCCGTCCCGACCCTGCCCGCCGTGCCTGACCACCCGGCCGGGCACGTGCAGGATGCTCCGGTCGATCACCCGCCAGGTGTCGCCGACCAGTTCGGCCCGCACGACCTCGGTCGACCGCTGGTCGTGGGCGCGACGGGTCAGGACTGCTCGACGGTCGCGCACGGCGAATCCGTCCGGGTCGCGCACGGGGCTCGGCCGGCTGGTCACCTCACCCGTCGAGGGGACGATCCGCGTCAGGAACGTCTCGTCGGACCGGGTGCCGGAGTACCAGACCAGCCAGACCCGGTCGCCCTCGGTGGCGGCGGCGCAGCCTTCCAGCGGCTCGTCGGGAAGGCGCCCGCCCGGGGCCCAGACCGCCCGGCCCGTGGCGCTCCAGCCGGCAAGCCCGGCAGTGGACTCCGGATGCTCCCCGTAGACGCCCTCGTCGCCGTAGGCGGTCCAGATCGATCCCCCGCGGTCGGTCACCAGGGCGGGGATGTCGTCGCCAATGCAGAAGGCGTCCTCCTGCTCGCCGCTCCCCAGGCAGAACACCACGGCGTTCGGGCTCCACCCGCCCGCCGGCTCCTGATACGCCCGAGCGCTCGCCACCAGGAGCCGGGATCCCGGGAGAAGCGCCAGGTGGTCGGGGCTGACCGGTACGTCCCTGACCGGCCGGCGCCGCACCGACCCGTCCGCCCGCCGAACCACCAGCACGCCGTCGAACGGCACCGCCGGACCGTGTCCCGCCCGACCCCTGACGGCGTGGCTCCGACGGAGGTACGCCCGGCCGACGAGCAGAACCGCCAGTTCCCCCGCCGGCCCGGCGGTCCACCCCAGGGGGCGCCGCCCGGCCCGCAGGTCCGTGGCGGACGGCCGCCACACCCGCTGAACCTCGACCGCCGACACCGCGCCCCCCGTTCCCGATCGCAGCACCCGGCAGAGGCGCTGACGGGAGGAGTGTACGGACGGCGCCGCCGTCCGCCCGCCGCACCTCCGTGTCTCGCCTCCGCCGTCTCGCCTCCGCCGGCCGGTCGACGCGACCCGTCCGGGGTCATCTGCCCGACGTCATCCGCCCGGGGTCGGATCGCCGCTCCGGGACGGGTAGCGGGGCAGTACGGCCAGCACGCGCGTCCCGCTGTCCCGGGACAGCGCGTCGACGGTGCAGCTGCCGCCGATCTCCGCGGCCCGGTCCGCCATCGACCGCAGGCCGACGCCGCCGGACGGTTCCTCCTCGGGCCGCGGCGCCTCGCCGATCCCGACCCCGTCGTCCTGGACGGTCAGCGTCAGGCTCGCGCCGTCCACCCGGAGGGCCACCTGGGCGCGGCGGGCCCGGGCGTGGCGCAGCACGTTGTTCAGCGCCTCGGCGGTGATCCGGTACGCGGCCACCTCGACGGCGGCGGGCAGTTCGGGCAGCGGCTCGGGTTCCACCACGGCGGTGACGGCGAGGCCGTCGCCGCTGAACGTGGCCGCCAGCTGCTGTACGGCCCGGGCCAGCCCGAACTCGCCGAGCGGGGCCGGTCCGAGCCGGTCGGTGATCCGCCGGACCTCCTTGATCGCCATCGCGAGCTCCTCCGAGATCCCCTGCAGGCTCTCCGTGAGCCGGTGACCACTGCCACTGTCACTGCTACTGCCGCTGCCGCCGACCCCGGTCCCCGCCCCGGCGTCGCTCCCGGTCCCCGTCATCGAGGCCGAGGCCGAGGCCGCGTCGTCCACCCGCAACCGCAGCCCGGCGAGCGCGGGCCCGAGCCCGTCGTGGATGTCCCGGCGCAGGCAGCGCCGTTCCTCCTCCCGGGCCGCGACGATCAGCTCCCGGCTGGCCTGGAGGTCCTCCAGGAGTCGCAGCGAGGCGACGGCGGGCGAGGCCTGGTCGGCCAGTGAGCGCAGGATGTCGACGTCGCTCGGGTCGAGCTCCTCCTCGCCCGCCCGCAGGCCGACCGTCAACTCGCCGATCACCGTGCCCTGGTGGATCAGCGGGAAGCCCTGGCGGCTCCCGCCGGTCCGGCCGACCGAGGCCAGCGGCCGGCTCCCGGCCCGGGTGGTGACGGTCAGCGCGACGCCCGGCAGCCGCAGCTCCGCCGCGACGGCCGTGCACAGCGCGGACGGCAGTCGCTCGGGCTCGACGACCTGCCGGACCTGGCCGGCCAGTGTGCGCAGCACCTGGTACGGCTGGGCGCGTTCGCCGTAGTAGAGCCGGTCGACCAGGCCGACGGCCCGGCGGGTGGCCCACGGCAGTCCGGCGCCGAGTCCGTAGACCAGGGCGATCAGCAGCAGTGCGGCCGCGCCCCGGCCCGGCACCAGCCAGCCGGAGAGCACGGCCGCGCAGACCACGAACAGCACCGTGAGCCCGGTGGCGAGCAGCAGTCCGGTCAGGACCGAGCGTGCCGCCCGGTCCAGCCGCCACCCGCCGTCGCGGACCACCAGGTACGCGACGGCGACGGCCCAGACCGCGCCCGCCGCGGTGAACAGCGAGTAGCTCAGCCAGTACTCGTACGGGTACCGGCGGGTGTAGTAGTCCTGCATGCCCGCCCAGAGCAGGTACGCGCCCAGCATCCCCGCCACGTGCGCCCGGTGCCGCGGCAGCGCGGTGGCGGTCCCGCCGTCTCGGCCCGGCACGGGCCGGACCAGCCGGGCCAGCAGGACGGCGGCCGCGATGCCGACCAGCAGGTAGTTGACCGGGTCGTAGAGGCCGTCCAGGTGGTCCGCGACGGACCCGAGGAAGCTCGCCGGCTCGGTGCCGGTGAGCGGACCGGGGCGGCCGAAGACGGTCGTCCGGTCGAGGAAGGACAGGCCGTCGGGGATCACCCAGAGCGCCACCGCGCCGATGTAGAGCCACCACCGGCGGGTGGTGAGGCGTCCGGCCGGCAACCAGAGCGGCAGCACGTAGAACAGCGTCTGGCTGACCGTGTCGCAGACCCCGCGTACGACCGCCGTCGCGCCCACGATCGCGGGATCGGAGATCTCGACCCAGACCGGTGCGGCGGCGGCGCTCGGCAGCATCGACGTCAGCGCGTAGACGAGCATCACCCAGCCGAGCGGACTTCCCGGCCGGTGGGCGTGCAGCAGCATTCCGGCGCCGGCGGTCGGCAGGGCGTAGAGCAGGATGGCGAGTTGGTCGCGGGGCCGGTCCACGCCGGGTTCGCCGAGGTGGACCAGCACGTAGCAGACCCAGGCGGCGGCGATCGCCAGGCAGAGCGCGGTGAGGACCGCGGCGCCGGTCAGCCGGCGCTGTGCGGGCGTCCGGTGCGGGGTGGCCCGGGCGGGCCCGTGGGGTCTGGACCGGGGCCGGAGGGAGATCACCGTGGTCATGGCACCGCCTCGAAACGGACTGGGGATGGGTCCACCGGCGGCCGGGCGCCGGGCCGAGCGCTGGGATCCAGTCTCGGCCGCCCGTCGTCCCGGGCGCATGGGGCAGCGGTCTCGTCCTTCCCGGGGGTGCCCGCAGGCGGGGCCCCGCGGATCCGGCCGGCCCGGCGGCGGGCCGCGCATGTCACGGAAAGTCACTCTCTTATCGCTGGTAGTGTCGGCCGGGTGGACGAAGAGCACCCCTCCGCAGAGCCCCCGCACCCGGACCCCGCACCCCACCCGGACCCCTCCTCGCACTCCGACCGCGCCCCGGTCCGGGCCCAGGACCGGCGTCCGGACCGCACCCCCGGCGCGGAACCGGACGTCCCGCCGGTCCGGGTCCTGATCGTCGACGACCACCCGCTCTTCCGGGAAGGGCTCAAGGCCGCCCTGGAGAGCGCCGAGGGCATCGCCGTGGTGGGCGAGGCCGAACGCGTCGCCGACGTGCCGGACGCCGTCGCGCGGCACCGTCCGGACCTCGTCGTGATGGACCTGTCCCTGCCGGACGGGTCCGGGCTGGAGGCCACCCGTCGGCTCTCCGTCGAGCAGCCGGCCCCGCCGGTGCTGATGCTCACCATGGCGGACGACGACGGCAGCCTGCTGGCCGCGCTCCAGGCGGGCGCGCGCGGCTACCTGGTCAAGGGCGCGGGTCGGGAGGAGGTGCTGCACGCGGTGCGGACCGTCGCGGCCGGAGGCGCCGTGTTCGGCGCGGACGTGGCCGAACGGATCACCACCCTGCTCGCCGGCGCCCGGGTGCGGGAGGCCGGCCAGCTCTTCCCGGCGCTCACCGCCCGCGAGGCGGAGGTCCTGGACCTGGTGGCCCGGGGGCTGGACAACCGGCGGATCGCCCGCGAGCTGGTGGTCGCCGAGAAGACCGTGCGCAACCACGTCACCCACATCTTCGAGAAGCTGCACGTCGCGACCCGGGCCGAGGCGGTCGCCCGGGCCCGCGACATGGGCCTCGGCGACGCCTGACCCGCGGTGCCCCGGACCGGCCGGACCCGGGACCGGCGGGGGCGCGCCCGGACGCGGGCCCGCCGCCGGACCGCAGACCCGGGCCCGCCGCCGGACCGCGGACCCGGGGCCGGGAGCGGACCGCGGACCCGCGCCCCCGGGACGGCAGGACGCCGAGGATGCGGGGGAGGAGGCCACCCATGAGTGAACCGGCTGTCACCCCGGACAGGGCGGACCGGGCGTCGGCCCGGGCCGACGGTCCGGCCCCGGCGCCGCCGGGCCCGACCGCGACCCGGCGGGCGGGCCCGCCCCCGGCGCCGCCGGGCCCGACCGCGACCCGGCGGGCAGGCCCGCCCCCGGCGGCCTGGGCCTGCGCGCTGACGCTGGCCGGCGGCCTGGGCTGGGTCCTGCTGGCCGTCACCCACCAGGACACCCGCTGGGCCACGCCCTTCTACCTCCACGACGGCGAGACCGTCCTGCTCGGCTTCGCCTTCGCGCTCTCCGGGCTGCTCATCCTCGCCCACCGCTCCGGCCCCGAGGAACACCCGCGGCCGGGGAGCGTCGCACCCGCCCCGCCCGTCGGCCGCAGCCTCGGCCGCTGCCTGCTCGCCGCCGGCCTCGGAGGCTGCCTCTCCCGGTTCGTCCTCTTCGCCGGCGCGGCGGCCGACGCCGGTCCGGTCGTGGAGGCGCTCGGCGCGGCCCTGCTGCTCGCGTCCGTCACCCTGTTCATCTTCATCTCCCTCGCCCTCCCCCTCTGGCTGCCCGAAGGGCGGCTGCCCGGTGGGCCCGGCCGCCTCTACGTCGCCGCGATCGCGGCGTGGAGCGCCCTGCACGCGTGCGTGGTCCGCCTCGGAAGCCCGCTCCCGTACTTCGACGACGTCCTGGTCCCGGACGGCCGGGGGCTGCCGCTCGGCGAGTGGCGGGCGACGCTGGTCGCCTGGGGCATCGTCGTCACCAGCCTCGCGGTGGCGGCCGTCCGCTGGCGGCGCTCGGCGAGCCCGCACCGCTCCGTGACCGCCGTCCTCGTGCCGTACCTGATCTGGCTGATCACCACCAACATCGCGCTCCGGATGGGGAGTTCCGAGAGCGTCGCGGCGGTCGCGTACTTCGCCGGATCGGCGCTCTGGATGCTCGGCGCGGTCGGCTACGCCTTCACCCGCGACCGCTCCCACTACCTCGACCGGGCGACCCGCCGGATGTTCAGCGTCCTCGCCCTCACCGCGCTGCTCATCGCCGGCTACCTCGGCATCGCCCTGCTGCTGCGCCGTCTGCTGCCGCAGGCCAGTACCGCGGACGCCCAGCTGCTGGCCGCCGGGGCGCTCGCCATCGGCGGACTGCTCGGCCCCACCACCCGCTGGGTGGTGCGCGCCGTCGACCGGTTCTACTACGGGGACCGGGCCCGGCCCTACCAGGTGGTGCGGGCGCTCGCCGAACGCCTGAGCCGCGCCGTCAGCCCGTCCGACGCGCCGCCGCTGCTCTGCGACACCGTGGTCAACGCCCTCGGCCTGCCCGGTGCCCGGGTGGTCCTGCACACCCGCACCGGACCGCTCGAACTCGCCTCGGTCGGCGTGCTGGGACCCAACAGCCAGGTCTTCCCGCTCAGTTACGAGGGCGCGGTGATCGGCGACCTGTACGCGCCGCCGCGCGCCGGACAGCCCGAGCTGGACGCCCAGGACCACGAGGTGCTGCGCTTCCTCGCCGACCAGGCCGCGCCCGCGATCGCCTCGCTGCGCCTCTACGAGGAGCTCCAGAGCGGGCGGCGACAGATCGTGCTGGCCCGGGAGGAGGAGCGCCGACGGCTCCGGCACGACCTGCACGACGGGCTCGGACCCACGCTGTCCGGCCTGCGGCTCGGCGTCGACACCGCGCGGGCCGCCGTGCCGCAGGACTCCGCGGCGGCCCGGTCGCTGGGCGCCGTCTCGGCCGGGATCGGCCAGGCGATCGTCGAACTCCGCCGGATCACGGAGGGGTTGGCGCCCGCCGCGCTGGCGGGGGAGGGGTTGGCGGTCGCGTTGCGGCGGCTGGTCGCGGAACTGGACGGGCCGCGGGTGCGGATCTCCCTGGTGCTCGATCCCGATCCGCCACCCGCGCTGCCCGCCGCCGTCGAGGTGGCCGTGCTGCGGATCAGCGGGGAGGCGCTGAACAACGTCCTGCGTCATTCGGGTGCCGCCAAGGCCCGGTTGACCCTGCGGGTCCGGCCGGACCTCGTCGTCGTCGAGGCGTGGGACGACGGTTGTGGGTTCCCCGAGGCCCGGGCGGCGGGCGGCGGCGGGGCGGGGTACCGGCCGAACGGGTCCGGCGTCGGGCTGCGTTCGATGGCCGAGCGTGCCGAGGAACTGGGCGGCGGCTTCACGGCGGTCAACCACGACGGCGGGGCGCTCGTCCGGGCGGCGCTGCCCCGCACGCCGGAAGCGGACGACGCGTAGCCGAGGGCGGGTAGGGACCGACGGGTAGCCGACGGCGGTCGGCCGACGGCGAGTGGGGGTCGTCGGGTGGGGGGGGGTCGTCGGGTGGGGGTCGTCGGGGAGCGGCCGACGGCCGGCGGCGGCGCGTGACGGGAGGTGGCCGAACGGCCGCCGTCACCGGCCCGCTCGCTCCCCTCGTCGGGCCTCCCCTCTTGACGGGTCCGCGAGTTGGCCCAATCATCATGGTCGCGTCAACTTCGCGACCCGACCCCGCTTACCCGCGAAGTGCCGCGCTTCCGTTCTGCCCCATCAGAAACCGGAGCCTCCCTTGACCGAGCGCGCCCCGCGGCGATTCCGCCTGCGCCGAACCACCCTGCCGACCGCAGCCGTGGTCACCCTCGCCGCCGCCCTCCTCGCCCCCGCCGCCGTCGCGGCCCCCGAAGCCCCGGCCGTCCGGGTCGCCTCGGCGGGCGTGAGCCCGGCCCTCGCCGCCGCCCCCGACATCCCGGTCGCCAACGTGAAGGCGCACCTCGCCCAGCTGCAGTCGATAGCCACGGCCAACGGCGGCAACCGCGCCCACGGCCGAACCGGCTACAAGGCCTCGATCGACTACGTGAAGGGCAAGTTGGACGCGGCCGGCTACACCACCACACTGAAGACCTTCAGCTACAACGGCGCGACCGGCTACAACCTGATCGCCGACTGGCCGGGTGGCGACACCTCGCACGTCGTGATGGCCGGTGCCCACCTGGACTCCGTCACCGGCGGTCCGGGCATCAACGACAACGGCTCCGGCTCGGCCGGTGTCCTGGAGACCGCGCTCGCCGTCTCCCGGGCCGGGCTCACCCCCTCCAAGCACCTGCGGTTCGGCTGGTGGGGTGCCGAGGAGTACGGCATGATCGGCTCCAAGAACTACGTGAACAGCCTGTCCACCGCGGACCGTTCGAAGATCGACACGTACCTGAACTTCGACATGATCGGCTCGCCCAACCCGGGCTACTTCACCTACCGCTACGACAGCACGCTCGACGCCCTGTTCCGGAACTACTTCGCCGGTCTCGGCATCAGCACCGAGCAGGACTTCGAGGGTGACGGCCGGTCCGACCACGCGCCGTTCCAGGACGCGGGCATCCGGGTCGGCGGCCTGTTCAGCGGCGCCGACTACACCAAGACCAGCGCGCAGGCCGCGAAGTGGGGCGGAACGGCGGGCCAGCCGTTCGACCGCTGCTACCACTCCTCCTGCGACACCACCGCCAACATCAACGACACCGCGCTGGACCGGATGAGCGACGCCATCGCGTACGCGATCTGGAACCTGGCCGCCGGGAGCACCACGCCGCCCACCGGTACGGTCTTCGAGAACACCGCCGACGTGCAGATCCCGGACTACGGGGCGGCGGTGACCTCCGACGTCGCCGTCACGGGCCGCACCGGCAACGCGCCGGCCGCGCTCCAGGTCGGCGTGGACATCAAGCACACCTGGCGCGGCGACCTGGTCATCGACCTGGTCGCGCCGAACGGCACCACCTTCCGCCTGAAGGACGCCAGCGGCAACGACTCCGCGCCCAACGTGCAGACCACGTACACGGTGAACGCGTCCGCCGTGGCCGCCAACGGCACCTGGAAGCTGAAGGTCCAGGACATCGGCCGGCAGGACACCGGCTACGTCGACAGCTGGAAGCTCACCTTCTGACGGCGCCGGGGGTGCCGGCCTGCCGGGCCGGCACCCCCGGGACCACCCGGTGCGGCTACGGCTGCATCTCGTACGCGCCGGAGAGCGCCTCGACCATGCCCCACACCTTCGTCGCCCGCGCGCCGTCCGCGACCGGGCGGCGGACGTGCGCCAGCGCCCACGCGGCCTGCGCGTCCGTCGTCGACGCCTTGCCGTGCAGCTCGGTGGCGTGCGCGGAGAAGTCCCGCACCAGCGCGTCGAAGACCTGGTCGAGCAGGTCGGCGTCCAGTCCGGTCAGGGCGGCCTGCTCCAGGACCAGCTGGCCGTAGACGATCAGCGCGAAGAGCTGCCCGATCTCCAGCAGGAAGTCGAGGTCGGCCTGCTGCTCGGTGCTCGGCGCGGCGGTCAGCAGCAGCTCGCAGAAGCCGTCGGCCTGCTCGCGGAACCGCGCGACGTTCGGGACGTGCGCGTGCGCGTCGTAGGCGGTCCGCCAGTCGTGGAAGCGGATCGAGCCGAGGCCGCGGGCCGGACCCTGCCGGAACAGGAACGTGTCGTCGGCGGCGTCCCGGCGGCCGGGCACCGGGGCGTACTCGGCCGGGTCGAACAGGTAGTTGGCCATGAACTTGAGGATCAGCGCCAGGTTGACGTGGACGGTGCCCTCCAGCTTCGGCAGGCCGCGGATGTCCTTGGCGGCCTTGTCGAAGTAGGTGTCCGCCTCGAAGCCCTTGGCCGCGATGACGTCCCACATCAGGTCGATGACCTTCTCGCCCTCCGTGGTGACCTTCATCTTGGTCATCGGGTTGAAGAGCAGGTAGCGGCGGTCCTCGGGGGAGGCGGTGCGGAAGTAGTCCACCGCGCGGGCGGAGAACAGCTTCATCGCCACCAGCCGCGCGTAGGCGTCGGTCAGCTCGCGCCGCACGTGCGGGAAGTCGGTGACGTTCCGGCCGTACAGCACCCGGTTCCGGGCGTGCGTGACGGCCTCGTACATCGCGTGCTCGCAGATGCCGACGGAGGCCGTGCAGAGGTTGAACTTCCCGACGTTGACGGTGTTCAGGGCGGCGTCGAAGGCGGCCTTGCCGGTGTGCAGCACGTCGTCGGCGCGGACCGGGTACCCGTCCAGGCGGAACTCGCTGACGTACATCTGGGCGTTCACCACGTTCTTGACGAGGTGGTACGCCTCGTGGCGGCTGTCCGCCGCGAAGAAGACGTAGCCCTCCGGGCCGTCGACGTCGGAGCGGCGGCCGAACACCGAGACCAGGCCCGCGACGTTGCCGTTGCCGATGTAGTACTTGGAGCCGGTGGCGGTGAAGCCGCCGTCGCCGTCCGGGGTGAGGATCATGTCGGTGGAGTAGATGTCGGCGCCGTGGCTGCGCTCGGAGAGCCCGAACGCCATCACGTGCCCCTCCGTCAGGAGCTTCGCCGCGCGGGCCCGGACGGCCTCGTTCTCGCTCTGCCAGACGGGGCCGAGGCCCAGGATGGTGACCTGCCAGGTGTACCAGTAGCCCAGGCCGTAGAAGCCGAGGATCTCGTTGAGCTCGGCGATCCGCGCGGTGTCCCAGCGCTTGGCCGGGTCGGCGGCCGAGGGCGTCAGGAACTCGGCGAACAGGCCCTCCTTCGCCGCGAAGTCGAGGAAGTCGGCGTACCAGGTGCGGTCGACGTAGGTGTCGATCAGCGCCTTCTTGCCGCGCGACTCGAACCAGTCCACGGTCGTGCGCAGCAGCCGGCGGGTCGGCTCGTCGAACTGCGTGGGGTCGTAGGTGCGCGGGTTGAAGAGCATCGCGGGCTCCCGGGAGTGTCGAGGGTGGGGAGGGGTGTCAGGGGGTGTCGGCGGCGGAGCCGCCGGTGCGGTCGGCGGGGTCCGTGCCGCCGGCCGGGCCGGTGCGCGCCGGGCCGGCGGACCGGCCGTCCACGTCGGTACCGGCGAGGTCGTGCAGGGTGGCGAGCACGTCGTCCAGCCAGGCGAGGGTCATGCGTTCGTACTCGATCCCGCCGCGCAGCACCACGTGCTGGAGCCGCTGCCGGGCGTCGAGGGCGTCCGGGGCCGGGAAGTCCCGCTGCTCGCCGTGCAGGTAGCGGGCAAGCAGGGCGGCGTGGCCGTCGCGGTGCCGTTCGACCTCGGGGATCAGCGCGGCCGGGTCGTCGAAGGCCACCGCCCGGATCCGGACGGCCAGCTCGTGCCGGACGGTCTCCGGTTCGACGGGTTCGCGCAGCCAGCCGGCGAGTGCGGCCCGGCCGGGCGGGGCCGCCGAGTACACCTTCTTGTCCGGTCGGCCGTCCTGGGCGACCTCCTCGACGGAGATCCAGCCGTCCGTCTCCATCCGCCGCAGCACCCGGTAGATCTGCTGGTGCGTGGCGGTCCAGAAGCGGCCGATGGACCGGTCGAAGCGCCGGGCCAGTTCGTAGCCGGAGCCGGGCCGCTCCAGCAGCGAGACGAGGATCGCGTGCTCCAGTGCCATGAACGGCATCCTGCTATGCGCCGAGTTGCATAGGCAATGGCGGCGCGCGAGGGTGAGACGGAGGTCACCCGGGTCGTCGGGGGTCGTCGGGGAGGGGGGCGGGGCAGGGTAGCTTCCGGGGCGAAAAGGTGCAAAACGGTCGAACGGCGCCAGAATGGTACTGGGCTAGCGCCCTCCATGTGCCGAACCTAGGAGGTGGTATCGGTGTCTACCCAGATTCCGATGGGCATGGAGCACCATCCGGACATCGTCGAACTACGGGAGCACTACGAGCGACTCACCCTCACTCCGCGGGCCCAGGCCGTCGAGGCCCTGGCCGTGCTGGCCGGTCTGTTCCTGGCGGCCTCGCCGTGGATCATCGGCTTCACCGCCTTCAACACGCTGACCGTCACCTGCCTGATCGTCGGACTCGCCTACTGCGTGCTGATGGCCGGCTACGGCTCCGCGTACGAACGCACCCACGCGCGGGCCTGGGCGGCCACCCTGCTCGGCGCGTGGACGATCATCTCTCCGTGGGTCGTCTCCGGCGAGGTGGACCGCGGCAAGAACATCGTCACCTGCATGATCGCGGGCGGCGTGATGTTCCTGCTGGGGCTCGCCGCCATCTCGATGGCCACCATGACGTCGAACGGAGCATCGATGCGGCGCGGCCGGGCCGGTCGGGCCAGGGGCTGACGATCACGGGAAGCCCGACCCGGGGCGCGGAACGGCGAGGCCGCCGTCCGCGCCCCGGGTGCTGTCCTACGGCCGCGTCATCCGCAGCACGTCCAGGGCCTCGTCCAACTGCTCGACGGTGAGCCGGCCCTGCTCCACGTACCCGCGCTCCAGCACCACCTGCCGGATCGTCTTCCGCTCGGCCAGTGCCTGCTTGGCGACCTTCGCCGCCTCCTCGTACCCGATGTACCGGTTCAGCGGGGTGACCACCGAGGGCGACGACTCGGCGTACTCGCGGGCCCGCTCGACGTTGGCGGTGAGGCCGTCCACGGCGCGGTCGGCCAGCAGCCGGGCGCTGTTGGCGAGCAGCCGGACCGACTCCAGGACGTTGCGCGCGATCACCGGGAGCATCACGTTGAGCTCGAAGTTCCCGCTCGCCCCGGCCACCGTGACGGTCGTGTCGTTGCCGATCACCTGGGCGGAGACCATCAGCACCACCTCGGGCAGCACCGGGTTCACCTTGCCCGGCATGATCGACGAGCCGGGTTGCAGGTCCGGCAGGTTGAGCTCGCCGAGGCCGGTGCGCGGGCCGGATCCCATCCACCGGAGGTCGTTCGCGATCTTCGTGAACCCGACTGCGACGGTGCGCAGTTGGCCGCTCAGCTCGACCAGTCCGTCCCGCGCGCCCTGCGCCTCGAAGTGGTCCCTCGCCTCGGTCAGCGGCAGGTCGGTGGCGCGCGCCACCTCCTCGATCACGGCCGCCGCGAACCCGGGCGGGGTGTTGATGCCGGTGCCCACGGCCGTGCCGCCGAGAGGGAGTTCGGCCACCCGGGGGAGCGTGGCCAGCAGCCGCTCCCGCCCGTGCCGGACCTGCGCGGCGTACCCGCCGAACTCCTGGCCCAGGGTGACCGGCGTGGCGTCCATCAGGTGGGTCCGGCCGGCCTTGACCACCAGCGCGAACTCCGCGGCCTTGCGCTCCAGCGCCTCCGCGAGGTGCTCCAGCGCCGGGATCAGGTCGTGGGTGACGGCGGCGGTGGCGGCGATGTGGATCGAGGAGGGGAACACGTCGTTGGAGGACTGGCTGGCGTTGACGTGGTCGTTGGGGTGGACCGGTCGGCCCAGCCGCTCGCCGGCCAGGGTGGCGATCACCTCGTTGGCGTTCATGTTGGACGAGGTGCCCGAGCCGGTCTGGAACACGTCCACCGGGAACTCGGCGTCCCACTGCCCGGTGGCGACCTCGTCGGCGGCGGCCGCGACGGCCTCGGCCGTCTCCTCGTCCAGGACCCCGAGCCGGGCGTTGACCCGGGCGGCGGCGGCCTTGATCCGCGCCAGCGCGGCGATGTGCGCCCGCTCCAGGCGCTGGCCGGAGACCGGGAAGTTCTCCACCGCCCGCTGCGTCTGCGCCTGCCATTTCGCTGCGGCGGGCACCCGCACCTCGCCCATCGAGTCGTGCTCGGTCCGGTACTCCTGCTCGTCGGCCATCGCGCGCCGCACCTCCTGGTCGGTCCGGGCGGGCGCCGTTCCCCGGCCGTCCGACGGCCGTACGGCGCCCGTTCCCGGGCCCTCGCTCTCGGGTCTGGGGTCTGGGGTCCGGGTCCCGGTTCCGGGTCCCGCTTCCGATCACCACAGCCGCGCGCGGGCCCCGGGTATTTCCGAACCCGGAGCAGGGCTGCGGCGTCGGCGGGGCGGCGCCGTCGGAGCCGCCCCGGGAGGGGCCTACCGGAGCTCGACGCGGATGATCTCGCCCGCCCCGTCGCCGGCCTGGACGACCAGCGAACCGTCCGCCGCCCAGACGCCGGAGCCGCCCGAGGTCTCCGCGAAGTCGCCGCTGGCGCCCGCGCCGGTGGACAGCACGCCCCACACCCCGTGGGCGGTGGCCCGCTCGCGCATGTGGCTGTCGCGCCTGGCCAGCTGCGACTCGCTCACCCCGTACAGGGCGGAGCCGACGTAGGCGTCGATCCCGAGCCCGGCGGTCCGCTCGGCGTGCCCGGGCTCGGCGACGTCGGCGCACACGGCGAGGCCGAGGCGGAAGCCGTCCAGCTCCAGGACGGACGGCGTCCCGGCCGGGGCGAACCGCTCGACCTCCTGCCCGTGCAGGTGGGTCTTCCGGCAGGCGACCTCGACGCCCCGGCCGCTGACGGCCAGCGTGCCGATGTACTCGCGCCCGTCCCGGTCCGCCACCGGCGCGCCGACCAGCGCGACGGAGCCGGTCTCGGCGCAGGCTGCGACCAGGGGCGCCAGCCTGAGATCACCGGGAGCGAGGGCGGGTGCGTCCAGGTCGTACCCGGTGAGCGAGAACTCGGGGAACACCACCAGGCGCGTCCCGGCCTCCCGGACGGTGGTGGCGTGCCGTTCGACGTTGAGGACGACCGTGTCGGGCCGGCCGGACTCCGCGCAGACGGGTTGGGCGACGGCGACGGTCAGCGGAGCCGATGCGGATGCGGATGCGGACACGGGCTCGGACTCGGGCGCGGGCACGGTGGGGCCTCCGGGCGTGATCAGGTGGGATCGAGAGTGATCGGGCGTGATCCGGGATGGTGATCACTCTTAACCTACGAGCCTGTCGCAGAACGGGGCAAGGTTCACCTGATCGAGTGAAGATCGCGAGGCGTCGCCCCGTGCCCGAACGGCCCGCTCCGTACGCTCGCCCCGAACCGGGGGAACCATCCGGGCCCCGGTCCGCCGGGGCCGATCGACAGGGGCGGGCATGGCGACACCACAGCACGACGATCGCGGCAGCGGCAGCGGCAGGGACGGTCACGGTAGCGGCGACCCCGGCGGCTTCGGCCACCACGACGGCCGCCCTGACCGGGGCGCCCCGACCGGCCTCAGCCGTCGGCGTCTCCTCGGCGCCACCGCCGCGCTCGGCACCGGCGCCTGGCTGCTGCGCGGCACCGTCGGACCGGACGGCGCCGAGGCCGCCGCCCTCCCCGCCCTCCCGCCCGACCTGCCCGCCGGCACCGAGATCACCCGGAGCGTCTACCAGAACTGGTCGGGCGAGGTCCGCACCGACCAGCTCTGGACCTGTGCCCCGCGCACCCCCGAGGAGATCCCCGCGCTCGCCGACTGGGCGCGCGCCCACGGCTGGCGGCTGCGCCCCCAGGGGTACCGGCACACCTGGGCACCGCTCACCGTCGCCGACGGCACCCCCGGGGCGGCCCGCGTCCTGCTGCTGGACACCACCCGCCACCTCACCGCGATCACCGCCGACTCTCCCACCACCGTCCGGGTCCAGACCGGCGCCACCATGGAGGACCTGCTCGCCCACCTGGCCGGCCGGGGTCTCGGCCTCACCGCCGTGCCGGCCCCGGGCGAACTGACCGTCGGGGGCGTGCTCGCGATCGGCGGCCACGGCACCGCCGTCCCCGCGGCCGGCGAACTGCGGCCCGACGGACACGGCTACGGTTCGGTCAGCAACCAGGTCACCCGGCTCACGGCCGTCGTCCACGACCCGGCCACCGACCGGTACGCCCTGCGCACCTTCGACCGGTCCGAGGCCGACAGCGCCGCCTTCCTGGTCCACCTCGGCCGGGCGTTCCTCACGGAGGCGGTCCTCCGGGCCGGTGCCGACCGGCCGCTGCGCTGCGTCAGCCGGCTGGACATCCCGGCCGCCGAACTCTTCGCCCGGCCCGGTACCGCCGGCCGGCCGCGCACCTTCGCCGACTTCGTCGAACGGGACGGCCGCGCCGAGGCCATCTGGTTCGCCTACACCGACCGCCCCTGGCTCAAGACCTGGAGCGTCGCCCCGACCCGCCCGTTCGGCTCCCGCGCCGTCGACGAGCCCTACAACTACCCCTTCTCCGACTCGATTCCGGAGCCCGTCGCCCGTCTGGCCGGTGAACTCGTCGGCGGTTCCTGGGCCGTGGCCCCGCTCTTCGGGCAGCTCCAGTACCTGATCGCCAAGGTGGCGCTCACCGGCGACATCACCGACATCCTGCTCTCGGGCGGTCTGATCCGCGACCTGCTCACCGGCGAGGTGCTCACCCACCTGCTCGCCGGCGGCCTGCGCTCCGACCTCTGGGGTCCGTCCCGCACCCTGCTCCAGTACGTGCGGCCCACCACCCTGCGGGTCACCGCCAACGGCTACGCGATCCTCGCCCGTCGGGCCGATCTCCAGTGGGTGGTGGCCGAGTTCGCCGACCGGTACCGGACGCTGCTCGACGCCTACCGGGCGCGGGGCGAGTTCCCGGTGAACGGCGCGGTGGAGATCCGGGTCACCGGCCTGGACGACCCCGCGTGGTCCGGGGTGCCCGGGGCGCGCCCGCCGCTGCTCTCCGCGCTGCGCCCGCGTCCCGACCGGCCCGAGTGGGACACCGCCGTCTGGCTCGACGTGCTCGGCTTCCCCAACACGCCCGGGTTGCACCGTTTCGGCAGGGACCTCGAACAGGCCCTGCTGCGTTCCTTCGACGGCACCAGGGCCGGTCTGCGCGTCGAGTGGTCGAAGGGCTGGGCCTACACCGAGGACGCGGCCTGGGCGGACCCGGACGTCCTCGACCGGGTCATCCCCGCCAGCCACCGGGACGGCGGCGGGCCCGGGTGGGACGAGGCGATCGCGGTGCTCGACCGGCACGACCCGCACCGGGTCTTCGGCAACCCCTTCCTCGACCGGCTGCTGAGGGCGTGAGGGCGTGAAGGCGTGAGGGGCCGAGGACCTGAGGACCTGAGGGTCCTGCGGGTGTGAGCCGGACGGAACCCGTCCGACGTCCGGTCAGATGTGCTCCATCACGATCACCGCGAGGGTGCCGGGTTCCAGCGCCCGGAAGACGTGCGGGACGTCCCCCGGGTAGCTCACGTAGTCGCCCGGCCCCAGTTCGATCGGTGCCTCCGTCGGCCCGGCCAGCGCCCGTCCTGCACCCAGCAGGACGTGCTCCACCGTCCCCGTCATGTGCGGGTCGGAGGCCCGGGTCTCGCCGGGCTGGGCGTCGATCCGGTAGATGTCGCGGCGGGCGTTGGGCGGGCAGGAGGCGAGCAGGGTCGCGGCGTAGTCGGCCCGCTCGGAGTGGGTGATCGGGCCCTCGCCTGCCCGCACCACCCGGACCACCGGGCGCGGCGGGTCGACGAGCCGACTGAACGGCACGTCCAGGGCGACGCCGAGCGCCCAGAGCGTCTCGACGCTGGGATTGCCGGCGCCCGACTCCAGTTGCGAGAGCGTCGACTTGGCGATCCCCGCGCGCCGGGCCAGCTCGGCCATCGACAGGCCGGTGCGCTCGCGCTCGCGCCGGATGGACGCCGCGATCAGCCCGATCAGCTCCGATCCGGTGGCGGAGCCCGGGTGTGATCCCTGGCCGCTGCCGGCGCCGGCACCGGAGGGCCGGGCAAGGCGGTCGGTCGGGGGGATCCCGTCGCTGGTGTCACTCATCCGCGTTCGCTCCACAGGTCCAAGCGTTCGCCTTGACGAACGGTAGCCATGGGGTTCACTCTACTGGACATGCGTTCGCTCCTTCGAACCCTGGAACGTTCCACGCTCCGTGACATCGCCCTGGTCTGTCTCGCCGACGCCCTGGTCGGCGCCTCGTTCGGGGCGATCACCGTATCCGGTGGTCTCCCGCTCTGGGTGCCGGTCGTCATGTCCGTCCTCGTCTTCGCCGGCGGTGCCCAGTTCGCGGCCATCGGCGTCGTCCTCTCCGGCGGCGGCGCGCTCGCCGCCGTCGCCACCGGGCTGGTGCTCAACGCGCGCCTGCTGCCCTTCGGCTTCACCGTCGCCGGCGTGCTCGACGGCCCCTGGTGGCGGAGACTGCTGGGCGCGCAGCTCCTGACCGACGAGTCCGTCGCCTTCACCCTGCTCCAGCCCGACCGGCGGCGGCGCCGGGCCGCGTACTGGGTCTGCGGCCTCGCCCTGTTCGCCGTCTGGAACGCCTCCGTGCTGGTCGGCGCCGCGGCCGGCGGAATGATCGGTGACACCGACGCGCTCGGTCTCGACGCGGCCTTCCCGGCCGTGCTGCTCGCCCTGGTCCTGCCGTCGCTCACCGACCCCCGCACCCGGACGGCCGCCCTGGCCGGCGCCGTGGTCGCGGTGGCCGCCACGCCGTTCCTGCCGGCCGGCGTCCCCGTCCTGCTCGCCCTGGCCGGCCTGCTGTTCGCCCGGCGCCCCGCCGGTCCCGCCCGGCCCGCCGATCCCGCCGGTCCCGCCCGGTCCGGCGATACCGCCGATCCCGCTCGGCCCGGCGATACCGCCGTCCCCGCGGACCCGGCCGGCTGCCCTTCGGACTCCGCCGCGAAGGCCGGCCCGTCCGGCGACGCGGCCCCGTCCGCCCCCGCCGACAGTGCCGGAGGCGCGGCCGACCGCAGCCGGCCGACCCCCCTCGCCGAGGAGGTCCACTGATGCCCCTGCTCGCCGTCCTGCTGCTGGCCGTCGGCACCTACGCGTTCCGGATCGCCGGCCCGCTGCTCGGTGACCGGCTCACCGTCTCGGACCGCGTACGCCACCTGCTCGCCGTGGCCGCCGCCGTCCTGCTGGTCGCCCTGGTCGCCACCGGAACCTTCACGCAGGGCCACGACTTCGCGGGCTGGGCACGCCCGGCCGGCGTCCTGGTGGCCGGGGTCCTCGTGCTGCGCCGCGCGCCGTTCCCGCTCGTGGTGGTGGCGGCCGCCGCGACCACGGCGCTGCTCCGGCTCGCCGGGGTCTCCTGAGCCGATGCTCAGCGGGTTCCGTCGGTGAGCCGCTCCTGCTGGACCTCCGGGCGCTTGCTGTCCCACAGCAGCTCCCACACCTTGAAGACGCAGTGGTAGTCCCGCATGCTCCCCCGGGAGATCAGCATGTAGGTGTCGCCGTCCCGCAGTAGCGTGCGCCGGCGGCTGTTGAACGGGTGCTGCGGCGTGTACGACGGGACCAGCTTCCGCAGTTCGGCGAGGGCGTCCTCGCGGCTGCCCTCGATCTCGGCGAGCACCTTGGTGCCCCAGATCCGGTCGTCGCCTATTCCGTCGGTCTCCTGGACGACCAATGCCCAACGCGCCACGGTCCACCCCTCACGTCTCGTCACGTCCCCCGCATCCCGCCCGTGTGCGAGAGCGGTCATCCTAGAGCTTGTCCCGGCCGGGGCGGACGTCCGGCCCGGCGGCCGGTTCCGCGGGCAGTGCCTTGTAGAAGACGGTCGTCGCGTGCGGCGTCCCGGACGGGTCGGTCGCGTAGTCCGGCACGGTGCCGACCCGGGTCCAGCCCGCCGCCGCGTACAGCCGCTCGGCGGGGCTTCCCGTCTCGGTGTCCAGGACCAGGGTCCGGATCCCGTGTTCCACGGCCGCCGACTCCAGTGCCGTCAGCAGCCGGCCGGCCAGCCCCCGGCCCCGGTCCGCCCGGTGCACCATCAGCTTGGCCACCTCCGCCCGGTGCCGGCCGTTGGCGGGGGTCGCCGGGCGCAGCTGCACCGTCCCCGCGATCCGGTGGTCCGCGTCGTGGTGCGCGGCCCAGACCAGCAGCCGGCCGGCCGCGACGTCCGGGGCCAGGGCCCGCCACCAGCCGGCGGCCTCGGCGGCGTCGAGCGGGGCGAGGAACCCGAGGGAGGAGCCGCTGCCGACGGTGTCGACCAGGAGTTCGGCCAGCGGCCCCGCCGAGTCCCGAAGTTCGCCCGCCGCCAGCCGCCGGACTGTGTACATGCTCACTCCCTCGCCGCCGGTCCTCCGAAGGCAGGGCCCGTGCGGAATACTCGCCGGTACCCAGCGCTGCGCCCGGCACCCGCCGAGACTAACAAGGAGCTCCCATGGCGAAGCCGACCAGGATCGACCCCGCCGACCTGCTCGCCGTCGGTGACCTGCTCACCGACGAGGAGCGGCTCGTCCGCGACACCGTGCGGAGGTTCGCCGACGAGCGGATCCGCCCGCACGTCGGTGACTGGTTCGAGCGGGGCGTCTTCCCGGCCCGCGAACTCGCCCCGGAGCTCGGCGCCCTCGGTGTCCTCGGCATGCACCTCGACGGTTACGGCTGTACCGGCTCCACCGCCACCGCCTACGGCGTCGCCTGCATGGAGCTGGAAGCCGCCGACTCCGGGCTGCGCAGCTTCGTCTCCGTCCAGGGCTCGCTGGCCATGCGCTCGATCCACGCCTTCGGGTCCGAGGAGCAGAAGCAGCGCTGGCTGCCCGGTCTCGCGGCCGGTGAACTCATCGGCTGCTTCGCCCTCACCGAACCGGACTTCGGCTCCGACCCCGCGAACATGCGGACCCGGGCCCGCCGCAAGGGCGCCGGCGAGGACGCCGACTGGGTGCTCTCCGGCTCCAAGATGTGGATCACTAACGGCAGCGTCTCCGACGTCGCCGTCGTCTGGGCGCAGACCGAGGACGGCGTCCGGGGCTTCCTGGTCGAACCCGGCACGACCGGCTTCACCGCGACCGACGTGCACGGCAAGCTCTCGCTCCGGGCGTCCGTCACCAGCGAACTGGCCTTCGACGAGGTCGTGCTGCCCGCCGACGCGGTCCTGCCCGGCGTCAGCGGCCTGCGCGGACCGCTCTCCTCCCTCAACGAGGCCCGCTACGGCATCCTCTGGGGTACCGTCGGCGCCGCCCGCGACTGCTACACCACCGCGCTCGACTACGCGAAGAGCCGGATCCAGTTCGACCGGCCGATCTCCGGGTTCCAGCTCACCCAGCAGAAGCTCGTGGAGATGATGCTGGAGGTCGAGAAGGCGTACCTGGTCGCGCTGCGGATCGGCCGGCTCAAGGACGAGGGGGCGGCCCGCCCGGCGCACATCAGCTTCGGCAAGCTGAACAACGTCCGTGCCGCGCTCGAGATCGCCCGCAGTGCCCGCACCGTGCTCGGCGCCAACGGGATCACCACCGAGTACCCCGTTCTGCGGCACGCCAACAACCTCGAATCGGTGCTCACGTACGAGGGCACCGGTGAGATCCACACCCTCGTCCTCGGGGAGACCATCACCGGAGAGTCGGCCTACCGCTGACGGCCGGTCCCGACTGCGGACCGTCGCCACCGGCCGGGTCCGGGCCGGTCCCGCGCGGCGTCCGCGGCGGCACCGCACGGGAAAAACGGTTCGTCCGCCGGGCCGTTCGTGGATACCTTCGGTGACCATGAACGGCCCGACGGCGCAGCCCGTCACCCCAGTCACGCCCACCACGACCCTCTGGCGCCCGACCGGTCCTGCGGAGCTGGCCCTGGTCGAGGCCGCGGACCGGCGCGCCTGGCCGCCCCGCCTCCCCGACCAGCCGATCTTCTACCCGGTGCTGAACGAGGACTACGCGGTCCGCATCGCCCGCGACTGGAACGTCCCCGCGTCCGGGGTCGGCTACGTCACGCGGTTCGAGGTGGAGACCGCGTTCCTCGCCCGCTATCCCGTGCGGCGGGCGGGCGGCCGGACGATCCTCGAACTCTGGGTGCCCGCAGAGGAGTTGCCCGAGTTCAACCGGCACATCGTCGGCCGCATCGAGGTCGTCCACGAGTTCCGGCCCGCGTCGTGACCGGGCCGTTCGGGCTCCCGGCCGCCCGATCCGACCACCCGCGCGCGGTGACACCGGACGCCGCACGGTCACCCGGCGTTGTGCCGGAGGACACCTGGTGGTCCGGCAAGGCGTGAAGCATGACGCGGTCGGTGACGCCCTCGCGGGCGGGTCCGGCACCCGCACCGCGAAAGGAACCACCGTCCTCATGTCCGTACCACCGCTGCCCCGCCCCCGGCCCCGGGTCCTCGTCGTCGGAATCGACGGCGTCCGGTACGACCTGCTGGAGCAGGTCCCGATGCCGAGGCTGGCGGAGGTCGCGGGGGCCGGCTTCCTGGCGCCCGTCACGGTGGCGGAGTCCACGCCCACCATGTCGGGGCCCTGCTGGGCCACCGTCGTCACCGGCGTCGAACCCGCCAAGCACGGCGTCTGGGGCAACCACCTGGGCGGCAACCGGCTCGACGTCTTCCCCGACTTCACCACCAGGCTGGCCCGGCAGGACCGCCGCCGCACCTACGTCGCGGCCGGCTGGGACCCGCTGGTGATCGGCGAGTCCGGCGGACCGTTGTTCCGCGCACCCGGCCGGCTCAGCTACGTCGCCCCCGCCGAGGACACCCCCGAAGCCTGGGAGGCCGTCGACGAGGAGGTCATCCGGGAGGCCGTCGACGTCCTGCGCGCCGCCGACCCGGAGGCCTCCTTCGTCTATCTCGGCGCCGTCGACGAGACGGCCCACTTCCTCGGCTGCGGGGACGAGTACCGCGCCTCGATGCGCACCGCCGACGAACGGCTCGGCCGCCTGCTCGACGCGGTCCGGGCCAGGCCCGGCTACGCCGACGAGGCGTGGACGATCATCGTCGTCACGGACCACGGCCACGTCGACGCCGGGGGCCACGGCGGACGCACCCCCGAGGAGCGCACCGCCTGGGTCGCCTGCGCGGGGCCGGACATCCCCGCCGCGCCGCCCACCGGCGAGATCCGCCACCCGGACGTCGCCGCCCAGGTGTACGCGGCCCTCGGCCGGCCGATCGACCCGCACTGGACCCTGGACGGCCGTCCGTTCCCCGTCGCCCGGCCCGTCCCGGCCGGGGCCTGACGGTCGGACGGCCCCGGCACGAGGGCCCGGTACGCCGGGCCCGGTGCGGTGTCCGGCAAGCGGGTGGCCCGCGCACCCGGGCGGCCCCGGCCGGGTGCGCCCCGGCCCCGTCCGGGCCAGGCTCGACCGGGGTGAACCCCTAGACCGGACGGCCTCGCGTACGCCTGAAGGTGGAGGGCGTACCCCCCAAGGACGGCGGACGGTCGCGACTTGCTGGTGACGTCCCGACAGGGGCGGACGGGCCAGGATGGGAGACGACCGGAGCGCCGGCCCCCGGACCGGGTCGGCGACGGCCGCGGGGGACAGCGGTTCCGGCAGAGGTACGGAAGTGGTCCGGGCAGTGGTCCGGACAACGGCTCGGGCAACGGCTCGGGCGGGCGGTGCCGCACGGCGCGCCGCACAGCAGTGGTGGCGGTGCCGCACGGGGCGGCACCACAGGAGGAGAGGGCAGGCGGGCATGAACGGCATCGTGGGCAAGGTCGTACTCGGAGTGGCCGGCACCGGCATGGCCGTCGCCGCCGCGGCCGTGGCGGTCGGACCTCGGGTCGTCGACTGGTACGACGGCCGGCACCAGGAGCAGTCCAGCTACGCCAGCGGCAGCGAGGCCAAGGCCGGCCGCCACTCGGTGCCGACCTGGCTGCCGGACAACGCCTCCTCCGTCCGGTACCTGGCCTCGACCACCGGCGACGACCGCCTGCTGATCGCCACCCTGCCGGAGGGCAGGCTGCCCGCCGGGTGCACCGCCACCGCATCCGGCCGCGGTGGCCACCCGGCACCGGCCACCCTCAAGGCGGGCTGGTTCCCGGAGGGCGTCGTCTCGAAGGTCACCGGCTCCTGCGGCCACTACAACGTGACCCTGACGGGCAACCGGCTCTACGCGTGGCAGGACGGCGCCGCCGTCCAGGCCGCCCTGCGGGCCGAGCGCGTCGCGCGCTGACGGGCCCGCCCCCCGGTCGGCAGGGGGCGGCGGAGGGAGGGCCGTGGGCCACGCGGCGGACCCCGACTGTCGGGGCGCCGGGCCGCTGGGGTAGGACGGAGCGAGCACGACTCCCGCGTTCGTTCCGAGAGGAGCCCCATGCCTGGTTCGACCGCCGGCCCCGCCGGTGACACGTCGACCGCTCCCGCCGCCCCCACCGACCCCGGAACCGCAGACGCCCCCGGCCGCGCCACCATCGCCGTCCTCGGCGGCCTGGTCGCCCTCGGCCCCCTCACCACCGATCTCTACCTGCCGGGCCTCCCCGCGATCGCCGAGGACCTCGTCGCCGAACCGGCAGCCGTGCAGCTCACCCTCACCTTCTCGATGTTCGGCGTCGCCGCCGGCCAGCTGATCTTCGGACCGCTCAGTGACCGCCTCGGCCGCCGCCCGCCCCTGCTCGCGGGCCTCGTCGTCTACACCGTCGCCAGCATCGTCTGCGTGATCGCGCCCAACCTGCCCGTCCTGATCGCCAGCCGCTTCGTCCAGGGCGCCGCCGGCGCCGCCGGGCTCGTCATCGGCCGCGCCGTGGCCCGCGACCGCTTCGAGGGCGTCGCGATGATCCGCTTCCTAGCCTCGATCACCCTGATATCCGGACTGGCCCCGATCCTCGCGCCCCTCGTCGGCGCCCAGCTCCTCCGCGTCACCTCCTGGCGCGGCACCTTCGGGGCCCTGGCCGTCCTCGGCCTGCTGCTCACCCTGATCGCCTTCGCCGCCCTCCGGGAGACCCTCCCGGCCTCCGCCCGGCACGGCGGGGGTCTGGGGACGACGCTGCACACCATGGGCGGACTCCTGCGCCGGCTGCCGTTCCTCGGCCTCGCGCTGACCAGCACCTTCGCCTTCGGCTCGCTGTTCGGCTACATCAGCGGCTCCTCGGTGGTGCTCCAGCAGGTCTACCACGTGTCCCCGCAGACCTACAGCCTGCTGTTCGGGCTCAACTCGCTGGCGATCGTCGGTGTCACCCAGTTGAACGGCCGCGTCCTCGCCCACCGCTTCACCGCCGGGACGCTGATGACGGTGGGCCTCGGCACGTCCATCGCGGCGGGCGTGTCCCTGTTCCTCGTCACCGCCGTCTGGGACCTCGGGCTGGTCGCCTTCTGCGCCTCGCTCTTCGTGATGATGGGCAGCCTCGGCATCGTCCTCCCGAACTCCGCCGCCCGCGCCCTGAGCCTGGTCGCCCCGAAGGCCGCCGGTTCCGCCTCCGCCCTCATCGGCACAGGAACGTTTCTCTGCGGCGCGATCGTCGCCCCGCTCAGCAGCCTGGGCGGCAAGCCGTCGGCGGTCCTGCTCGCGATCGTCGTGCTCTGCTGCTCGGTGCTGGCCGCCACGTCCTACGCCGTCCTCTGCCGCCCCGGGAGGTCGACCCCGGCCGACGCCCCGAAGCCGGCCGTCGCGTAGCGGGGCGGGGAACGCGCCCGGCCGGCCCGCCCGTCCCCCGTGGGGCGGCCGGGCCGCTGCCTTCGCGGCAGCGCGCCGCGCCGTCCTGCGGCCCTGGTCCCGCCGGTGCCGCGGTACTCCGGCAGGAACCGCGTCAGGGGTGCCGCGACGCATGGTCGCGGCACCCCTGAGCGGCACCCCTGACGGGACGGCCGGGCTCGTCCGTCCTCCGACGGAATAGGCCGTCAGCCGTCAGAAGTCGTCAGCCGTCAGCCGTCGGCTTCAGGCTTTCGCCGGCTGTCGTGCCGTCAGGCGATGGAGAAGTCGTCGCCGAAGACGTTGCCCTGGCCGTACCAGCCGTGCAGGTACACCGTGGCGGTGCCGGAGGCGCCGGTGGTGAACGGCACGGTGAGCTTGGTCCAGCCGCTCGCGCTGGTCCAGGCGGAGCCGGTGGCACCGCCGCTCACGCCGAGGTAGGCGTAGCTGCCCTGGACCCAACCGGTCAGCGTGTAGGCCTTGTTGGGCGCCAGCGTGACGGTCTGCTGGCACTGGCCGGTCTGCGAGGCACTGGCCGCGGCCTGGAGCGCGTAGGACCCGGAGTGGGCCGGGGTGCTCACCACGGAGCCGCCGCTCTGGCAGGTCCACGGACCGAGGCTGCCGGTCTCCAGGCCACCGTTGACCAGGCCGCCGGGCGGGGTGACGCCGGTGACGGTCAGCGTGTAGGTGCTGGTGTGGGTGCCGGAGGCGGCGGTGCCGGTGACGGTGAGCGGGTAGGTGCCGGGTGTGGTGGTGCCCGCCGTGGTGATGTTGAGCGTGGCGGGGGAGCCGGCGGTGACGCTGCCGGGGGTGGCGG
>NZ_JAQYWZ010000614.1:0-497 GCF_036290945.1 Streptomyces sp. BE303
CAGAACCGAACTCGTCCGACCGGACCGCAGCGACGAAGGAGCGCCAAGCCTCGACGGGGAAGACGAGAGTCGGACCCTGCAAGTCTTTGGAGTCACGGACAGGGACGATGCCAGGGAAGTCGGCAGTCACCTCGACACAGGTCCCACCGTTGTTGCTGTACGAGCTCTTCCGTCATCTGGCACCCAACAGGTCAACGCGCATGGGAATCAGGCTCCTTCCGGATGTCCAGGGCATGCTCCTGCTTCGAGCATCCCCACCTGAAGCACATCGATGCCATCAGCAAGCCTCAACCTCCACGCCCCGCAGAGCAGCCCCGACCGGACCCCCGGCCGGAGCCCGTGGCTTGGGTGTCAGCCAGAACCGAACTCGTCCGACCGGACCGCAGCGACGAAGGAGCGCCAAGCCTCGACGGGGAAGACGAGAGTCGGACCCTGCAAGTCTTTGGAGTCACGGACAGGGACGATGCCAGGGAAGTCGGCAGTCACCTCGACACAGG
>NZ_JAQYWZ010000615.1:0-4826 GCF_036290945.1 Streptomyces sp. BE303
CCCCTACACCAGCAACCAGGAACGAACCGAAGCGCTCCCCGACTTCCTGCACGCCTACAACTACCATCGCTGCCACACCGCACTCGGAGGCCAACCCCCGATCACGCGTGTCAACAATCCTGCGGGTCAATACAGCTAGCGCGCGCGAAGCCCGGTCCCGTCCTGCCCGGTCCCGCCCCTTCCGCTGCCCCGGCCGGCGGTCCGATGCCCCTGTGGGCACACCGGAACCGACGGCTCCGGGGCCGTGAGATGCTGACTGCCGTAGTACAGGCGGTCGGGAGGGACGGAACGGATGGCTCAGGACCCCCTCGGTGACGGTCGGCCGCAGCAGTACCAGGACCAGTGGCAGACGCAGCACGCGCCGCAGGAGTGGCCCGCCGGGCACGGCGAGTACGCCGACCAGAGCCGGCCTGGCGAGCCCGGGTACGCGTACGGTCCCGGCACGCAGCACCCGGAACAGGGGTACGGCGAGGCCGCCTACGGGCAGGGCGGGTACGTCGAGGGGCCCTACGGTCAGTACGGCCAGAGCCAGTACGACCAGAGCCAGTACGACCAGAACCGGCCGTACCAGCCCTATCAGCAGTACCAGCCGTACTACCAGTACACCGACCACGAGCAGCAGCAGTACGCCCCGTACGCCGTCCCGCAGCAGCCGCAGCCGGCGGGGGAGGAGCTGTACGCGCCCGTCGGTGCCGAGTACTCCGCCGACGGCTACGTGCACGTGGAACCCGATCGGGAACCGGAACCGGAGCCCGATCCCGAGCCGGCCCCCGACGCCGACCCGGAGGCGGAGCGGCCGGTACCGGCCGCCGGTCCCGCCGCCGCGTCGCCCACCCGGACCGGCCTCGCGGCCAGGGCCCGGGCCGCCACCGGCGCCGTCGTCTCAGCCGAGCACGCGCCGAGCAGGCGGGCCCTGGCCGTCCGGACCGGAGCCGGGGTCGCCGCGCTCGGCGTCCTGGTCGCGGCCGGACTGACGGTCGGCTCGGAGGGCGGCGGCCGCGCGTCCGCCGGCGCCGCCGCCGGCGGGGAGCCGGGGTTCACCGTCGCCCATGCCAAGACGTGGTCCGCCCGGTCCGGGTCCGACCGGCCGGTCGGTGACGACACCCTGGTCGGCAGCTGGCTGCTCGCCGACTCGGTGGTGCGCGCCGACGCGACCGGCGTGCACGCGTACGACCTGGAGGCCGGCACGCCCGTCTGGTCGGTCGAGCCGCCCGCCGCGGGTGCGGTGCCCTGCGGGCTCTCCCCGGACGTCAACGCGGCGGGCGTGGGAGCGGTGCTGTTCCGGGCCCAGGCCGACCCGAAGAGCCCCTGCGCCCTGGTGACCGCCGTCGACACCAAGGCCGGGAAGACCGCCTGGACCAAGACGCTCTCCGAGGCCAAGGGCCCCTACAACTCCCGGATCGGCGTCACCGAGGACAAGGTGATAGCCGTCGGCGACGACCACGTCGTCGCGTGGGAGTCGGCCGACGGCAAGGACGTCTGGCAGTACACCGGGCAGGGCAAGTTCTGCACGCTGTCCGGTGGCGTGGCCGGCCGGACCGTCCTGGTGGCCAGCTCCTGCGCCGACTCCACTCCCGTCGACCAGGCCGTCGCGCTGAACACCGTCGACGGCACGGTCGCCTGGTGGCGCGGCCTGAACAACCGGCCGAGGACGGCGACGGTGCTCTCCGCCGAGCCGGCTGTCGTCCTCACCACCGGGGAGAAGCCCGAGGACGACCGGGTGTTCGCCTGGGGCCAGGCCGGCGACCCGGCGGTCGAGATCCCGGTCGCCGACGCCGGGGGCCGGCTGGAGGTCGCCCACGGCGCGTTCTCGGCCACCCCGGGGGTGTACTTCCGGGACCGCACCATGGTCACCACCGTCACACCGGTGCCGAACGGCGGCGGTCAGGCCGCGGTGGTCGGCTACGACCTGGACAGCGGCAAGCAGCGCTGGAGGACGGTCGCCTCCGGCAAGGGCGCGGCCAGGGCGGTCGGCATCGACGCCGGCGCGCTGGTGCTCGCCTTCGACGAACGCCTGGACGAGCCCGCGCACCTCAGCCGCTTCGCCCTGGACGGCGGCCGGGAGACGGTCGGCGGCAACTTCCCGCCGGGGACGGGCTCCCTGCTGGTCTCCGGCCGGGTGCTGATCGGCGGCGGCCGGGTCGTCGCCGTCCCCGAGCACTCCACCAACTTCGGCACCGTGACCGGATACCAGGCCAAGGGCTGACCGGGCCGTTCGGTTCGCCCGCCCGGCCAGCTCATCCGCCCGGCCCGACCGCTCGTGCGTGGCGCGGTCGGGCCGGGCTCCGGACTCAGGCCGCGGAGTGCACGGTGGCCGGGACGACCTGGGCGGGCAGCCAGTCGGCCAGCTCCCGGACGTCCGAGCCACGCAGCCCCAGCGCCATCATCAGGGTGGCCTGCGGCGTCGGCACGAACGGCTTGCGCAGCAGCTTCATCCCCGCCTGCTCGGGCGTCCGGGCGGCCTTCCGCTGGTTGTCCTCGGCGCAGGCGGCCACGGTGTTCAGCCAACTGTCCTCACCACCCCGCGACTTGGGGTGCAGGTGGTCCACGGTCGTGGCCCGCCGCCCGCAGTAGGCGCACAGGTACTGGTCCCGGACGAGCACCCCACGCCGTGACCACGGAGCCTGTTGTCGGAACGGCACCCGGACGTACCGCTGGAGTCTGATCACCCGGGGTACCGGCACGGAGACCCCCGTCCCGCGGATGGTGCGCAGGGGATGCGCCTGTTCCACCACGGCCTTGTCCTGGAGCACCAGGACCACGGCGCGCTGGAGCGACACCGTCGTCAGCGGCTCGTAGCTTGCGTTCAGAACCAGCGTGCTGCGCACCTCGGCCACCCTTCTCAACGGGCGTGCCACGGCGGCACGACCGTCTCTACACACGTCACTGCCGCCGCACGGCGGTGGGACCACTGTGAAGGGGCTCAAGGCAGTCGAACAACGGAATTTCCGGTGGCGGTGCGGGGCCGGGCCCTTCCGGGGCCGTTCCCGCGAAGCCCGAGGCGGGAGCGTGTTCATGTCGGTCCGGGCGAAACTCGCTGGCCCCGACCGCGTAGGCTCTACCACGCTGGAGCCGTCCTGCACCGGGGCCCGACCGGACCGGGCCCACACCGGGCGGACGCCCGACCGAAGGAGAAGCGTGACCGTGACGGACATCGTCGACGAGCTGCGGTGGCGTGGGCTGATCGCCCTGTCCACCGACGAGGACGCACTGCGCAAGGCGTTCGCGGACGGCCCGGTCACGTTCTATTGCGGCTTCGACCCGACGGCCCCCAGCCTGCACCTCGGCAACCTGGTGCAGATCCTCACCATGCGCCGCATCCAGCAGGCGGGGAACCTCCCGCTGGGCCTGGTCGGCGGTGCCACCGGCCTGATCGGC
This sequence comes from Streptomyces sp. BE303, assembly GCF_036290945.1. Lineage (NCBI taxonomy): Bacteria > Bacillati > Actinomycetota > Actinomycetes > Kitasatosporales > Streptomycetaceae > Streptomyces > Streptomyces sp. BE303. The sequence goes on from NZ_JAQYWZ010000615.1 coordinate 3,379, forward strand.
GACCCGAAGCCCACCGCCGAGCGCGTGCTCAACGACCCCGAGACGGTGGCCGGCTGGGTGGAGCGCCTGCGTGGCCAGATCTCGCGCTTCCTCGACTTCGAGGGCCCGTACGCGGCGCGCATGGTCAACAACCTCGACTGGACCTCCGGGATGTCCGCGATCAGCCTGCTGCGCGACGTGGGCAAGTACTTCCGGGTCAACAACATGATCGCCAAGGAGGCCGTCTCCCGGCGGCTCAACTCCGACGCGGGTATCAGCTACACCGAGTTCAGCTACCAGATCCTCCAGGGCATGGACTACCTGGAGCTGAACCGCCGCTACGGCTGTGCGCTGCAGACCGGCGGCAGCGACCAGTGGGGCAACCTCACCGCCGGCACGGACCTGGTCCGCAAGGCCGACGGCAAGTCGGTGCACGCGCTGGCCACGCCGCTGATCGTCAAGGCGGACGGCACCAAGTTCGGCAAGACGGAGTCCGGCACGGTCTGGCTCGACCCGGAGCTGACCACTCCGTACGCCTTCTACCAGTTCTGGCTGAACGCGGACGACCGGGACGTCTCCAACTTCCTGCGGATCTTCAGCTTCCGCTCGAAGGAGGAGGTCGAGGAACTGGAGCGCGAGACCGGCGAGCGCCCCGCCGCCCGCCTCGCCCAGCGCGCGCTCGCCGAGGAGCTGACCACCCTCGTCCACGGTGCCGAGCAGTACGAGCGCGCGGTGGCCGCGTCCAAGGCGCTGTTCGGCCAGGGCGACCTTGCCGACCTGGAGGCCCCGACCCTGGCGGCGGCACTGGCCGAGGTCCCGAAGGCCCAGGTCGGTGAGCTTCAGCAGATCGTCGACCTGCTGGTCGCCGTCGGTCTGGCGCCCAGCAGGTCGGCGGCCCGTCGGACGATCAAGGAAGGCGGCGCCTACCTCAACAACGTCAAGGTGACGGACGAGGAGGCGGTCCCGACCGAGGCCGATCTGCTGCACGGTCGGTGGCTGGTCCTGCGTCGGGGCAAGCGGAACCTGGCGGCGGCGGAGCTGACCGCTTCGTGACTGAATCTCGACGCCGCTGAGCTGCGGCTTCGTCCATCGAGGGCGGGATCCAGCCGGATCCCGCCCTCGATGTTTGACGATGTCCTCCAGGTGGCCTAGTGTTGAACGAGTCGCTGGAGCGGCCACCCCACTCAGCAAGTCCCACTCCCACTCGAATCTCATTTCGATTGGGTCGGTCGGCTTTTTCGCCGGCCGAGGCGGGAGTGAATTTCGAGCAACACTCGGAATGCGCTAATGTGGAGGTCGCCGCAAAAAGCGGACCCGGCCAGTTCGGGAAATCGGATGAATGAAACTCCGGAAAACGGAGCGGAAAACGTCTGGTAAGCTGGAAACACGAAAGAACGAAGCGCCCGGAGGGCCGGTGTGAAAGCCGCCTGAAGGAAGTGTCCGTTCCTTGAGAACTCAACAGCGTGCCA
>NZ_JAQYWZ010000616.1:0-37172 GCF_036290945.1 Streptomyces sp. BE303
AACCTCACGAGAGATGACAGACTTGGCACCCAACGGAGCTCCTACCGAACAGTGATCTTGGTCGACACGGTTCTAGCAGGAGCTCCGTCCCATTTCAGGCGACTTGACGCGGCCACCCACGGCTCTATCTACACGGCATTGACCCTAGATCGCCGACGTGGTGGGGCTCACCGAGAACCGTCGGCACCCGGCGGATAGAGTGAGCGCCAGCAAAATCCTTCACACTGTCGCCGCCCTGGGAGCCCCCCGTGTCCGGTCTGGAAATCTTCTTCGACGGTCTGCTGGCCCTCATGGCCGTGCTGATCACCTGGTTCGCCATCTTCGCGGTGATGAAGCTCTACCAGGGCCAGCGCTGACCGGCTGCCGTACGGTTGAAGCAGTCCCGCACCGACGACAGTGACCAGGAACATGATCGAGATTCCCTCTGACCTCCACCGGGACGTCGTCCCGCTCGCCTTCCTCCTCGGCACCTGGGAGGGCGCGGGCGTCTACGACTTCCCCGGTTCGGAGAAGTGCAACTTCGGCCAGGAGATCGTCATCCGCCACGACGGCCGGCCCTTCATGGAGTTCCGCTCCCGGACCTGGGTGCTGGACGCCGAGGGCGAGAAGATCCGTCCGCTGGAGAACGAGCACGCGTTCTGGCGCATCACCAGCAACCACCAGGGCACCAGCGGTGTGCGGGGGATCGAGATCTCCTCCGTCCGCGACGACGGCACGGTGGAGATCTGGTACGGCGAGCTGGCCGACGGCAAGCCGCAGATCGACGTCTCCACGGACGCGGTGGCCCGGATCGAGGGCTCGCCCGAGTACTCGGGCGGCAAGCGTCTCTACGGCTTCGTCAACGAGGAACTGCTCTGGGTCGGCGAGAAGGCCGCCCCGAACGTGCCGCTGCGCCCGTACATGTCCGCGCAGCTGAAGCGGGTGCTCAGCCCGGCCCAGCTGATCAAGGACATCAACGACCTGCCGGACGACGGCATCGCGTTCTTCCGCTGAGCCGGGGCGTTCCGCGCCGGGCACATCACGCGTGAGGTAGGGACCGGCCCCGCGGCCGGTCCCTACACTTGCCTCAGGACCCCCGACATCGGCAGGGACAGGACCCGTGGCGGACACCGGCACCACCGACTGGCAGCTCTCCGGCGACTGGAAGGCCGGCCTGCGCGAACGCGGCTACCGGCTCACTCCCCAGCGCCAGCTCGTCCTGGAGGCGGTCGAGGCACTCGACCACGCCACCCCCGACGAGATCCTCGGTCACGTCCGGCGGACCGCCAGCGGCGTCAACATCTCCACCGTCTACCGGACCCTGGAGCTGCTGGAGGAACTGGGGCTGGTCTCGCACGCCCACCTCGGCCACGGCGCCCCGACGTACCACCTGGCCGGCCGCCACCACCACCTGCACCTGGTCTGCCGGGACTGTGAGCAGGTCATCGAGACCGGGACCGAGATCGCCCAGCCGCTGGTCGACCGGCTGCGCGCGCAGCACGGCTTCGACACCGACCTCGAACACTTCGCCGTCTTCGGCCGCTGCGCCGACTGCACCGCCAAGCGGGCCGGGGCGCAGCCGTAAGCTTTCCGGTATGAAGAGCCCGCTGCTTGCGCTGCCCGGTGCCGTCCCCGCCGAGGGAACCGACGAGGGGGTGGCCGCCCACTACGGCGACCTCTTCCGTGAGCAGCGCAGGCTCGCGCAGGGCTCCGGGTTCGTGGACCTCTCGCACCGCGGCGTGCTCACCGTCACCGGTGACGACCGGCTCACCTGGCTGCACCTGCTGCTCACCCAGCACGTCAGCGCGCTGCCGCCGCAGCAGGCCACCGAGGCGCTGGTGCTCTCCCCGAACGGGCACGTCGAGCACGCGCTCTACCTGGTCGACGACGGCACCACCACCTGGGCGCACGTCGAGCCGGGGACCCAGGAGGCGCTGGTCGGCTACCTGGAGAGCATGAAGTTCTTCTACCGGGTCGAGGTGGCCGACGCGACCGCCGACTACGCGGTGGTCCACCTGCCGGCCGGCTCCACCGCCTCCGCCGAGGGCGCGGCGGCGGTCCGTGAGCTGACCTGGGGGCGGGACCTCTTCCTGCCGCGGGCCGAGCTGGCGGAGCTGACCCGGGAGTACGGCCCGGCGGCCGGGATCTGGGCGTACGAGGCGCTGCGGATCGAGGGGCACCGGCCGCGGCTGGGCTTCGAGACCGACCACCGCACGATCCCGCACGAGGTGGACTGGCTGACCACCGCCGTCCACCTGCAGAAGGGCTGCTACCGCGGGCAGGAGACGGTCGCCCGGGTGCACAACCTGGGCCGCCCGCCGCGCCGGCTGGTCTTCCTGCACCTGGACGGCACCGAGGAGGTGCTCCCCCCGCACGGGACGGAGGTGCGGCTCGCCTCGGACCCGGACGGGCGGGCGCTCGGCTTCGTCACCTCCTCGGCGCGTCACCACGAGCTGGGCCCGGTCGCGCTGGCGATCGTGAAGCGGAACGTGCCGCTGGACGCGGTGCTGCTTGCCGGCCGGGTGCCGGGGACGCAGGACGTGATCGTCCCGCAGTAGCCGCAGTAGCCGCAGCACCCACGCCGTGCACGCCGGCCGTGCACGGCACACACGCCGTGCACACGGCGGTCGGGGTCGCTCAGACCTCGACCAGCACCGTGAACGGGCCGTCGTTGACCAGCGCGACCCGCATGTCCGCGCCGAACCGGCCGGTCTCGACCTTGGCGCCGAGCGCCCGCAGCTGGGCGACCACCTCGTCCACCAGCGGCTCGGCGACCGGGCCGGGGGCGGCGGCGTTCCAGGTCGGGCGGCGGCCCTTGCGGGCGTCCCCGTAGAGCGTGAACTGGCTGATGACGAGCAGCGGGGCGCCGATGTCGGAGCAGGACTGCTCCACGCCTGCCGCGTCGGGGGCCAGCAGCCGCAGGGTCCAGAGCTTGCGGGCGAGCTGGGCCGCCTTGGCCGGGGTGTCGTCGTGGGTGACGCCGATCAGGACGCAGAGCCCGGGCTCCTCGATCGCGCCGACGGTCTCTCCGGCCACCGTCACCCTGGCCTCGGTCACTCGCTGCACCACTGCTCGCATGCGGCCATTGTGCCGGAGCCGGTGGGGGCGCCCGCGGGCCCCTGGGGGCGCTCGAAGACTTGGCGCGCGCTGGGTAGCGTGCGCCTGCGCGCCGGTTGGCGCCGCTCTCCCTGCGAAAAGCTTCCGTCATATCAGCCACCCCTCTTCGCCAGGGGGCCGTTCGGGTGCACGGGCGGTGCGGCGGCGGCGGGCGGGGTGGCACGCTGGGGGACCGTACAAGGGGTCCGGGGCGCCAAGGTCCGCCGCGCCGGGCCCGGTTCGGCCAGGAGGCCGAGCCGGTGGGTCAGGTGTTCTGGCGGTGTCGCCCTGACGGGTGGTGCCGGTCGGGGGCGGGAACCTTCGCGGGTGGTCAGGGCGTGGCCCGGAGGGGTACGCGCCACGGGCGCACGCGACGGGAACGGGCCGGGCCGGCGGCAGGCGACGGGGTGCCGCGAGCGGGCGGGATCGGGACGACGGCAGGTGGTTGGCTGATGGACGCGAGCAGTACGGCGCAGGACCGGTACGGGCGGGTGCCCGAAGACCCGGAACCCGGTCCGGCACCGGAGACGGGAACGCCGGGCCTGGGACAGCTGGGCCTGGAGGAGCTGCGGATCCTGCGCAGGGAGACCCTGGAGCAGGAGGCCGACCTCTCCTACCTGCGGCGGCTGCTGCACGGGCGGATGGACATCCTGCTGGCGGAGCTGGACCGCAGGCCCGGCGGCGCGGCACCCCGCCCTGCGGACGGGGGAGAGCCGGCCGGCGCCCTGCTGGAACGGTTGCCGGCCATCCTCACCGACGCGCCCTCCACCGTCCGTCGGTCCGCCCGGCACGTCACCCTGGGCCCGCCGCGCGGCCAGCAGTCCCAGCTGGAGGCGGACGCACTGATGGGCGACGTGCAGCTGGCCGACCTGGCCGCGCACCCGGCCGAGGAGCTGCTGGCGGCACTGGACCGGCTGCGCGCGCACGAGCGTGAGGTCTCCGGGCGGCGGCAGCTGCTGCTGCGGACGGCGGACGGCTGCAACGCGGAGATCACCCGCAGGTACCGTGATGGGGAAGCACGGGTCGACGACCTGCTCGCAGGCGGCCCGCTCTGACCGGGTGAGGCGCCAGGGGCGGGGCCGTTCCCGGCTCGCCCCCGGCCCACCCTCATTTCCGGAAGGCTCCCGCCATGTCCAACCCCACCGCCCTGTCCGTGCTCGCCGAGGTCGTCCGCTCGGGGTTCACCGAGGGCCGGCACCACGGCTCGCTGGTCCTGCTGGCCGCCGACGGCTCGGTCGAGTTCGCGCTGGGTGCGCCGGACGCGCCGGTGTTCCCGCGCTCCTGCGCCAAGCCGTTCCAGGCGGTGGCCACCCTGCGGGCCGGACTGGCGATCGAGGGTGAACTGTTGGCGCTGGCGGCTTCCAGCCACTCGGCAGAATCGTTTCACCTCGACGGGGTCCGACGGATCCTGACCGAGGCCGGGCTCGACGAGTCCGCCCTGCGGACGCCGGCCGACCTCCCGCTCGACGAGACCGAGGCCGAGCAGTACCTGCGCTCCGGCGGAGAGCGCGCGCCGATCCTGATGGACTGCTCCGGCAAGCACGCCGGCTGGCTGGCCGCCTGTGTCGCCAACGGCTGGCCCGTCGACAGCTACCTCGACCCGGCCCACCCGGTCCAGCTGCTGGCCCGCGAGGCGCTGGAGGAGGCCACCGGCGAGACCGCCGGGCACGCCGGGGTGGACGGCTGCGGTGCGCCGCTGCTGGCGGTCAGCCTCACCGGACTGGCCCGCGGCTACCGGGCGCTGGTGCTGGCCGGGGCCGGCACGCCGCAGCGCCGGGTGGCCGACGCGATGCGGGCGCACCCCGAGTACGTCGCCGGCACCCGCCGGGCCGACACCTGGCTGATGCGGGCGGTGCCGGGCGCGCTCTCCAAGATGGGCGCCGAGGCGGTCCAGGTGGTGGCGCTGCCGGACGGCCGGGCGCTCGCCTTCAAGATCGACGACGGTGCCGAGCGGGCCCGCGGACCGGTGCTGGCGGCCGCGCTGCACCGGCTGGGCGTCTCCGCCGAGGACGGGACGGTCGAGCGGATAGCCGCCTCCCCGCTGTTCGGTGGCGGCGTGCCGGTGGGCGGGGTCCGGGCGGCCTTCTGAGCCTCGGCGTCGTGGGCCCCGGCGGCCGGTCCCTTCGGCGGCGGCCGCGGTCTCCGCCGGGCGGGCTCCGGGGCCGCGCCGCGGGCGGCCCCGGCCGGCGGTCGCCGGAGTGCGGACGGACGGCCTCCGGTGCACGGTGGACCGGGGGCCGTCGCACAGCTGAGGGAGTCCGTCATGAGCGAGCACGTCTACCGGGTGACCGAGATCGTCGGGTCGTCGACCGAGAGCATCGACGCCGCGATCCGCAACGGGGTCGAGCGGGCCTCCCGGACGCTGCGCAACCTCGACTGGTTCGAGGTGACGCAGGTCCGGGGCCACCTTGAGGAGGGCCGGGTCAAGCACTACCAGGTCGGCCTGAAGATCGGCTTCCGGCTGGACGACGAGGGCTGAGGCGACCGCCCGGACCGAACCCACCCGGACCGAACCCACCCGGACCGACCCGTGCTGGACCGAACCGAGCTGGACCGACCCGGACCGGCCAGACCTCGGCCGAACCGGCCCGGCCCGGCCCGGCCCGCGTCAGTCGCGCTCGGGCAGGACCAGCGGGACGCCGGTGCGCGGATGCGGCAGCACCTCGACCGGGTGGCCGTAGACCTCGCTGAGCAGCGGTGCGCGCAACACCTCGGCCACCGGTCCGTCGGCGACCGTCGCACCGCCGGTCAGCAGCACCACCCGGTCCGCGTAGGCCGCCGCCAGCGTGAGGTCGTGCAGGACGACGACCACGGCGTCCCCGGCGGCGGCCCTGGCCCTGGCGACCCGCAGCACCAGTTCCTGGTGGCGCAGGTCGAGCGCGGCGGTGGGCTCGTCGAGGAGCAGCAGCGCGGTCCGCTGGGCGAGGACCCGGGCCAGGGCCACCCGGGCCCGCTCGCCGCCGGAGAGCGCGGTGAACGGCCGTCCGGCGAAGGCGGTGGACTCGGTCGCGGCCATCGCCTCGGCGACCACCGCGTCGTCCTCGGCGGCGCCGGCCGTACCGGACCAGGGCGCGCGGCCCATCCGGACCACCTCGTCCGCCGGGAACGGGAAGGAGAGGGCGGCCGACTGCGGCAGCAGCGCGCGGTGCCGGGCGAGTTCGGGGGGCCGGTAGCCGGCCAGCGGCCGGCCGAGCAGGCGGACCTCGCCGGCGGTCGGCGGGAGGTCGCCGGCCAGCACGGAGAGCAGGGTGGACTTCCCGGCGCCGTTCGGCCCGAGCAGGGCGACCACTTCGCCGGCCGTCACCCGGACGTCCGCGCCGGCCAGCAGCTCGCGCCCGCCGACGGTCAGCCGGACGGCCTCGGCGGTGAGCAGTTCGGCGCCCGGGGCGGGGCGTGCGGGCACCTCGGGACGGGTTCGTAGTCTCACGCCCAGCCTCCCTGCTTGGTCCGGGTGCGGCGCAGCAGCCAGAAGAAGAACGGGCTGCCGATCAGTGCGGTGAGCACGCCGAGCGGGAGTTCGGCGGGCTCGGCCAGGGTGCGGGCGGCGAGGTCGGCGGCGACCAGGACGAGGGCGCCGCCGAGGGCGGAGGCGGGCAGCAGGAACCGGTGGCCCGGTCCGGCGACCATCCGCAGCAGGTGCGGGACGACCAGGCCGACGAAGCTGATGATGCCGCTGACCGCGACGGCGGCGGCGGTGAGCAGGGCGACCAGGGTGATCAGCACCAGGCGCATCCGCTCGACGTCGACGCCGAGGTGGCGGGCCGGCCGCTCGCCGAGCGCGAGCAGGTCCAGCGGCCGCGCGTAGCGGGGGGCGAGGGCCAGTCCGACGAGCGCGAACGGCAGGACGGCCAGCACCTTGCCCCAGGTGGCCTGGGCGAGCGAGCCTAGCTGCCAGAAGGTGACCTGGTTGATCGCGGCGGTGTCGGCGGTGAAGAGGAAGAGGCCGATCAGCGCGCCGCAGAAGGCGTTGACCGCGACGCCGGTGAGGATCAGCGTGACCACCTCGGTGCGGCCGCCGGAGCGGGACATCGCGTACACCGCGAAGACCGTCAGCAGGCCGGTGGCGAAGGCGAAGGCGGTGATGGTCCAGTTGCCGAACGCGTCCAGGCCGAGCACGATGCAGGCGACCGCGCCGACCGCGCCGCCGGAGGAGACGCCGATCACGGCGGGTTCGGCGAGCGGGTTGCCGAAGACGCCCTGCATCAGTGCGCCCGCGCAGCCGAGCGAGCCGCCGACCAGCAGGGCCAGCACCACGCGGGGGAGCCGGACGTTCCAGAGCACCGACTCGGGGACGCGGTCGAGCGGGTGTCCGCCGAGGCCGAGCCGGTGGGCGAACGAGGCGAGGATGTCGCCGAGCGGGATGCGGTAGGCGCCGATCCCGGCCGCGAGCAGGGCGCAGAGCACCAGCGCGACGGCCAGACCGACGACGACCAGGGTGGTCCGGCTCCGGGGCCGGGCCAGGGGGACGGTCTTCTTCTGTACGGCGGTGGTCACTTGGCGGCCGCCGGGTAGAGCTGTTCGGCGATCTCGCGGATCACCTGCGGGGTGCGCGGGCCGTAGCTGAGCAGCTGGCCGTCCTCGACGGAGACGACCCGGCGGTCCAGCCCGGCGGGGGTCTGGGCGACGCCGGGCAGCTTGAGCAGGCCGTCGACGCCGCCGACGGAGTCGAGGCCCTTGCTCATCACCAGGATCGCGTCGGGTGCCGCCTTGACCAGGGCCTCGCTGGTGAGCGGGGTGAAGTCGCCGGAGAGCCCGGCGGCGGTTCCGGCGTCCTCGCCGCCGACCGCCTCGATCAGCGAGCCCGCGCCGGAGGCCGGGCCGCCGAGCAGGAAGACCGAGGCGCTGCCGCGGAGGTAGAGGAAGGCGACCTTGGGGTGGTGGTCGACGGCCGGCAGGGCGGCCCTGGCCTGGGTGATCCGCTGCTCGGTGCGCTCCTTCAGCTGCCGCCCGGCGTCGGGGACCCCGAGCGCGGCGGCGACGGTGTCGATGCGCGGGCCGACGTCGCCGAGCTTCTTGGCGTCGTCCAGCACGATCAGCGGGACGCCGGCGGCGCGGATCTGTTCGATCGCCTCGGCCGGGCCGGTGGAGCGGTCGGCGAGGACGAGGGTCGGGTGCATCGAGAGCACGCCCTCGGCCGAGACGTCGTGGGCCTGGGTGATCACCGGGAGGGCGGCGGCCTGCTGGAAGGTGGTGGAGACGTCCCGGGCGATCACCTTGGGGCCGAGGCCCAGGCTGAAGACGATCTCGGCCAGGCTGCCGTTGAGCGGGACGATCCGGTCGGCGCTGGTGACGGTGACCTGGCGTCCGTCGGCGGAGGCGACGGTGGCCGGGAGCTGCGGGGCGGGCTCGCCGGGCAGCGGTTCGACCGTGTCCGGGGCCTTCGTGACGCCCGTTCCGGTGGCGGCGCCGGTGGAACCGGTGGACGGGCCGCAGGCGGTCAGGGTGAGCAGCAGGCCGAGGGCGAGCAGCAGGAGGGCAGGCCCGAGGGCTGCCCGGCTTCGGGTGGTACTGCTGCTCAACATGGTCCCCTTCGGTGGGAGTTGTCCCTGCCGGGTGCCATGTGTGGGGGGCGACCGGCGGGGCTCTTGACTCATATATTAGGTTAGCCTTACCTCAATTCCGCAAGGGGGTCGGTGGTGTACCGACTCTCTTTCCCCCGTCGCGCCGAGGAGTGATCCGCGTGCCTCTGCCCAGCCGGCTACGTCGTCTGGCCGCCGTCCTGGTGGCCGCCCTGGCTGCCCTGATGACGGCCGTGCTGCTGCCCGGCCAGGCGGTGGCGGCCGAGGGGAAGGTCTCCGGCGGGCGGCTCGACTGGGGGATCAGGCAGTCCTTCCTGACGTACGTCACCGGGCCGATAGCCAAGGGGAGTTGGGCGCTGACCGGAGGTGCGGCGACCGTTTCCGGCAGCGGCTTCCGGTTCCACTCCGCCACCGGCACGTACGACCCGGCGAGCGGCGCGCTGACCGCGGCGTTCTCCGGCGGGGTCCGGTTCACCGGGCACCAGGAGAACGGTGTCAACGTGCTCGACCTGAGTGTCGGACGGCTCACCTTCCGGGCCGCTCCGGGCGGCGCGGCCGGGCTGTACGCGGACATCAGCAGCAGGTCCAAGGAGACCGGCCAGGTCAGCAGTGCGAGCCAGGCCAAGCTGGCCGACCTCTCGCTGGCCGGCGTCGACCTGCGCGGCGCGGCCGGCACCCTGACCCTCAGTGGCGTCCCGGCGACGCTGACCGACGCCGGGGCCAGGGCCTTCGGCAGCTTCTACACCGCCGGGACGGCGCTCGACCCGGTCAACCTCTCGGTCAACCTCCCGGCGGCCCAGCCGGCTTCGACGGCACCCTCGACGGCCCCGACGGCCGCCGCGTCGACCCCGGCCGGGACGTCCGCACCGACCGCCGCACCGACCGCAGCAACGCCCACCACGCCGGCGCCGACCGCCGCACCGACGACGCCGGCCGCCCCGGCGGCGACCCAGGATGCCGCCGCCCGGGCGGAGTTCGGCAACGGCGCGCTCGACTGGGGCGTCCGACGGACCTTCCGCGACTACGTCACCGGCTCGATCGCCCAGGGCCGCTGGGAGCTCACCGGCGGCGCGGCGGACGGCGGCGCCTTCTTCCGCTGGACCCCGGCCAAGGGCGCCTACGACCCGGCGACCGGCGCCCTGACCGCCGCCTTCACCGGTGGCGTCCGCTTCACCGGCCTGAAGACCGGTGACACCCACGGGCTGGACCTCACCCTGGCCAACCTCGGCGTGGCGATCGCCGACGGTCAGGGGAGGCTGCTCGCCGACGTCTCCGGCCGGACGCCGGACGGCGCCACCCAGCAGCTCACCGGCGTCGAGCTGGGCGCCTTCGACCCGGCCGGGCTGAAGCCCGAGGGCGGCCTGCTCAAGGCCGCCGAACTCCCGCTGAAGCTCACCGAGGCGGGCGCCAAGGCCTTCGGCAACCTCTACCCGGCGGGCACCGTGATGGACCCGCTGAGCTTCGCCGTCGCGCTCGACCCGGCCGCCGCCCTCCCGCCGCTGCCCGACATCGGCAGCGCCCCGGCGGCGACGCCGGCCCCGTCGGCGACCGCCTCGCCCTCCGCCGCCCCGGTGGCCGACGCCGCCGATGCGGGCGGATCCGGCGGAGTGCCGACGGCGGCCGTGGTGGCCGGCGTCGTGCTGGTGGCGGCGCTCGCCGCGGCCGGCGGCGTGTACACCCTCCGCCGGCGCCGGGCCGCGCCGACGGACCCCCCGGCCACCGCCCCGGCCGACGCGGCCTGACCGCCGCTCCACCTTCCCCCGCTCACCGATCGGAGTACCCCCATGTCCCGCAGCACCGCCCTGCCTTCGGCCGGCCGCCGCAACCGCACCCGGCTGGCGGCCCTGGCCGCCGTCACCGCCGGTCTCGGCCTGGCCGCCGCAGGCGTCCCCGCGCTGGCCTTCGGCGCCGGTGCGCCGACCACCGTCACGTACGACACCGGTTCGCTGGACTGGGGCGTGAAGGCCAGCTTCCGGAACTACGTGACCGGCCCGGTCGGCCAGGGCGCCGTGGAGCTGACCGGCGGCGCCACCACCAACGCCGACGGGACCTTCCACTTCGGTCTGGTGAGTGCCGCCTACGACATGTCCACCCACGCGCTCAGCTCCTCGTTCACCGGCGGGGTCCGCTTCACCGCCCACCACGGCGCGCTCGACGTCGCCCTCAGCGACCTGAGGATCACCACGGCCGGGACGGCCGGCACGCTGACCGCCGACACCGCGTCCAAGGAGTCGATGGGCGCCACCGAGGTCACCCGTCGGGACGACGTGCCGCTGGTGACCTTCACGGTCGCCCGGGACACCACCAACGGCGTGCCGGCGGCGGCCAAGCTCACCGAGCAGGGCGCCAAGGCGTTCGCGGGCTTCTACCAGGCCGGTTCGGACATGGACCCGCTGGCGCTGCTGCTCAAGCAGAGCCCGGCCACCCCGTCCCCGACCGCCACGCCGACCGCCACCGCGACGCCCTCCGCGACCCAGTCGCCCACCGCCACGGGCTCCCCCTCCGCGACGCAGTCCCCGTCCGCGACCCAGTCGCCGACCGCCACGGGCTCCCCGAGCGGTTCTCCGTCGGCCACCCAGTCGCCGAGCGCGACCGGCTCGCCCTCCGCGTCCGGCAGCCCGTCGGCCACCGGCTCCCCGAGCGGGTCCCCGTCGGCCACCGCCACCGGCACCCCGTCGGCCACGACCACGTCGACCACCCCGCCGGCCGCCGGCCAGCTCGCCGTCGTCGACGGCAGCCTGGACTGGAAGGTCAAGGAGAGCTTCCGCAAGTACCTGCAGAGCCCGGTGGCCAACGGCAAGGTCGAGTTCGGCGGCGGCGCGGCCGACTACCGCTTCGGCGGCGCGACCGGCAGCTACGACACCCGGAACCACACCCTGTCGGCGGGCTTCGCCGGTTCCGTCCGCTTCCTCGGCCACCCCGCGGCCGGCGGCTACCAGCTGGACACCACCTTCTCCAAGCTCGGCCTGAGCATCGGCAAGGACGGCGCGTTCCTGACCGCCGACGTCAACGCCAAGTCCCTGGACGGCAAGACGTCCGCGCTGTCCGGTGCCCGGATCGCCAAGCTCGACCTGTCCAAGGCCTCCCTCGCCCCGGTCAACGGCGTGGTGACGCTCACCGGCGTTCCGGCCGCGCTGACCGCCGAGGGCGTGCCGGCCTTCGCCAACTACCCGGCGGGCGAGGTGCTCGACCCGGTCACCGTCTCGCTGGCCTTCGACAAGAACGCCCAGCTGCCCACCAACCCGGCCGGCGGCGGCACGACGGGCGGGACCGCCGCGGGCGGCACCGGCAGCGGTACCGGCACGGGGACGGGCACCGGTGCGGGCTCGGTGGGCGGTGCCTCGCTCACCACCTCCGGCGGCGCCTCGCTGGGCGGCTCGGGCGTGCTGGCCTCCACCGGCTCGTCCACCCCGGTGGCCCCGCTGCTGGCCACCGCCGGCGGTCTGCTGCTGGCCGGTGGCGGCGCCACCGTCCTGGCCCGCCGTCGCGGCGCGGCCCGGGCCTGAGGACCGGCCGCCGGCTCGACGGTCCCGAGCCGGCGGCCCCACGGGAACGGCCCCGGCGAGCAGCTGCTCGCCGGGGCCGTCGCCGTACGGGGTCGTTCAGGCGCTCAGCGGGTACCGCGTGTCGAGGTCCCGGAAGATCGCGCCGTTGAGCCGGAAGGCCTGCTTGCACTCCTCGACCACCCGGCGGCGCTCGATCTCGTCCAGCGCCAGCCCCGCGGCGTCCAGCTTGGCCCGGTAGTCGCGCTTGAAGGCGGCCGGGTTGCCGACCTCCTCGAAGACGTAGAACCGCACGCCGTCACCCTTGCGGTCGAAGCCCCAGGTCTTCTCCGCGATGCCGCGGATGATCTGGCCGCCCGACAGGTCGCCCAGGTAGCGGGTGTAGTGGTGCGCGACGTACCCGGCCGGCCACTGCTCGGCCAGCTCCTCCACGCGGGCCGCGTACGCGGCGGTGGCGGGCAGCGGCGACAGCGCGTCGCGCCATCCGGGCCCGAGCAGGTGCGCCAGGTCGCGCTCGATGGCGGCGGTCCGCATCAGGGCCAGGTCGATGAACGGCCCGGCCACCGGGTGCTCCGCCAGCTCGGCGGCCCGGCCCTCCAGGGCGCGGTAGACGTACCAGAGCTGGCCGGTGAGGTCGGCGTAGGCGTCGACCCCGAGGTGCCCGCCGAGGAGCCGGCTCATGAACGAGGACTGTTCCGCGGCCTCGTGTTCCGCGCTGCTCGCGGTGCGCAGCACGGTGGAGAACGGGACGGGCTGCTCGGGTATGGGCATGCGGGCCTCCAGGTATCGAGTACACCCCCGATTGCTTTGGTTAGCCTAGCCTAATCTTTCGTCATGCCGACAGGGTGTCGGGAAGATTCGTACCCCCCGGGGAGTCCCGGAGAACGGCGAAGGCCGGGACCCGCGGGACAACCCCGCGAACCCCGGCCTTCGACTGCCGCGACCTGCCCCGAGCCGCTCCGGCGGACGGACCGCCGGGCGGACGAGCTCGGTACGACGACTCAGTGGCCGCCCTGCTCCGCCAGACGCTTGATCGACGCGGTGACCTCGGCCTCGGCCTCGGCGCGGCCGACCCAGTTGGCACCCTCGACCGACTTGCCCGGCTCCAGGTCCTTGTAGACCTCGAAGAAGTGCTGGATCTCCAGGCGGTCGAACTCCGAGACGTGGTGGATGTCCTGGAGGTGCTCCCAGCGCGGGTCCGTCGCCGGGACGCACAGCAGCTTGTCGTCGCCGCCGGCCTCGTCCGTCATCTTGAACATGCCGATGACGCGGCACTTGATCAGGCAGCCGGGGAAGGTCGGCTCCTCCAGGATGACCAGCGCGTCCAGCGGGTCGCCGTCGTCCGCGAGGGTGCCCTCGACGTAGCCGTAGTCGGCCGGGTAACGGGTCGAGGTGAAGAGCATCCGGTCCAGGCGAAGGCGACCGGTCTCATGGTCGACCTCGTACTTGTTGCGGGAGCCCTTCGGGATCTCGATCAGGACGTCGAACTCCAACGGTTCCTCCAAGGTAGGGACTGACAGAATCCAAGTGTCTCCTACGGGAGTGGATGCTCAGGAAAGGGGCCGGGTCGTGCGCGCAGGGGCTGGGGCGGGGGGCCGCCGTCGGGGGACGGCCGCGGGGCTGTTCGGGACGGCACTGCTGGTCGCGGGGACGGTGCTGACGTCGGGTGGTGCGTACGCGCAGCCTTCCGCGACACCCGGGGCGACGCCCACGCCCGGCGGGTCCACCGCACCGCCCGGCACCGGCACGCCCGGGCCGGGTACGCCCGCGACCGGCACGCCCGGGGCGGCGTCCGCCTCGGCGTCCCCCGGCTCCGCCGCCCGCCCCGCACCCGCCGCCGGCACGGTGCTGGCCGCCGCCGAGGCCGGCCCGGGCGCCGGACTGCCCACCGCGCAGGGACTCCAACAGGCCCTCGCCCCCGTGCTCGGCGACCGGAACCTCGGCACCGTCAGCCTCGCCGTCGCGGACGCCGCCGACGGCCGGCTCCTGTACGGCAGCGGGGAGAACACCCCGGCCACGCCCGCCTCCACCACCAAGCTGGCCACCTCGGTCGCGGCCCTCTCGCTGATCCCGGCGGAGACCCGGCTGACCACCCGGGTCGTCAAGGGCGCGGCCCCCGGCGGGATCACCCTCGTGGGTGGTGGCGACCCCACGCTGACCGCGCTGCCCGCCGACCAGGTGCAGATCGCCGGCCTGCCCGCCGACCCCGACACCGCCCCGGCGTCGCTGGACGCGCTGGCCCGGCAGACCGCCACCGCCCTGAAGGCCGCCGGCACCACCACCGTCTCGCTGGACTACGACCTCTCGCTCTACTCGGGCAACCCGCAGCACAAGAACCACGACGGGGAGAACATCGCGCTGGTCACCTCCCTGATGGTGGACGAGGGCAAGGTCGACCCGAAGAGCCGCGAGGACGCGCCGGCCCGGTTCGCCGACCCGGCCGGCCAGGCCGCCGAGGCGTTCGCCGGCCTGCTGAAGGCCCAGGGCATCACCGTCCAGGGCAAGGCCAAGCAGGCGTCCGCCCCGGCCGCGGCCGACGCCGCCGTGCTCGGCCGGGTGGACTCGCCGACCATGGCCCGGCTGGTCGAACGGATGCTGACCACCTCCGACAACACCCTCGCCGAGGCGATCGCCCGTCAGGCCGCGCTCGCCGCCCGCCAGCCGGCCGGTTTCGAGGGTGCCGCCACCGCGGTCACCCAGGAACTCGCCCGGCTCGGCGTGCCGATGACCGGGGTGGTGATCAACGACGGCAGCGGCCTCCACACCGGCAACGCGATCCCGCCGGTCGTCCTGGTCAGGCTGCTCGCGCTGGCGGGCGCCGACCAGCACCCGGCGCTGCGACCGGTGATGACCGGTCTGCCGATCGCGGGCTTCACCGGCACCCTCGGCAAGCGGTTCGGCGCCGGATCCGGCGCCGCCGACGCGGCCGGGCTGGTCCGCGCCAAGACCGGCAGCCTCAGCGGCGTCAACACCCTGGCGGGCACCGTGGTGGACGCCGAGGGCCGGCTGCTCTCCTTCGCCGTGATGACCCGGACCGGGGCCCCCGTCGACGCGGCCCGCGCCGCGATGGACCGCATCGTCGCCCGGCTGGCGGCCTGCGGCTGCCACTGACCGGCCACTGTGGCTCCCCCCGGCGGACGAGAGCACGTACGGTGAGGGCATGACGAGCGCGAGCGGCGGTGCTGACATGGTCGACTGGAATCTCGCGGTCGCAACCGCGACCAGGCTGGTACGGCCGGGGCCGGAGGTGAGCCGGGCCGAGGCGGCCGCGGTGGTCGCCGAACTGCGCCGGCACGCCCTGGAGGCCGAGGAACACGTCCGGGAGTTCACCGGCATGCGGTCCAGCAGCCTGGCCGAGGCGGTCGCGACCCCGGTGCTGATCGTGGACCGCCCCGGCTGGGTGCGGGCCAACGTGGCGGGGTTCCGCACGATCGTCCAGCCGCTGGTGGAGAAGCTCCAGGCGCGCCGGGCCAACGGCTCCGGCCCCGGGGTCTTCGGCACGGTGGGGGAGAAGGCCACCGGGATCGAGGTCGGCGCCCTGCTGGCCTTCCTGTCCACCAAGGTGCTCGGCCAGTACGAGACCTTCGCCCCGGCCGAGTCCTCGCTGGAGACGCCGGACAGCCCGGCGGCCCTGTTCGACAAGCCGCGGCTCGGCCCCGAGACCGCAGGCCCGGGCCGGCTGCTGCTGGTGGCGCCGAACATCGTGCACGTCGAGCGCGAGCTGGACGTCGACCCGGCCGACTTCCGGCTCTGGGTCTGCCTGCACGAGGAGACCCACCGCACCCAGTTCACCGCGGTGCCCTGGCTGCGCGACCACATCCAGTCCGAGGTGCAGTCGTTCCTGTCCGAGACCGACGTCGACCCGGGGGCGCTGCTGGACCGGCTGCGCGACGCGGCCGGCACGCTCGGCGGCGGCCTGCCCGGACTCGGCGGCCGTGCCGAGAGCGCCCCGTCCGCCGGACTGCTGGAGATCGTCCAGTCGCCGGCGCAGCGCGAGATCCTCGCCCGGCTGACAGCCGTGATGTCGCTGCTGGAGGGCCACGCCGATGTGGTGATGGACGGCGTCGGCCCGGCCGTGGTGCCGAGCGTGGCGGAGATCCGGGAGAAGTTCCAGCAGCGGCGGGACCGCGGCGCCAACCGGCTCGACCTGGTGCTGCGCCGGCTGCTCGGCATGGACGCCAAGCTCCGCCAGTACCAGGACGGCGCGGTCTTCGTCCGGGGCGTGGTCGACCAGGTCGGGATGGACGGCTTCAACCGGGTCTGGACCTCGCCGAACACCCTGCCGACCAAGGAGGAGATCCACGACCCGGCCGCCTGGGTCGCCCGGGTCGCGCGGTAACCCCTTCCGTCCCGCCGTCCGTCCGCCCTCCGTGCCCGTCGTCGGGCCGGAGGGCGTCGTCCTCGGCGGGCCGGCGCGGACCTTCGGTCGCCCGGGACGGGCCGGGAGCGGGGGCGGACGACCGTCTCGGCGGGGCGTTCGGTCCGAAGGGTGGTCGCGCGCGGTCAAACCCGTTCGTACGAGTGGTCCAGTCGTGCAGATGGCGGGTGAAGATACGTTTCTCCATTCACCCGAACGTGGGACGGTGGTCGTACCGGTGGCGCGGGTGGCGTAGCGGGTGCCTCCTTTCTGCCACCATCTGTGAGCGCCCGGTAACGCGGTGCGCATGGATGCGCGGTCCCCGCCGCGCCCACAGCCGTCCTGTCCCCCTCTGCCGAGGAGTCGTCCGCCGTGGGCCCTCACCCCGCCGTCGCAGCGATACGCCTGGCCGTACGCCGTACCCTCGCCGACCTCGCCGCCGAGGCCGGCTCCACCTTCACCGCCCCGGTCCGCGAGCCGCGTGAACGCACCGGGGGCGTGCCGCTGGCCGTCGCCGCCGTCGGCACCACGTTGATCGGCAACGCCCACCGCCACCCGTCCGGGCTGCCGCGCACCCCCGCCGCGCCGGGCTCCCCGCTGGTCCTGGTCGCCGTCAGCGGCGGCGCGGACTCCATGGCCCTGGCCATCGCGGCCGCCTTCGAGGCCCCCAAGATCGGTCTGCGGGTCGGCGCCGTCACCGTCGACCACGGCCTCCAGGCGGGATCCGCCGACCGGGCCGCCCAGGTCGCCGACCGGCTCCGCGAGCTCGGGCTCGACCCGGTCGAGGCGATCCCGGTCCAGGTCGGCCGCGAGGGCGGCCCCGAGGCCGCCGCCCGCGACGCCCGGTACGCCGCCCTGGACGAGGCCGCCGAGCGCCACCGCGCGGTCGCCGTCCTGCTCGGCCACACCCGCGACGACCAGGCCGAGACGGTCCTGCTGGGCCTGGCCCGCGGCTCCGGCTCCCGCTCGCTGGCCGGGATGCCGGCCCAGAAGGGCCGCTACCGCCGCCCGCTGCTGGAACTGGACCGGGCCGCCACCCGGCAGGCCTGCTCCGCGCAGTCCATCCCGGTCTGGGACGACCCGCACAACTGCGATCCGGCCTTCACCCGCTCGCGGGTCCGCCACGAGGTGCTGCCGGTGCTGGAGAAGCACCTGGGCGGCGGCGTGGTCGAGGCGCTCGCCCGCACCGCCCGGCTGTTCCGCGACGACGCCGACGCGCTGGACCAGTGGGCCTCCCTGGCCGAACGCGACCTCCGGACGGGCGAAGGCACCCTGGACGCCGTGAAGCTGGCCGAACTCCCCTCCGCCGTGCGCCGCCGGGTGCTGCGCCGGGCCGCGCTGCGCGCGGGCTGCCCGGCCGGGGACCTCTTCGCCCGGCACCTCGAAACGATCGACCTGCTGGTCACCGGATGGCGCGGCCAGGGACCGCTGCACCTACCCGGGGGCGTCGAAGCCACCCGGCGGTGTGGCACGCTGGTCTTTCGGCGACAGGGCGACTGACGGGCTGGTGTGCCCCGGGGAAGCCGGCCGCCGGCCATCCAGACCCCGACACGTTTGAGGACGTATCCCCGGTGGACCAGAACGACATGGGCGCTGACCTCGCGAAGGTGCTCATCAGCAAGGACGAGATCGACGCGAAGCTCCTGGAGCTGGCCGAGCGCATCGACCGCGACTACGCAGGCAAGGACCTGCTGATCGTCGGCGTCCTCAAGGGTGCCGTGATGGTCATGGCCGACCTCGCCCGGGCCCTGCACTCGCAGGTCACGATGGACTGGATGGCGGTCTCCTCCTACGGGATGGGCACCAAGTCCTCCGGCGTGGTGCGTATCCTCAAGGACCTCGACACCGACATCGCCGGCCGTGACGTGCTGATCGTCGAGGACATCATCGATTCCGGACTGACCCTCTCCTGGCTGCTCGGCAACCTGGGTTCGCGCGGCCCGGCCTCGCTGGAGGTCTGCACGCTGCTGCGCAAGCCGGACGCCGCCAAGGTCGAGATCGACGTCAAGTACGTCGGGTTCGACATCCCCAACGAGTTCGTGGTCGGCTACGGCCTCGACTACGCCGAGAAGCTGCGCAACCTGCCGTTCATCGGCACGCTCGCCCCGCACGTCTACGGCGGCTGATTGACCCCGTTCGGACGACGGGCGGGAACGGTTGGCCGTTCCTGCCCGTTGGGTCGGGGGAACAGAGAAACACTGTCGTGTCGCTGTGCTCCCGCCATGAGCGGGTCGTACTGCGGTACGGTCCAATAAAACCGCTCTTCACATGAGCACAGACCGGATGCGCCGGCGGCCCACAGCCCCGCGGCGCCGTTGAGTGGCAGGAGGGACGGGGCGGCAACGCCCCGCATGGATGGACGTCAAGCGATACTTCCGTGCGCCGATCATGTGGATCGTGCTGGCCGTCCTCGCCGTCATCGTGCTGATGCAGGTCGTTTCGGATTCGAACGGCTACAAGACGGTGGACACCGGGCAGGTCGTCGCAGCGATCGACGCGAAGCAGGTCAAGTCGGCGCAGATCACCACGGGTGACTCGAGCACAATCAAGATCCAGCTGAAGGACGGTGCCAAGCTGCCCGCAGTGGGCACCGGCAAGCCGCAGTCCGGCAGCAAGTTCCAGGCCTCCTACATCGGGGACCAGGGCGTTGCGATCGCCGACAAGCTGCAGGCCCAGATCAACGACAACGACCAGAGCACGCTCTCCGAGGGCTACACCGTCAGCCCGGAGAAGCA
This sequence comes from Streptomyces sp. BE303, assembly GCF_036290945.1. Classification (NCBI taxonomy): domain Bacteria; kingdom Bacillati; phylum Actinomycetota; class Actinomycetes; order Kitasatosporales; family Streptomycetaceae; genus Streptomyces; species Streptomyces sp. BE303. The sequence continues at coordinate 19,190 of NZ_JAQYWZ010000616.1, forward strand.
GAGCACCCTCGTCAGCCTGCTGCTGTCGATGCTGCCCATTGTGATCATCGTTCTGGTCTTCCTGTTCCTGATGAACCAGATGCAGGGCGGCGGCTCCCGCGTCATGCAGTTCGGCAAGTCCAAGGCCAAGCTGCTGACCAAGGACACCCCGAAGACCACCTTCTCCGACGTCGCGGGCGCGGACGAGGCGGTCGAGGAGCTCCACGAGATCAAGGAGTTCCTGCAGGAGCCGGCCAAGTTCCAGGCCGTCGGCGCCAAGATCCCCAAGGGTGTGCTGCTCTACGGCCCGCCCGGAACCGGCAAGACCCTGCTGGCGCGTGCCGTCGCGGGCGAGGCCGGGGTGCCGTTCTACTCGATCTCGGGTTCGGACTTCGTCGAGATGTTCGTGGGTGTCGGCGCCAGCCGCGTCCGCGACCTCTTCGAGCAGGCCAAGGCGAACGCCCCGGCGATCGTCTTCGTCGACGAGATCGACGCAGTCGGCCGGCACCGCGGTGCGGGTCTCGGCGGCGGTCACGACGAGCGCGAGCAGACCCTCAACCAGCTGCTGGTCGAGATGGACGGCTTCGACGTCAAGGGCGGCGTGATCCTCATCGCGGCCACCAACCGCCCGGACATCCTGGACCCGGCGCTGCTGCGCCCGGGCCGCTTCGACCGTCAGATCTCGGTCGAGCGTCCCGACCTCCAGGGCCGTCTGGACATCCTCAAGGTGCACCAGAAGGGCAAGCCGATCGCGCCCGACGTCGACCTCTCGGCCGTCGCCAAGCGCACCCCCGGCTTCACCGGTGCCGATCTGTCGAACGTCCTGAACGAGGCGGCGCTGCTGACCGCCCGCTCGGACAAGAAGCTGATCGACAACAACACCCTGGACGAGGCGATCGACCGCGTCGTGGCGGGTCCGCAGAAGCGCACGCGGATCATGTCCGAGAAGGAGAAGAAGATCACCGCGTACCACGAGGGCGGCCACGCCCTGGTGGCGGCGGCCTCTCCGAACGCGGACCCGGTGCACAAGATCACCATCCTGTCCCGCGGCCGGGCCCTCGGCTACACCATGGTGCTGCCGGACGAGGACAAGTACTCCACCACCCGCAACGAGATGCTCGACCAGCTGGCGTACATGCTGGGCGGGCGTGCGGCGGAGGAGCTGGTCTTCCACGACCCGACCACCGGTGCCTCGAACGACATCGAGAAGGCCACCGCCACCGCGCGGGCCATGGTCACCCAGTACGGCATGACCGAGCGCCTCGGTGCCATCAAGTTCGGCAGCGACAACTCGGAGCCGTTCCTGGGCCGTGAGATGGGTCACCAGCGCGACTACTCGGAAGAGGTCGCCGGGCTGGTCGACGAAGAGGTCAAGAAGCTCATCGAGAACGCGCACAACGAGGCCTGGGAGATCCTGGTCGAGAACCGCGACGTGCTCGACAACCTGGTCCTGGAGCTCCTGGAGAAGGAGACCCTCAACAAGGAGCAGATCGCCGAGATCTTCACGCACATCGTGAAGCGCCCGGCTCGTCCGGCCTGGACCGGGTCCGCCCGTCGGACCCCGTCGACCCGCCCGCCGGTGCAGTCCCCGAAGGAGCTGGCGCTCACCTACGGCGCCGCCGCCGTCGAGGCCGCCCCGGCCGACGTGGCGAAGGTCCCGCCGCTGCAGCCCGAACCGCCCGCCGAGGGCTGACCGGCAGCACGGGCACCCGCCGGAATGGATGCCGCGTCACCAGGGTTTGTACCCTGGAGGCGCGGCATCCGTGCTGTTCAGCCAAGTCAGTCCCACGAGAAGCGAGGCCCGCATGATCGACCCGGTGACGCTCGACGGTCCGCCCGCCGTCGGCACCTTCGACCAGAAGCGGGCCGAGAACGCGATCCGCGAGCTGCTGCTGGCCGTGGGGGAGGACCCGGACCGCGAGGGGCTGCTGGAGACGCCCGCGCGGGTGGCACGGGCGTACAAGGAGATATTCGCGGGTCTCTGGCAGGAGCCCGAGGAGGTCCTCACCACCACCTTCGACCTCGGCCACGACGAGATGGTGCTGGTCAAGGACATCGAGCTGACGTCCGTCTGCGAGCACCACCTGGTCCCGTTCCGGGGGGTCGCGCACGTCGGGTACATCCCGTCCACGAGCGGCAAGATCACCGGTCTGTCCAAGCTGGCCCGGCTGGTCGACGTCTACGCCCGCCGGCCGCAGGTCCAGGAGCGTCTCACCAGCCAGGTCGCCGACGCGCTGATGCGGATCCTGGAGCCGCGCGGCGCGATCGTCGTGGTCGAGTGCGAGCACATGTGCATGTCGATGCGGGGCATCCGCAAGCCCGGGGCCAAGACCATCACGTCCTGCGTGCGCGGCCAGCTGCGCGACCCGGCCACCCGGGCCGAGGCGATGAGCCTCATCATCGGGCGCTGACCGGGTCGGCGCCGCGGGCCGCCGGTCAGATCGCCTCCTGCGCCTCCTGGGCGTCGGACACCGCGTGCGGCGGAGCGGGCGTGCCCAGCGCGTTTCGGCGCGCGGGCATCCGCAGCCGCACCATCCGCCGCCAGCCGTACGACCGGTCGTACAGGTAGAGCGCGTGGACGCCCGCGGTGACCACGGCCCGCTGCCAGAGCGGCCAGCGCAGGATCCGCGCCATCCGGGACGTCACCGCGAGCCCGACGTCCCGGTGGGTGCGGATCTCGCCGCGGGCGCAGGTCTCCAGGACGTGCCGGACGTACGGGCCGTGGCCCTCGGAGACCAGCCGGAGCAGCTCCTCGTGGCAGTAGGCGAGGTGGTTGTCCTCGTCGGCCGAGATCATCCGCATCGCCCGGCCGACGTCGGGGTTGTCCCCGTAGGCCTTCACCAGCTGGCGCATCTGCTCGGCCGCGCGCTGCTCGGTGACCCGGCTGTGCGCCAGGTAGGTGATGATCTCGCGCTCGGTCAGCGGGACGTCGCCGGTGAGCCGCTCGTGGGCGAGGCCGACGCCCTGGCGCTCCAGCAGCATGCAGTAGTCGGCCTCGGCGGGGACGTCGATCCTGGGCAGGCCGCGCTTGTTCAGCAGCTGGGTGAAGATCCGGCCGTGCTTGCGCTCGTCGGCGCCGTGCCGGGCGATCTTCGGGGCGAGCACCGGGTCGAGGGTGAGGACGGTGATCCGTTCGTTCTCCCAGCCGCCCTGGTCCTCGCCGCCGGCTGCGATGCTGCAGAACAGCTGATAGGCCTCGTCGTTCCGGTAGATCTCGTCGAAGAGTGATCGGGTGCTGAGCATGGGGCCTCCTGCCCGGATCCGGGACGGTGCCGGCCGTTCGGCCGGGCGGTCTCGATGCGTTCCCCCGGGGCGCCGGGCGGTCCGCCCGACCGGCCGGTAGTCACCCGGCTGCCCTAGCCGAGGTGGTGGCCCATCCACTCCAGCGAGGCGGGCAGCTCGCGCACCCAGCTCTCGAAGTTGTGACCGCCGTCGTCCAGGTAGAGCGACTCCACCGTGAACTGGGGGTTGGCGGCGGCGACCTGCTGGGCCAGGTCGACGAACTGGACGGTCCGCGGGTAGTCGGCCTCCTTGCGGGTGGAGACGACCAGCATCGACAGGGCCGGGACGGGCAGGTTCTGCAGCCGCCACGCGAGGTCGCTCTGCTCGGCCAGCGCCGCGTCGCCGCCGAACAGGCTGCCGCCGGTGAACTGGTCCTCCACGACCTTGAAGTCGCCGTGCAGGCCGCCGGCCGCGCCGAAGACGTTCGGGAACCGCATCGCCAGCCGGAACGCGCAGCTGCCGCCGGTCGAGTAGCCGAAGGTGCCCCAGGCGGCGGCCGAGCGGCTGGTCCGGTACGCGGAGCGGAGCGCCTCCGGGACGTCCCTGGTGAACCAGGACTCGGCGAGCGGCCCGCCGGGGACGTCCACGCACTCGGTGTTGCGCGACGCGGAGACGGTCGGACGGGACAGCACCACGATGGTCGGCTGCATCCTGCCGGTGCGCTGGAGCTCGGCGGCGGTCTGGACGACCGGCAGGTCCTTCATCAGATTGAGCGTCGTGCCGGGGTAGCCGGCGATGGCCAGCAGCACCGGGAAGCGGACCAGGGCGAACTTCGGGTCGAAGTACTCGGGCGGCAGGTAGACGAACATCTGGTCGGACAGGCCGGTCTCCTTCCCGGTGATCCGGACCGACTCGACCCTGCCGACCTCCTCGGGCGGCCCCTTCGGCAGGTCGCCGACGGTCTCCATGCCGCCCTCGTTGGTCGGCTGGAGCAGTGCGTCGGGGGTCGCTCCGCCCTTGTGGTTCTCGTTGCTGGTCAGGGCGAGCTTGGTGCCGCCGGAGCTGAGCAGGTCGTTCCATGTGGTGTAGAAGCCGAAGGAGTTGTTGACGGCTAGCGCCATCACGGCGAGGACCGACACCTGAGTGACCGTCATCAGTCCGACCCGGCCGAGCACCGGCAGCGGGCGCTGGCGCGCCAGCCTGGGCCAGATCCAGAGGGTGGCGACGAGCGCCGCCGAGCCCAGGGCGAGGAGCGAGTTCATCAGCGCGTCGCTGGTCAGTTCCATGCCGTGGGCCTTCCGGTGGGACACTGTCGGTGCAGGGTTCATCGTCTGGCGGTGCGTCAGCCGGGGCCAGCGCGGCTAGGCTGTCCGGACGTCGGGAGGGCCCGGGAGGCCGCCGGCCGCAGTGCGCAACCGACGCCCTAGAATGCGGCGTCCACCGTACGTACCGCGTACGCGGGGGCCCGTCGCGCCACGCGGCGAGGGGCTCCGGCACCCACCCCTCGGCTCAATCGCAGTGCCCCCAGGGCTTCGGCTTACCCTTCGTTTCCGGTTCCTTGGTGTGCGTCTTGCCTGATGAAGGAAATCGCATGAAGGTCCATCACGGCTCCTCCCCCGGAGTGACAGGACACCGCTCCGAAGCCTCTACGCTGAACCTCCATGAGCGTTCCCGTGTCCGTTGAGCCGAGCCCCGAGCAGCCGCCCCGCCGTCGCGGCCTGCAGACGCTTCGTACCCAAGCGGCCGCCGTACCCCGGGCCTGGCTGCCCGGTGCGGTCGGCTACGCCTGTCTGCTGATCGGGCTGGTGGACGTCGCCAGCGCGGTGTTCCCCAAGCTCCGGCACACCAAGGTGCACACCTTCGCCGGGCAGCTGCCCGGCGGCACCACCACCCTGGCCGCCGCCGGCACCCTGATGGTCGGCCTGCTGCTGGTGCTGCTCGCGCACGCGCTGCGCCGGCGCAAGCGGCGTGCCTGGCGGGCGGTCTGCGTCCTGCTGCCGATCGGCGCCGCGCTGCACCTGCTGCGCTGGCACCAGCTGGGCCCGGCGGTCATCTCGCTGGTGCTGTTCGTGGTCGTGCTGGTCCACCGGCGCGAGTTCTACGCCAAGGCGGACCCCCGCACGCGCTGGCGGGCGGTGGTCAACCTGGTCGTGATGGGCGCCGTCAGCGTGCTGCTCGGCCTGTTGGTCGTCTCCACCCGGACCGGGTACGAGCTCGGCCACGCCGGCCTGTACGAGCGGCTGGAGCACGTCGTCTACGGACTGTTCGGCTTCGAGGGACAGGTCCACTACACCTCGGACCGGGTCTCCGACCTGGTCGCCTACCTGCTCGGCGGGATGGGCCTGATCACCGCCTTCACCACCGCGTACCTGGCGCTGCGCCCGGAGAAGCCCAAGCCGGAGCTGACGGCCGAGGACGAGGAGAAGGTCCGTGGGCTGCTGGAGCGCCACGGCGAGCGGGACTCGCTCGGCTACTTCGCGCTGCGCCGCGACAAGAGCGTGCTGTTCTCGCCCAGCGGCAAGGCGGCGATCTCCTACCGGGTGGTCTCCGGGGTGATGCTCGCCTCCGGTGACCCGGTCGGCGACGTCGAGGCCTGGCCCGGCGCGATCAAGGTCTTCATGGCCGAGGCCCGCGAGCACGCCTGGGTGCCGGCCGTGATGGGCTGCAGCGAGGTCGGCGGCGAGGTCTGGACCCGGGAGGCGGGCCTGGACGCGCTGGAGCTGGGGGACGAGGCGATCGTCGACACGGCCACCTTCTCGCTCTCCGGGCGGGCGATGCGCAACGTGCGCCAGATGGTCAAGCGGATCGAGCGCAACGGCTACTCCTGCCAGGTGCGCCGGGTCTCCGACCTGACCCCGGAGGAGAAGTACCGGATCGCCGACGCCGCGGCCCGCTGGCGCGGCACCGACACCGAGCGCGGCTTCTCGATGGCCCTCGGCCGGTTCGGGGACCCGGGTGACGACGCCTGCGTGGTGGTCACCGCCCACAAGGCCCCGGAGGAGGGCGAGACCGGCGACGACCTCAAGGCCGTGCTGCACTTCGTCCCCTGGGGGACGGACGGCATCTCGCTGGAGCTGATGCGCCGTGACCGGGCCGCCGACCCCGGCCTGAACGAGCTGCTGATCGTCGCGGCGCTGCAGGCGGTGCCGGCGATGGGGGTCCGGCGGGTCTCGCTGAACTTCGCGATGTTCCGCTCGGCGCTCGCCCGCGGTGAGCGGATCGGCGCCGGACCGGTGCTGCGGGCCTGGCGGGGGCTGCTGGTCTTCCTCTCGCGCTGGTTCCAGATCGAGTCGCTGTACAAGTTCAACGCCAAGTTCCAGCCGGAGTGGGAGCCCCGGTTCCTGGTCTTCCCCAACACCCGCGACCTGCCCCGGATCGGGTTCGCCGCGATGCAGGCGGAGGCCTTCATCACGCTCGGCATGCCCCGGATCGGCCGCAAGCGGCAGCGCCAGGGCCTGATGCCGGCCGACGCCCGGCCGGAGGTCGGCGAGGCCGCCTGAGCCGCGCCGACCGGTCCGCCGGCCCCCGTCGAGGCGTGTCCTCGGCGGGGGCCGGCGGCTTGTCCGGCCGGTGCCGGACCGGCGTCCGGGGTGGGCTGCCGCGTGACCGGATGGCGTCGGCCAGATAATGGGGTTATGAGCAATTCGGTGCCCTTCTCCCTGCCGGCCGGACTGCCGCGGCTCGACCGCTGCGCCGTCATGGGCGTGGTCAACGTGACCCCCGACTCCTTCTCGGACGGCGGCCTGTGGCACGACCCGGCCCGGGCCGTCGCCCACGGGCTCGCGCTCCGCGCCCGCGGCGCGGACCTGGTCGACGTCGGCGGCGAGTCCACCCGCCCCGGCTCGCAGCGGGTGCCCGAGGAGGAGGAGCTGAGCCGGGTCCTGCCGGTGGTGCGGGAGCTGGCCGACGCGGGGGTGCCGGTCTCCGTCGACACCATGCGCGCCTCCGTCGCCGAGCAGGCCGTGGCGGCCGGCGCGGTGATCATCAACGACGTCTCCGGCGGGCTGGCCGACCCGGCGATGGCCCGGGTCGTGGCCGAGACCGGCGCACCCTTCGTGGTGATGCACTGGCGCGGGCAGTCCGCGGCCATGGACCGGCTGGCGGTCTACGACGACGTCGTCACCGACGTGGTCGCCGAGCTCGCCGGCCGGATGGAGGCGCTGCTGGCCGCCGGGGCCAAGGAGGAACAGCTGATCCTCGACCCGGGCCTCGGCTTCGCCAAGACCGCCGAGCACAACTGGCAGCTGCTCGGCCGGCTCGACGCGCTCACCGCGCTCGGCCGGCCCGTCCTGGTCGCCGCATCGCGCAAGCGGTTCCTGGGTACGCTGCTCGCCGACCCGGAAACCGGGGAACTGCGCCCGGCCCGAGAGCGCGACGACGCGACCGCTGCGGTGTCGGTGCTGTCGGCCAGGGCGGGGGCCTGGGCGGTGCGGGTGCACGACGTGTCCGGCACGGCGGATGCCGTCCGGGTGGTCGCGGCCTGGCAGCGCGCGGCCCGGCAGGGGTGACCGGCAGGGAGGACGGGAGGGTCATGGCAGGTGACGGCAGGTTGAGCGGGGAGACCGCGGGCCGACAGGCCGCCGAGGCGGACCGGGAGGCGGCCCTGGAGGCCAACCGGGCGCTCTACGAGGCGCTGGAGAACGGGGACCTGGAGGCGGTCGAGGAGGCCTGGCTCGGGGCCGACGAGGCCGACGACAAGGGCGGCGTGGTCTGCGTCCACCCGGGCTGGCCGGTGCTGCGCGGACGGGCCCAGGTGACCCGCTCGTACATGTTGATCATGGCGAACACCGAGTACATCCAGTTCATCCTCACGGACGAGGAGGCCGAGGTGCACGGCGATGTGGCCCTTGTCACGTGCACCGAGAACATCCTTTCCGGCGGGGAGGCGGAGGAGGAGGGGGAGCTCGGCCCGCTGGTCGGCGGAAAGGTCGTCTCGACGAATCTCTTCCGCCGCACCCCGGCCGGGTGGAAAGTCTGGTCCCATCACGGTTCACCCGTTCTGACCAGCGCCGACGAGGACGAAGAGGACTGATTCCGGGAACGGGCGGGAAATGTCGCCCGGCGGTGGTCCGGGAATTCCCGGACGGTCACCGAACGTTCACGTCAAGCGCCATTCCGGCGCGCGTGGCGACGGTTCGTGCCGGGTAGGACGGTCAGGTGTTGTCGGCGCGCGCGGGTAGATTCGAAATCGGAGTGTCGGGCGCGACGCCCGTCTCCGCCCTGCCTGCCCACACCCTTCCGGGGTGGGGCCAGTCCGACTGGGAGCAGTGATTCGTTTGCTGGACCGCGTCACCCTGCGGGGCCTGCGCGCCCGGGGTCACCACGGCGTCTTCGAGCGCGAGCGCGTCGACGGCCAGACCTTCGTGGTGGACCTGGTGCTGTACCTGGACACCCGCCCCGCCGCGTCCGGCGACGACCTCACCCGCACGGCGCACTACGGCGTCGTGGCCGAGGAGGTCACCGCGATCATCGCCGGCGAGCCGGTCGACCTGATCGAGACCCTGGCCCAGCGGATCGCCGACCAGTGCCTGAAGCACGAGGCGGTCGAGGAGGTCGAGGTGACCGTGCACAAGCCGGACGCCCCGATCACCGTGCCGTTCGACGACGTGACCGTGACCATCCACCGGGCCCGCGCGTGACCACCACCGCGCGCCCCGCGGCAGCCGCCGAGCCCGTTCCAGCTGTAGAGGAAGTCCCGATGAGCGACCGAAGCGAGCGACTCACCGAAAGGCCCGCACGGGTGACCGTCCGGACCGGGCGGAACGGGGCGGGCGCATGAGCACGATCGACCCGACCGCCGCGCCGAGCGCGTTCGACCTGGAGAGCCGGGTGGACTCGGTCGACACCACCCTGCACGGCCAGCGCTGCGCCGTGATCGCCCTCGGCTCCAACCTCGGCAACCGCCTGGACACCCTCCAGGGGGCCGTGGACGCCCTCGCGGACACCCCCGGGCTCCGGATCAAGGCCGTCTCCGCCGTGTACGAGACGGCGGCCGTCGGCGGCCCCGAGGACCAGCCCGCCTACTACAACGCGGTGGTGGTGCTCCGCACCTCGCTGCCCCCGCGGGACCTGCTGGAGCGCGGCAACGCGATCGAGGACGCCTTCGGCCGGGTCCGCACCGTCCACTGGGGTCCGCGCACCCTGGACGTCGACATCCTCGCCTACGAGGGCGTCACCAGCGAGGACCCGCAGCTGCTGCTGCCGCACCCGCGCTCGCACGAGCGGGCCTTCGTGCTCGCCCCGTGGCTGGACGCCCAGCCGGAGGCCGAGGTGCCCGGCCACGGGCCGGTGGCCGACCTGCTGGCGGCGCTCGGCGGCCCGGACGCCCAGGGCGTCCGGCGGCGCGAGGACATCGGGCTGACCCTGCCGGAGTAGTGTCCGCCCCGCCCGCCCCGGGTCCTGCGGCGTCGCCGTCGCTGGCCGGGGAACTCGGGCGGGGGTCCCGGCCGTACGAACAGGTGGGCGCCGAACAGGTGGGCGTCCTGGTACGGGGGGTGTCCTTCGGGCCGAGCCCGGTACGGTGGCCTGGCGCCGCCGTGCCCGTGCCCGGGGGCGGCCTCCCGTCACCGCTGCCCCGGGAAAGGACCCTGTCCGCGTGAAGCTGCTTCGCCTCCGCCTGTTGGTCGGCATCACCGCCGCGACCACGGCGCTGTCCTGGGCCGGTGCCAAGCTCTGGTCCTCCCTGGACACGCTGCCCGCCGTGCCCGGTGCGGCACCGGTGGTGCTGGCCGCGGTGGCGGTGATCCTGCTCGCCACCGCGCTGTCGCTGCGTTCGCGCCTGAAGGCGGCCCGCGACCGGCAGCCCGGGGCGAAGCGGGTCGACCCGCTGGGCGCGGCCCGCGCGGTGGTGCTGGGCCAGGCGAGCGCGCTGGTCTCGGCGGTGGTCACCGGCATCTACGCGGGAGCCGGGATCCACCTGCTCGGCGAGCTGGACGTGCCGGCCCGGAAGGACCAGGCGATCACCGCCGGCTTCGCGGTGCTGGCCGGCGTGGCGGTGATCGCGGCGGCGCTCTGGTTGCAGCACGTCTGCAAGCTGCCGGAGAACCACGACGACCCGGGCGGGCGCGGGCCTGCGGCCACCCACCGCTGACCGGGCGTTCCCCGCCGGTCCCTGGTGATCCCCCGGGTGCGTCCGGTAAAGCCGGCGCGGTGTCAAGGGCCAAAGCGGACCCTGGGCTGACACGGCCCCAATTCGCACGCTAGTTTCTTGGCATGTCTCGCGGACGCCACCGTCATTCCTCCGTCCTCGGCCGGGTCTTTCCCCCCACCGCCGCCGGCGTGCTCATCGTCGCCGCGCTGGCCGCGCTGCTTGTCAGTCAGGACACCGTCCTGGTCCGTTCGGTGGGTGTCGCGGCGGTGCTCGCGACGCTCGGGATCGCGGTGCTGCTGCGGCAGCGCGACCGGGCCGCCCGGGCGGCTGCCGAACTCTCCGTCGCGCAGCGCCTGCGGGCCGAGGAGCGGTTCGAGGAGCAGCTCGCCGAGGCCGAGTACGCCGCCGAGGTGGCCGAGGAGCGGGCGACCCGGTTCGGCCGCCGGCTGACCGCCGAGAAGTCCCGGCTCGCGAAGGCCGAGACGGAGATCGCCCGGCTGCTCAAGGAACGCGCCGTGTCGGTCGCCGAGCAGGCGCTCAAGGAGGCCGAGGCGGCCCAGCGGGCGCTCGCCGCGAGCCGGCCCAGGTACCCCGCCAGTCCGGCCGCGTTCGTCCGTGCCGGGGCCGTGCTGCGGCAGCTGGAGCGGCGCGCGGCGCAGCTGCAGGCGCAGCGGGAACGGGAGGCGCAGCGGGAGGCCGAGCGCGCGGCGGGTGCGGAGGTCACCTTGCGGCCCCGGACGACGCCCGCGACGACGCCCGCGAAGGCGCCCGCGGTGTCGGTGCCCGCCGCGGCCCCCGCACGGGTGACGCCGACGGTTCCGGCTCCGGTGGTGCCCGCGGTGCCCGCTCCCGGGGAGGCGGGGCCCTCCGCGGCGGCCGTCCCGGCGGCGCCCGCGGCTCCGGCGGCGCGGGTGGCTCCCGCGGCGCCGGTCCGGCCGGTGCTGACGGCGACCGTCGGGCAGCTCGGCGGGGCGCCCGCCGTCCCGCCCGCCGTGCCGGCCGAGCGGCAGCGCCCCCGACCGGTGCAGTCCTCGGCGGTGCGCGGCCAGGGGTTCAGCTTCTTCGGCCGCGGCTCCGGTGCGCCGGCCCGACCGGCCGCTCCGGCGCAGGCCGTCGGCAGTGTCGCGGAGCTCGGCGAGCGGACCGACCTGGCGGACGTGGTGGGGGACGAGGCGGTCGAGGCCCAGGCCCGGCAGCAGGCCCAGGAAGCCCGGGCGGCCCAGGAGCAGGCACAGGCACAGGCCCAGGCCCAGGCGCGGGCGACGGCCGGACGGGAGCGGTCCGAGGCGGAGACCCAGGTGCTGCCGCAGGTCGGCGCCGGGGCGGACCCCGGGGAGACGGCCGGGCCGGAGGTGGTCGACCTGACCCCCCACGACGAGACCGAGCTGATCCAGCTCCCGGAGCTGCGCGCCACGCGCTGAATCCGGCTCCGGGAACGAACGGCGGCGCGGGAGGACGGGACACCGTCCTCCCGCGCCGCCGTTGTCACGGGCGGCCCGGGAACGGGCGGAGCGCCCGTCCGCCGGGTGGCGGGACGGGCGCTCCGGGGACCGCAGGGGGCGACGTCAGAGCTGGACGCCGAAGTCCTGGGCGATGCCGGCCAGGCCGGAGGCGTACCCCTGGCCGACGGCGCGGAACTTCCACTCGGCACCGTTGCGGTAGAGCTCGCCGAAGATCATGGCGGTCTCGGTGGCGGCGTCCTCGGAGAGGTCGTAGCGGGCGATCTCGGCGCCACCGGCGGCGTTGATCACACGGATGTAGGCGTTGCGGACCTGGCCGAAGTTCTGCGACCGGGCGACGGCGTCGTAGATCGAGACCGGGAAGGTGATCCGGGTGGCCTCGGCCGGCAGCGTGGCGAGGTTGACGTTGATCGCCTCGTCGTCGCCGGCGCCCTCGCCGGTGCGGTTGTCACCGGTGTGGACGACGGTGTTGTCCGGGCTGCTCGTGTTGTTGAAGAAGACGAAGTGGCCGTTGGACAGCACCTTTCCGTCCGCGTTCAGCACGATCGCGCTGGCGTCGAGGTCGAACTCTGCGCCGGTGGTGGTGCGGACGTCCCAGCCGAGGCCGACGGTGACCGCGGTCAGGCCGGGGGCCTCCTTGGTCAGCGAGACGTTGCCACCCTTGGAGAGGCTCACTGGCATGGTGTGTGCTGTCCCTTCGATTGCTTTTGCCGGGATAACGCGGGAACCGGCGGAGATGGTTCCACGCGGGTCAACGGATTTCCGTCGCCGGCACGGGTTCGGGTATTCCCCGTCAGATTCGACGGAACCGGCCCTGAAGTGACCAGATGGCCGGATTGTCGGCGAGATCGGGGTGCATGTCGAAGAGGTCGGCGAGTGTGTCCTGGAGAAAGTCGCGGGCTTCGCGCCTCAGGTCGCCGTGACGGATCACGGCCGGCGGCTCGTCGGGCAGCCAGGTGGCGGTGACCTCGACCCAGTTGAACCGGCGGGCGAAACGCAGCAGTTCGGTGTTCTGGGTGAAGTCGAGGTCGGCGGTCTGCACCCGGGCGGCGCGACCGCCGGCCGGGTCGCGGTCCAGCTCCTCGGCGATGTCGCAGAGCGCCCAGGCGAAGTCCAGCACCGGGACCCATCCCCAGGCCGTGGACAGCTCCGCTCCCTCGGCGTCGAGGTAGACGTCGCCGCAGAACAGGTCGTACCGCAGCGCGTGGGTGGTCGCGGTCCGGTAGTCGGTCTGCGGGGGGTCGGGGAAGCGGTTGGAGAGGGAGTAGCCGAGCTCGATCACACAGGCCATTGTCGGGGCTGCGCGCCGGGTCGGATAACCGGGTGACCGGCGGGGGCCCGGCGCGGGATGATGGGCGCATGCCCGAGCCCATTCGCGTCCGGGGATCGGTGGTCGTCCCCGACGCCGAGCTCGTCTGGCGCTTCTCACGTTCCTCCGGCCCCGGTGGCCAGCACGTCAACACGTCCGACACCCAGGTCGAGCTCCGCTACGACCTGGCGGCCTCGGCCGCGCTGCCCGACGTCTGGAAGCAGCGCGCGCTGGAGCGGCTGGCGGGCAGGCTGGTGGACGGGCGGGTGCTGGTGGTCCGCGCCTCCGAGCACCGCTCGCAGTGGCGCAACCGCGAGGTCGCCGCGGCCAGGCTGGCCTCCCTGCTCGGGGAGGCGACGGCGCCGCCGCCGAAGGCCCGCCGGGCGACCAGGCCCAGCAAGGGCATGGTCGAGCGGCGGCTGACCAACAAGCGGCACCGCTCGGAGCTGAAGCAGGGGCGGCGGTCCCCGCAGGGCGAGTAGCCCGCGGGCAGGGCGGGCCGTACGCGGGACCGGGCCCGGCCGGTACGCGGGCCCGGCAGGCCGGTGGCCGTCGGTCGGGAAGGACGGCGGCCCGCCGGGCGGCAGGGGCCGGGGGGACCGGAGCCCCCGCCGGGGTCAGCCCAGGGTGCGGTAGCCGCCGCGGAAGTAGAGCAGCGGACGGCCGCCCGGGTCGGGCACCAGTGCCTCCAGGACGCGGCCGAGCAGCAGGGTGTGGTCTCCGGCGGCTATCCGCTGCTCGGTGCGGCACTCCACGGTGGCGAGCGCGCCGTCGATCAGCGGGGCGTCGCTGAACGCCCCGCGGCGGTGCGGGGCCTCGGCGAACAGCAGCCGGTCACTGAGCCGGCCCTTCATGGCGAACCGCGAGCCGAGCGCCTTGTGTCCTTCGGTGAGCAGCGAGACCGCCCAGGTGTCGGCCCGGGAGAGTACCTCGTCCATCCGGGAGTCCTCGCGGACGGAGATCAGGACCAGTGGCGGCTCCAGCGACACGGAGAGGAAGGACGTGGCGGTCATCCCGACGTCCTCGCCGTCCTCCGGGTCGTGGACGGTCACCAGGCTCACTCCGGCGGCGAGCTGGGAGAGCGCCGCCCGGAACTCGTCGGGCGTTGCTTGGGAGGCAGCCTCGGGCTGCGGGGACGAGTACACGTAGCGCACGGTAGCCCGCGACCGGGCGGAACGGCATCGGGCCCTGGTCGTAGGACCAGCGGCGCAGTCCGGGGTGCAGTCCGTGGCGCAGTTCCGCGGTGCGGCCCTCGCTGCGGGCCTTCGAGGTGGGGCCGAGGTTACGGTTCGCGGCCGCTCTCACCCCCAGGAGTGAAGTGGAGGGCCTGCCCGGCGGGCAGCCGACTTCAGTGCGCGGCCGATCCGGCCGACCAGGATAAATGTTCCGATAAGGGCTTATGTCCAGATATGGGACAGATGGGCTGATGAAGGGCGCATTAGGATCGTGTGATTTAAGTCACAAGTGGCGACCTATTGCTGACCGAGCGTGCCGAACGCTGTGCTCCCTGTGATTCAGTTCTTCTGGCAATCGGACGATAACCAATCAAGACCTATCCGAAGCAGCCGGGGAGCCCCCGCATGGAAGCCGAGTCGGAGCCGTACGTCCGTCTCGCGACCCTCCGCACCTTGCACCGGGTCGTGGCGGACCTCAACGCTGCCCGCAGCCTGGCGGGCACGCTGCAGGCCGTGGTCGAGGGCGCGGTGCACGGACTCGGCTTCGACGCCGCCGCGGTCAGCCTGGTCCGGCCGGACGGCGACCTCGTGGTGGCGGCCGTCTGGGAGCTGGAGGAGAGCGCCATGGGCGGCCCCTCCGTCCTCCTCGGCCAGGTGGGCTCCCGCGAGTCCTGGGACCGGCTGCTCGGCGTCAGCGACCACTGGGGCACCCTGCGCTTCCTCCCCTATGACCGGGGCTGGGCCGTCGCCAGCGACATCCCGCGCTGGATCGGGGACGGCCCGATGCCCGTCTACGCCAACGACTGGCACCCGGCCGACGGTCTGCTCGCCCCGATGTACAGCGCCGGCGGCGACCTGCTCGGCGTCCTCTCGGTCGACCGCCCGCGCAGCGGCAAGCGGCCCGGGGCCTGGACCCGCGAGGCGCTGGAGATGTTCTCGTTGCAGGCCTCCATCGCGATCGGCAACGCCCGGCTGCGGGCCGAGATGCAACGCGCGCTGGCCCGCCTGGAGAAGGAGCAGCAGGCCCTGCGGGCCAGCGAGGAGAGCTTCCGCCAGGCGTTCGAGTACGCGCCCAGCGGGATGGCCATCACCGAGCTGCACGGGGCCGGGCGCGGTCAGCTGACCAGGGTCAACGACGCGCTCTGTCGTCTGCTCGGCCGCCCTCGCGCGGTGCTCCGCCAGCAGAGCTTCGCCGACCTCGTCCACCCGGACGACCGGGCGCTGCTGGAGCGCACCAGCGCCGAGAGCGGCCGGGCTGAACTGCGCCTCTCCCGGCGGGACGGCGGCTACCAGTGGGTCTGCCTGCGCAACTCGATCGTCGCCGACGCCGCGGAGGGGCCGAGCTTCCTGCTCACGCACGTCGAGGACATCGAGGACCGGAAGCGGCACGAGCTCCAGCTCGCCCACCGGGCCAGCCACGACGCGCTCACCGGTCTGCCGAACAGCGCCGAGCTCAAGGCCCGGCTCGGGCGCCGGCTCTGCGGCCAGCCGCAGACGGTCGGCGCCGCCGGACACCAGCCGGGCCCCGCCGACGTCCCCTACGGGAGCGGCGGCTACCAGGGCGCCGGGTACGCGGTGGCCGACTCCTACAGCGCGCACGCCGCCTACGAGGGCCTGGAGGGGACCGACGTGCGGTCCGGGCCCGCGCACGGCTACGGCCTTCCGGAGGGGTACCCGTCGGCGGCCGCCGGTGCGAACCCGGGGCCGGCCGGCTACGGCGAGCACGTGCACGCGGTCGTGCCCGCCGATCACGGGTCCGGCGGCGAGGTCTGGTCGGGACCGTTCCGCTCGGGCGGCCCGGTCGTCGTGGAGAAGGGGCTCGCGGTGCTCTTCTGCGACCTCGACGGCTTCAAGTCGATCAACGACCGGTTCGGCCACAACGCCGGCGACGCCGTGCTGGTCGAGGTCGCCCGCCGGCTCAGCGGGGCCGTGCGGGACGGCGACACGGTGGCCCGGCTCGGCGGTGACGAGTTCGTGGTGCTGGCCGACGGTATCGGGCGCGACGAGGCCAAGGACCTCGCCCACCGGCTGCGCAACGCGATCATCCCGCCGATGCGGATCGACGGCCGGGCGATGCGGGTCGGCGTCAGCCTGGGCGTCGGCTGGGCGGGCTGCGGGATGAGCATCGAAGAGGTGCTGCACACCGCGGACGAGCGGATGTACGACGAGAAGCGGGCCAGGGGCGGCGCGGTGCGCGGGGCCAGGGGCGAGCGCTCGCACCGGCGGGCCGGCTGAGGAAGCCCGGCGGGGGAACCCGGTGGTGGAACCCTGCGGGGAGGCCGGCCGGGGCGGTGACCGGAGGTTCCGGGCCGCGTGAGCGGGTCGTTCCGGGCGAAAGCTACCCGCTGGTCGTCAAGGGGTCTTTTCGGGGCGTCGCCGAGGACAGGTAGTGTTCCCGGGTACAAGCGACCACGACCAGCGCCGGGGGCACGGCAGCCCGGCGGCGCGACCGCGATGGGGGAGTTGACCACCGTGACGACCGCCGGAAACAGCGGAGTGCCCCAGGGCCCGGAGGGCGGCACCCCTCAGGACGACGACCCGTTCGGCTATCTGTACCGTCCTGCCGACGGTGCGGCGGCGGCCCAGCCGTCCGAGCCGCAGCAGGGCGTGCCGCGCACGCCGTACAGCCGCCCGATGGAGGTCGGCCGCGCCCAGTACGGGCAGCAGGCCCGGCCCCAGCAGCCCTACCCGGCCCAGCCGGGCTACCCGCAGGCGCCGCAGCCCGGGCAGCCGTACCCGCCGCAGGGCGAGTACGGCGGAGTGCCCGCGCAGCACCCCGAGTACGGCGGCGGCGCCCCGACCCAGCAGGCCCGTTACGCCGAGCACTCCCGGCCGCAGCCGGGGGAGGAGCGGCCGGGCGGCGGCCGGGGCAAGGGTGCGGTGATCGGCGCCGTGGCGGTGGTCGCGGCCGTCGCGATCGGCGCCGGGATAGCCCTCTCGGGCGGGGACCCGGACAAGGACAAGGACACGAACGCGAAGGGTGCCACCAGCTCGACCGGCGCCCCGGCCACGCCGGGCGGCACCGGCAGCACGAGCCCGACGGCCCCCGCCTCGGCGACGGCCTCGGCGACCCCGGTGACCGGCCCCGCCACCGTCGACGCGAGCGGCCTGCAGGGGCAGAACGCGCCGTCCGGGAACTCCGTCAAGGGCACCAAGTCGGCGGACGGCGCCTACCTGACGCTGCAGCCGGGCGGTTCGGTCAGCTGGAACGGCGAGCTGGCGGCGGCCGGGACGTACAAGTTCACGGTGCACTTCAACAACCCGGGTACCGACGTGAAGGCCGTGGCTTCGGTGAACGGCAAGGACTGGCCCGGTGGGCTGTCCTTCAAGAACTACTCGCCGGGGAAGGAGCCGGCGGCCTCCTGGTACACGACGTACATAACCCCGCCGCTCCAGGCGGGGGCGAACACGATCACGCTCACCGTGCCGGCGGGCAGCGGAGCGATCCTGGTCGACCAGGTGGTGCTGGAGGCCGCCGGCTGATCCGGCCGGCCCGTCCACGCGAAACGGCCGCCCGTTCCCCGAGGGGAGCGGGCGGCCGTTCCGTTGCCGGCGGGCGCAGGCGGACACCGGCGGGTCCGGGCGGGTCAGGCGGACCCGAGCGGGGCGAAGCGGTCGGCCCCGGTGATCCACTCGCCGCGGCGCATGACGGCGACCAGGTCGTGGGTGGCGGAGTCGAGCACCACGAGGTCGGCGTTCTTGCCGGGTTCCAGCGTGCCGACCGAGTCGGCGAGGCCGAGCAGGCGGG
>NZ_JAQYWZ010000617.1:0-1007 GCF_036290945.1 Streptomyces sp. BE303
CCCCGGCCGCACCGTCTTCGTCTTCCCCGGCCAGGGCTCCCAGTGGCCCGGCATGGCCGCCGCACTCCTCGACACCGAACCCGTCTTCGCCGAGAAGATCACCCAGTGCGAGAAGGCCCTCGCCCCACACGTCGACTGGTCACTCACCCGGCTGCTGCGCGACACCGAGCCGCTGGAGCGCGTCGACGTCGTCCAGCCCGCCCTGTGGGCGGTGATGGTCTCCCTCGCCGCGCTCTGGCAGCACCACGGCGTCCACCCCGACGCCGTCCTCGGCCACTCCCAGGGCGAGATCGCCGCCGCCGTCGTCGCCGGCGCCCTCACTATCGAAGACGGCGCCGCCGTCGTCGCCCTCCGCAGCCGGGCCCTCGACGCCATCGCCGGTGACGGCGGCATGGTCTCCGTCCGGCTCTCCGCCGAGCGGACCACCGAACTGCTCGCCCCCTGGGCCGACCGGATCTCCGTCGCCGCCTACAACTCCCCCACCACCACCGTCGTCGCGGGCGAGAGCACCGCTCTGAGGGAACTGCTGGCGGTGTGCGAGCGGGAGGGCGTCCGCGCCAGGAGCATCCCGGTCGACTACGCCTCGCACTCCCCGCACGTCGAGAAGATCCGCACCCGGCTGCTCGACGTCCTGGCCGACATCAGCCCGCAGGCACCGCGCATCCCGATGTTCTCCACCGTCACCGGCGACTGGCTCACCACCCCGCCCGACACCGCGTACTGGTACACCAACCTGCGCCAACCCGTCCTCCTCGCCCCGGCCCTCAAGACCCTCCACGAAACCGGCCACACCCACTTCGTCGAGACCAGCCCCCACCCCGTCCTGGTCCCAACCATCGAGGAGACCCTCGACACCGCCGTCACCCTCCCCACCCTGCGCCGCGACGAAGGCGACCGACGACGCCTCCTCACCTCCCTCGCCCACGCCTGGACCACCGGCCTCACCGTCGACTGGACCACCGCGATCCCCCGCGGCCGACGCGTCGAACTGCCCACCTACCCGTTCC
>NZ_JAQYWZ010000618.1:0-490 GCF_036290945.1 Streptomyces sp. BE303
GCCGAGCGTCGTGCCGGTGCCGTGCGCCTCGACCGCGTCGACGTCCTGCGGGTTCAACCCCGCCTGCGCCAACGCCGCCCGGATCACCCGCTGCTGCGACGGACCGTTCGGCGCCGTCAGACCGTTCGACGCACCGTCCTGGTTCACCGCCGTGCCCCGCACCACCGCCAGCACCCGACGACCGGCCGCCCGTGCGGACGACAACCGCTCGACCACGAAGACGCCGGCGCCCTCGCCCCAGGCGGTGCCGTCCGCGTCGGAGCCGAACGACTTGCACCGGCCGTCGGCGGCCAGCCCGCGCTGACGGCTGAAGTCCAGGAAGGCCGTCGGGGTCGCCATCACGGTGACACCGCCGACCAGCGCCATCGAGCACTCGCCCGACCGCAGCGCCTGCGCGGCCAGGTGCAGCGCGACCAGCGACGACGAGCACGCCGTGTCCACCGTCACCGCCGGCCCCTCCAGGCCGAACGAGTACGAGACGCGGCCGGAC
>NZ_JAQYWZ010000619.1:0-7416 GCF_036290945.1 Streptomyces sp. BE303
ACTTGCCGTCCACCACGGCATGGCCGTCGCTCCCGACACCCCGGGCATCGGGATCGACTGGGACATGGACGCCATCGACAACCGGAGGGTCGCATGAGCACCCCCACCGCGCCGTCCGACACCGCGACGACACACCCCGACGAGCTGGCCGAACCCCCCGGCAAGGCACACCGGCTCCCGTTCTGGGTCAACCAGCGACTCGGCCTGCTCCTCCTGACCCTGCTCCTCGTCGCGCTGTTCGGCGCGCTGCGGCCCGCGTTCCTCGACGAACGGCTCGTGCTCTTCCCGCTGCTGCGCGACATCGCGACGCTGACCGTGGTGGCGCTCGCCCAGATGGTGGTCCTCTCCGTGGGGCACATGAACCTCGCCGTCGGCCGGATGGCCGCTTTCGGCGCCATGTTCGCGGGATTCGGCTACGACCGACTCGCCCTGCCCCTGCCACTAGGCCTGCTGCTGTGCCTGGCCGCCGGCGCCTCGATCGGCGCCCTGTCCGGCTGGATCATCGCCCGCACCGGCGTGAGCTCCTTCGTGGTCACCCTGGCCATGGACTTCGCCCTGCTGGGCCTGGTCTCCCTCCTCTACTCCGCCCTGACCGAGAACGCCGCCTTCACCACCCGCCCGGCCGGGCTCGCCGAGCTGCGCTCCGCCTCCCTCGCCGACCTCTGCGTCGGCCCGGTGTGCGGCACGCCCGCCGTCCCGCAGGTCGTCCAGTTCACCCTGCTCGCCCTCGCCGGACTCGGGTTCCTCTACGGCTGCACCCGCCTCGGCCGCGAACTCCTCCTCACCGGCGCGAACCCCGCGGCAGCCGAACTGTCCGGCATCCCCACCGGCCGGCGCATCGTCCTCGCGCACGCACTGTCCGGCCTGCTCGCCGCACTCGCCGGCTTCATGGCCGCCGTCGGCACCGGCACCTTCCGCGCCTCCATCGGCGACGACTTCATGCTCCCCTCCTTCCTCGGCGCCGTCCTCGGCGGCACCCTGCTCACCGGCGGCGTCGTCTCCGTGATCGGCGCACTGCTCGGCACCTCCCTCGTCGGCGTCATCCGCAAGGGCCTCGACCTGCTCGGCGTCGGCCTCGAAAGCCTCAACATCTACCTCGGCTGCGTCCTGCTGCTGGCCCTGTCGGCCGACCGCGTGCGCACCGTCGTGTCCTACCGCAAGGTGGTGCGCTCCACATGATCACGACCACTGCGCGGACGGCCCGCACCGGCGCCGTGCTGCGCCGCTTCTCCCGCTCGACCACGATGACACTGCTCGGCGTCGTCCTGGCCGGGTACCTCGTCCTGGGCATCACCTCGGCCGGCGCGTTCTTCGAGGGCCCCTCCGTACGCACCTTCCTGCAGTACATGGCCACCCCCGTCCTCATCGGCCTGGCCCAGATGGTCGCGCTCTGCGTCGGCCAGCTCAACCTCGCCGTGGGCGCGCTGGGCGGCTTCACCGCCTGCCTGATGGGCGTGCTGATGGCCGACAACGGCGTACCCGTACCGGTGGCCGTCGCGGTCGGCGTACTCGCGGCCACCCTGATCGGCCTGGTGACCGGTGTGTTCATCGTGGCGACGCAGATCAACGGCTTCATCGTCACACTCGGCTCCATGACCATCCTGCTGGGCGCCCAGTACCGGCTCGTCGGCACCCGCACCGTCGACGGGTACTCCCAGAGCCTCCAGGACCTCGGCCGGGCGGCCCCGCTCAACGTCCCGCTGGTGTTCGTCGCCGCACTCATCGGAGCCGTGCTGCTCGCGGCATTCGTCTACCGCGCCACCGCCGGACGGCGGCTGCTCGCGGCCGGCGGCAATCCGCTCGCGGCCCGCCTGTCGGGCATCTCCACCAACCGTCAGATCGTCCTCGCCCACGGGCTGTCCGGTCTGCTCGTCGGTGTCGCCGCCGTACTGGCGACCGCATCCCTGCCCGGTGTCAACCGCAGTGTGGGGGGTGACTGGCTGCTGCCAAGCTTCGCGGCGCCGATCATCGGCGGCGTCGCCCTGACAGGCGGATCCGTCGCCGTACTCGGCACGGTGCTGGCGGCGTTCGTGATGCGGCTGATCGACGCCGCGCGGGCCCAGTTCTCGCTCGACCCGAGCTGGGTGAACTTCCTCATCGGCCTGGTCGTGCTCGGCACGGTCATGGGCGGGCGGATCCAGCAGAGCCGGCAGGAGAAGAAGCGCGGGACGCGAGGCCGCGCTCCGGCGCCACCGGCGGACACGCAACCACGGGCCGGCACCGCCGCCCTGCCGGGTACAGGGGGAGAGCGATGAACGACGTCCTGCTCGAATGCCACAACATCGTCAAGCTGTTCCCCGGGGTCCGGGCCCTGGACGGAGTCGCTCTGCGGCTGACCGCGGGCTCCGTGCACGCCCTGCTGGGCGAGAACGGCGCGGGGAAGTCGACCCTGATCAAGGCCCTCACCGGCGTCCACCTGCCCGACGGCGGCCGGCTCACCTGGCGCGGCCGGGAGATCCAGTTGCGCTCCCCGCTGGAAGCCACCCGCACCGGCATCGGCGTCGTCCACCAGGAACGCAACCTCATCCCCGACTTCTCCGTCGCGGAGAACATCACCCTGCAGAACCCACCCTCGCGCCACGGCATCGTCGACCGCGATGCCATGACCGCCCCCGCGCTGCGCTGCCTCGCAGAACTGGGGCTCGACCTCGACCCGCACCAGCCGGTCCGCGAACTCTCCGTCGCCCAGCAGCAGTTGGTCGAGATCGCGAAGGCGCTCCACACCGACAGCCAGGTCCTCCTCCTGGACGAACCCACTGCCTCGCTCTCCCCGCAGGAAGCGGATCACCTCTTCGAGGTCGTCCGGCGACTGACGGCCCGCGGCACCTGTGTGGTCTTCGTGAGCCACAAGCTCGAGGAGGTCTTCGCGATCTGCGACACCGTCACCGTGCTGCGCGACGGCAGGTCGGTGCTCACGTCCTCGCCGCTCGCCCAGCACACGCACGACGACATCGTCACGCTGATGGTGGGCCGCGCCCACGCGGCGACCGCGATGCGCCCGCGGCCGGCGGTGGAGCGCACCGCCGCGCCCGTCCTTTCGCTCGACAGGCTCGCGACCGCCGACGGGCACCGGGACATCTCACTGGACGTCCGCCCCGGTGAGATCGTCGGCCTCTACGGACTGGTCGGCGCCGGACGCAGCGAACTCGTCCGGGCCGTCCTCGGACTCGGCCGGGTCACCGCCGGCCGGATCCTGGTCCAGGGCGCACCGGTACGGATCAGCTCCCCCCGTCAGGCCCTGCACGAGCACGGCATCGGCTACCTGACCGAGAACCGCAAGGAGGAGGGCGTCTTCCTGGAACAGCCGGTCGGCCGCAACATCGGCGTCACGGTGTGGAAGTCGATCGCCAAGGCCTTCGGTTTCGTCTCCGCCCGTCAGGAGCGCGCCGTCGCCCAGGAACTCGTCGACCGCCTCGGCATCCGGATCTCCGGCCTCGCGCAGAACGCCGGTGAACTGTCCGGCGGCAACCAGCAGAAGGTCAGCCTGGCCAAATGGCTCGCCGCCGACACCCGCCTGCTCGTCGTGGACGAGCCGACCGTCGGGATCGACGTCCGCACGAAGCACGGCTTCCACGAGCTCCTGGGGGAGCTGGCCCGCGAGGGCCTGCCCATCCTGTTGATCAGCAGCGATCTCGCCGAAATGATCACGCTGGCCGACCGGGTGGTCGTCATGGCCGACCACCGCGTCCGCGGCGAAGTCCCCAACGACCACAACTACGAGTGGACGAGCCGGCAGATCATCCGCCTCATCCACAACCGGCCGCCCCCGGCCCTGTCCGCGAGGGCCGACGCATGACGCGGCGCATCGTCCAGGTGGTCCGGCTCCGCCCAGAGAAAGCGGACGAGTACCGCACGCTGCACCGCGCGGTTCCGCAGCCGGTCCTGGACCGGCTCCGGGCCTGTCACATCAGGAACTACTCGATCCACCTGCGCGGGGACCTCCTGATCGGCTGCTTCGACTACCTGGGCGACGACTTCGACGCCGACATGGCCCGGATGGCCGCCGACGAGGCGACCCGGGCGTGGTGGCACCTCACGGCCCCCTGCCAGGAACCCGTGGCGGGCGCCGCACCGGGGCAGTGGTGGGCGCCGACGGAACAGGTGTTCCCCATGGGATGACCCCCGCCCCGCCCTGCGCCCCCGACCGTCCCGCACGTGTGAGAGGAAAGCCCGTGCCCCCGCCGCCCCCAGACCCCGCCCGGATCATCGCGCTGGACACCTACGACATCCGCTTCCCGACCTCGCGGGAGTTGGACGGCTCGGACGCGATGAACCCCGACCCCGACTACTCCGCCGCCTACCTCGTCCTGCGCACCGACGCCGCCGACGGCCTGGAGGGCCACGGCTTCGCCTTCACCATAGGACGGGGCAACGAGGTCCAGGTCGCGGCCATCGACGCCCTGCGCCCGCATCTCGTCGGCCGACTCGTCGCCGACCTGTGCGCCGACCCCGGATCACTCAGCCGCGACCTCGTCGGCGACAGCCAACTGCGCTGGCTCGGACCCGAGAAGGGCGTCATCCACATGGCCGTAGGCGCCGTCGTCAACGCGGTGTGGGACCTCGCGGCCAAGCGCGAGGGAAAGCCGCTGTGGCAGCTCCTCGCGGACGCCGACCCCTTGTGGCTGGTGGGCCAGGTCGACTTCCGCTACATCACCGACGCCCTCACCGAACAGGCGGCCCTCGAACTGCTCGTACGAGGCCGCCACGGCCACCAGGAACGCCGGCGCCGGCTGCTGGAACACGGATACCCCGCCTACACGACATCACCCGGATGGCTCGGCTACAGCGACGGGAAGCTCACCCGCCTCGCACGGCAGGCCGTCGCCGACGGCTTCACCCAGATCAAGCTGAAGGTGGGAACCGACCTCCAGGACGACATACGCCGCTGCCGCACCGCACGCGCCGCCGTCGGCCCGGACATCCGGATGGCCATCGACGCCAACCAGCGATGGAACGTCGGCGACGCGATCGAGTGGACCAAGGCCCTGGCCGAGTTCGACCCGTACTGGATCGAGGAGCCGACCAGCCCCGACGACGTGCTCGGACACGCGGCCATCCGCGCCGCCGTCGCCCCGGTGAAGGTCGCCACTGGCGAACACGTCCACAACCGCATCGTCTTCAAGCAACTCCTCCAGGCCGGCGCCATCGACATCCTCCAGCTCGACGCCGCAAGGGTCGGCGGCGTGAACGAGAACCTCGCCATCCTGCTTCTCGCCGCGAAGTTCGGCGTCCCGGTCTGCCCCCACGCCGGCGGCGTCGGACTGTGCGAACTCGTCCAGCACCTGTCGATGTTCGACTTCGTCGCCGTGTCCGGCACCACCACCGACCGGGCCATCGAATACGTCGACCACCTCCACCAGCACTTCGTGGATCCGGTCGTCATCCGCGACGGCCACTACGCCGCACCACTCGCACCCGGCTTCTCCGCCACCATGCTCGCCGACTCCGTCGCCACCTACACCTACCCCGACGGCGTCTTCTGGGCCGCCGACGGCGCGACGGCCCCGCCCGGCGAACCGGTGCAGGCCACTTCGGAGGCAAGCGCATGACGACCGAACTGACCGGCCTGCGCGCCGTCGTGACCGGCGGGGCATCGGGCATCGGCCTGGCCACCGCCCGACTCCTCGCGCAAAACGGCGCCAGGGTCGCCGTCCTCGACCTCCACCCCTTCGGCATCGAACAACCTCTCACCGGCATCCGCGCGGACGTCGGGGACGACACCTCGGTACGCGTCGGCGTCGAACACGCCGCGGCCGCACTCGACGGGATCGACATCCTCGTCAACAACGCGGGGATCGGCGCAGCCGGCACGGTCGAGGAGAACCCCGACGACCAGTGGCACACCGTCCTGGACGTCAACGTCCTCGGACTCGTCCGCGTCACCCGCGCCGCACTGCCCCATCTACGCGCTTCCGCGCACGCCTCGGTCGTCAACGTCTGCTCGATCGCGGCGACGGCCGGCCTGCCCCAGCGCGCCCTCTACTCCGCGAGCAAGGGAGCAGTCCTCTCCCTCACCCTCGCGATGGCGGCCGACCACGTCCGGGAGGGAATCCGGGTCAACTGCGTCAACCCCGGCACCGTCGACACGCCCTGGATCGGCCGGCTCCTGGAGAGCGCCGGTAACCCGGCGGCGGAGCGCGCCGCACTGTGTGCCCGCCAGCCCCACGGGCGTCTGGTCACCTCCGAGGAGGTCGCCGCCGCCGTCGTCTACCTCGCGGGGCCGGCGGCCGGCTCCGTCACCGGCACCGCCCTGGCCGTCGACGGAGGCATGGCCGGCCTGCGCCTGAGGCCGGTGATGTCGTGAACACCACCGCGGCCCGGGTGCCCGTCGGGCGTGGCACGGCCTGGACCTCGCCTGTGGCCTTCGGCGCGGCGGCCATCGGCAACCTCTTCGCGCCGACGAGCGACGAGCAGGCCGCCGCAGCGATCGACGCCGCCTGGAACCACGGCATCCGGACCTTCGACACCGCACCGCACTACGGCCTGGGGCTGTCCGAGCGCCGGCTGGGCGCCTCTCTGGCGCCCCGCCCGCGCGGCGAGTACACCGTGTCCACCAAGGTGGGCAGGCTGCTCGAACCCGTCCCCGACCCGGTGGGGGACGACCTCGCCAACGGGTTCGCGGTGCCGGCCACCCACCGGCGGGTGTGGGACTTCTCCGCCGACGGCGTGCGCCGCAGCCTGGAGGGCAGCCTCACCCGCCTCGGCCTGGACCACGTCGACACCGTCTACCTGCACGACCCGGACGACCACCTGGACCAGGCGCTGGACGAGGCCTACCCGGCACTGGAACGACTGCGCGCCGAAGGCCTGGTCGGATCGATCGGCGCCGGAATGAACCATTGCGCACCACTGGCCCGCTTCGTCCGCGACACCGATGTCGACATCGTCCTGGTCGCGGGCCGCTACACGCTGCTGAACCAGGCGGCACTCCAGGACCTGCTCCCGGCGGCCGGCGAACGTGGCGTCTCGGTGATGGTGGGCGGGGTGTTCAACTCCGGCGTGCTCGCGGACCCGCGCCCGGACGCCACCTTCGACTACACCACCGCCCCCGCCGCCTTGGTGGAACGCGCCCGACGGATGCAGGAGGTCTGCGAACGGCACGGTGTGCCGCTGCGGGCGGCCGCCGCCCGCTTCCCGTTCGGACACCCGGCCGTCGCCGGCGTCCTGATCGGCCTACGCACGCCCGACGAGGTCACCGACGCCGTCGAACAGTACAGCCGGCCGATCCCCCACGGGCTGTGGCAGGACCTGCGCGCCGAAGGGCTGCTCCCCGGGGACGTACCGGTCCCGCCCGGCCCGCCGCCCGCGGGCGGGCCCCGTCCGAGGAGCAACCGATGAGCGACCCGATCATCGTCGACGCCCACCACCACGTGTGGGACCTGGCCGTACGCGACCAGGAGTGGATCACCGGCGACG
>NZ_JAQYWZ010000620.1:0-303 GCF_036290945.1 Streptomyces sp. BE303
GCCTTCCAGGCCCTCCCCGCTCTCCGCCGCCCCGGTGCCGTACCCCATGAACGAGGCGCCGACGAACACGCCCACCGGCTCGCCGCGCAGGCCCAGCGGATCGGCACCCGCCGCCTCCCGCGTCTCCCACGACGTCTCCAGCACCAGGCGCTGCTGCGGATCCATCGCCAACGCCTCTCGCGGCGAGATCCCGAACAGCCCCGCAACGAAGTCCCCCGCCCCGTACAGGAACCCGCCCACCCGGGCGTAGAACGTCCCCGCATGCTCCGGATACGGGTGGTAAAACACCTCCACATCACACAC
>NZ_JAQYWZ010000621.1:0-374 GCF_036290945.1 Streptomyces sp. BE303
CGGACCTGGCTGGTCAGGTTGTTGGCCATCAGGTTGACGCTGTTGGTCAGGTCCTTCCAGGTGCCGGACACCCCGGGCACGCTCGCCTGACCACCGAGGATGCCCTCGGTGCCGACGTGGCGGGCAACCCCGTTCTTATTGTGTGAGTTGAGGTATTGCTTGTGCTCGTCCGTGCTGATGGTGGTCTTGAGCTCCAGCATCTCGCCGCGCGCGTCGACGTAGATCTTCTGCGACAGGTCGCCGCGGGCCACCGCCGTGATCACCTGCGCGATGTTGCGCACCTGGCCCGTCAGGTTGTTGGCCATCAGGTTGACGCTGTTGGTCAGGTCCTTCCAGGTGCCGGACACCCCGGGCACGCTCGCCTGACCACCGAG
>NZ_JAQYWZ010000622.1:0-531 GCF_036290945.1 Streptomyces sp. BE303
GATACTGCCGGCCGGCTACCGGGTCGGGGGCGGCGAGGCGGACACCCGCATCCTCGCGGTCGCGCGGAACCTGCAGGCCGAGGGGTACGACGTCACCGTCGTCTCCAAGGACCTCCCGCTGCGGATCAAGGCGTCCTCGGTGGGCCTGCTCGCCGAGGAGTACCGGGCCGAGCTGGCGGTCACCTCCGGGTGGACCGGCATGTCCGAGCTGCACGTGGCGGCCGACGACGTCGACGCGCTGTTCTCGGCCGGCCACGACGCCGCGGTGTCCATCGAGGGCGTCAGCGACCTCCCCGTGCACACCGGACTCGTGCTCACCTCCGAGCGCGGCCGGGCGCTCGGCCGGGTCACCGGCGACGGCCGCGTCCGGCTGGTGCGCGGAGAACGCGAGGCGTTCGGACTGCGCGGGCGCAGCGCCGAGCAGCGGGTCGCGCTGGACCTCCTGCTGGACCCGGAGGTCGGCATCGTCTCGATGGGCGGCCGGGCCGGGACGGGGAAGTCCGCGCTGGCGCTCTGCGCCGGGCTGGAGGC
>NZ_JAQYWZ010000623.1:0-239 GCF_036290945.1 Streptomyces sp. BE303
ACCACCCCGAACTGGGCTACTTCGCCCGCCAGGCGCTGCGGCTGCTCGACGACTTCCGGATCCGCTTCGGCCGTCTCGACGAGCCGATCCCGGTCGGCGAGCTCGGCGGCACCATCCGGGTCGAGCTCAACCACTCCGACCTGTCGATACTGCCGGCCGGCTACCGGGTCGGGGGCGGCGAGGCGGACACCCGCATCCTCGCGGTCGCGCGGAACCTGCAGGCCGAGGGGTACGACGTC
>NZ_JAQYWZ010000624.1:0-5011 GCF_036290945.1 Streptomyces sp. BE303
GCTGCTCCAGTCGTGGCTGGCCGACGCGGCGTGGTCCGAATCGCGCCTGGTGGTGCGGACGTT
The DNA here is from genome assembly GCF_036290945.1 of Streptomyces sp. BE303. Classification (NCBI taxonomy): domain Bacteria; kingdom Bacillati; phylum Actinomycetota; class Actinomycetes; order Kitasatosporales; family Streptomycetaceae; genus Streptomyces; species Streptomyces sp. BE303. Next base: position 64 of record NZ_JAQYWZ010000624.1, read on the forward strand.
CGGTGCGGAAGGCGCGGAGATCACCGACGCCGATGGCGCCGCGTTGTGGGGTCTGGTGCGGTCGGCGCAGGCCGAGCACCCGGACCGGCTCCATCTGCTGGACGCGGCCGAGGACGTGTTCTATCCGCTGCCGCAGGCGCTGGTGCGCGAGGGCGTGGTGTCCGCGCCGCGTCTGGTGCGGGTGACGGGCTCCGCGTCCGCGCCGGTGGAGTTCGGTGACGGCACGGTCGTCGTGACCGGTGCGACCGGCACCCTGGGGCGGCTGGTCGCCCGGCATCTGGTCGAGACGCACGGGGTCCGTGACCTGCTGTTGCTGTCCCGCTCCGGTGGGGATGCCGGACTCGTCGAGGAGCTCGCTTCGGCGAAGGTGCGGGCGGTGGCCTGTGACGTGGCCGATGCCGGGGCGGTGGCCGAGGCGTTGCGGGGCGAGCCGGTGACCGCGGTGATCCACGCCGCCGGTGTGCTGGACGACGCCCTCCTCGCCGATCTGACGCCCGAGCGCCTCGACACGGTGCTGCGCTCCAAGGTCGACGCCGCGCGCAACCTCGCCGCCGCGACGGAGGGCAGGACGCTCAGCGCCTTCGTCCTCTACTCCTCGGCGGCCGGTCTGTTCGGCAACGCCGGCCAGGCCAACTACTCCGCGGCCAACGCCTTCCTGGACGCGTACGCGACCGAGCTTCGGGCGCAGGGCGTGCCGGCGACGTCGCTGGCCTGGGGCCTGTGGGACGCGGGTATGGCCGGCGGGCTCAGCGAAGCCGAGCTGGCCCGGGCCCGGCAGGGCGGCATCCTGCCGCTGACCGCCGAGCAGGGGCTCGCGGCCTTCGACGCCGCGTTGGGTACGGGCCGGGCGGCCGTCGCGCCGCTGGCGCTCGACACGGCCCCGCTGCGCGAGGCCGCCGCGGCCGGGTTGTTGCCCCCGCTGCTGGCGAGCCTGGTCCGGGTGCCGGTCCGCAAGCGGGCCGACACCGCCCTGGGCCTGCGGCTGGCCGGCCTGCCGGCGCCGCAGCGCGATCGGGCGGTGCTCGACCTGGTCCGGACCCACGTGGCCGCGGTTCTCGACTACGCGGGCCCGGAGGCGGTCGAGGTCGAACGCGCCTTCAGCGAGCTGGGCTTCGACTCGCTCATCGCGGTCGACCTGCGCAACCGCCTGATGGCCGTGACGGGCCTGCGACTGCCGTCCACGCTGGTCTTCGACTACCCGAACACGCTCGCCCTGGCAGCGCACCTCGGTGCCGAACTCGCCGGAGCGGTCGAACGGGCCGACGCCGTCGCCCCGGCGGGCGCGACGGGCCGGACGGTTCGTGCGCTCCGTGCCGACGAGCCGATCGCGATCGTGGGGATGGCGTGCCGCTACCCCGGGGGCGTCGCGTCGCCGGAGGACCTGTGGGAGCTGGTGGCGTCCGGGCGGGACGGGATCGGGTTCTTCCCCGAGGACCGTGGCTGGGACGTGGAGAACCTGTACCACCCGGACCCGGACCACCCCGGTACCTCGTACACGCGGGAGGGTGGATTCCTCTACAGCGCGGGGGACTTCGACCCGGAGGTGTTCGGGATCTCGCCGCGCGAGGCGCTGGCGATGGACCCGCAGCACCGGCTGCTGCTGGAGACGTCGTGGGAGGCGTTCGAGCGGGCGGGGATCGACCCGTTGGGCCTGCGCGGTTCGCGGACCGGGGTGTTCGCGGGCGTGATGTACAACGACTACTCGATGGTGCTGGGGGCCTCGGACGACAGTGCCGAGGGCTTCATGGGCACCGGCGGGAGCATCGCGTCGGGCCGGGTGTCGTACACCTTCGGTCTGGAGGGCCCGGCGGTCACCGTCGACACGGCGTGCTCGTCCTCGCTGGTCGCCCTGCACCTCGCGGTGCAGGCGCTGCGCAGCGGCGAGTGTGACGCGGCGCTGGCGGGTGGTGTCACCGTGATGGCGACGCCGAACACCTTTGTGGGGTTCTCGCGGCAGCGGGGCCTCGCCGCTGACGGCCGGTGCAAGTCCTTCGCCGAGGGCGCGGACGGCACCGGGTGGAGCGAGGGTGTCGGCATGCTGCTGGTCGAGCGGCTGGCCGATGCCGAGCGTCTGGGTCACCCGGTTCTCGCGGTGGTGCGGGGCAGTGCGGTGAACCAGGACGGTGCGTCCAACGGTCTGACCGCGCCCAACGGTCCGTCGCAGCAGCGGGTGATCCGCCAGGCGCTGGAGTCGGCGGGTCTGACGGCGCGGGACGTGGACGCGGTGGAGGCGCACGGGACGGGCACCTCGCTCGGTGACCCGATCGAGGCCCAGGCGCTCCTCGCCACCTACGGCCAGGACCGTGCGGAGAACGAGCCGCTGTGGCTGGGTTCGGTGAAGTCGAACCTCGGTCACACCCAGGCGGCGGCCGGTGTCGCGGGCATCATCAAGATGGTGCAGTCGATGCGGCACGGCGTGCTGCCCGGCACGCTGCACGTGGACGCGCCGTCGTCCCAGGTGGACTGGTCCGCCGGTGCGGTCGAGCTGCTGACCGAGGCCCGCGACTGGCCCGCGACCGACCGGCCGCGCCGGGCCGCGGTGTCCTCGTTCGGCATCAGCGGCACCAACGCCCACGTCATCCTCGAAGCCGTGGCTCCGAGTTCCCCGGCCGCCGCGTCGGGTCGGAGCCTTCCGGTGACCCCGATCGTGCTCAGCGCGGCGGACCCGGACGCGCTGCACGCCTACGCCGCCCGCCTGCGCACCGCCGACACGGCGGACCTGTCGCTGGACCGGGTGGGCCGGGCCCTCGCCGGTCGAGCGGCCCTCAGGCACCGCGCCCTGCTCCTCGCCACCGACCACCCCGCGCTCGACCGCGCGTTGGCCGGCGTCGGTTCGGGCGACGAACCCGGGGCCGGGACGCGGTTCGGGGAGGCGCACCGCGCCGCTCTGGCGGTGGTGTTCACCGGTCAGGGGTCCCAGCGGGTCGGTATGGGCCGGGAGTTGTACGAGGCGTTCCCGGTGTTCGCCGCGTCCTTCGACGAGGTGTGTGCGGCACTGGATCTCCCGCTGCACGAGGTCCTGGACGACCGGGCGCGGCTGGACCTGACCGGCTGGGCGCAGCCGGCGATCTTCGCGGTCGAGGTGGCGCTGCTCGCCCTCGTCCGTTCCTGGGGCGTGGAGCCGGACGTCGTCGCCGGTCACTCGGTCGGTGAGATCACCGCCGCCCACGCCGCCGGGGTCCTCACCCTGGCCGACGCGGCGAAGCTCGTCGCCGCCCGGGGCCGACTGATGCAGGCCCTCCCGGCGGGCGGGGCGATGCTGGCCGTCGGGGCCTCGGAGGCCGAGGTGCGCCAGGCGGACCCGGTCATCGACATCGCGGCGGTCAACGGCCCGGACGCCGTGGTCGTGTCGGGCGCCGCGGACGACATCGCGCGGATCGCCGGACTCGCGGCGGACCGGAGCTGGAAGACCAACCGCCTGCGGACCAGCCACGCGTTCCACTCCCGCCTGATGGAGCCGATGCTCGACGAGTTCCGCACGATCGTCGGGACGCTCGGCTTCGCCGACCCGGTGACCCCCGCCGTCTCCACGGTGACCGGCGCCCCGGTGGCACCCGGCCAGTGGTCGGACCCGGAGTACTGGGTGCGGCAGGTCCGCGAGCCGGTCCGCTTCGCCGACGCCGTCACCGCTCTCGACGCCGGCCGTGTGCTCGAACTGGGCCCGGACGGCGTCCTCACCGCGCTGATCGGCGAACTGCGTCCGGAGCTGACCTCCGTCGCCGCGCTGCGCCGTGACCGGGGCGAGGTCATGGCGCTGCTCACGGCAGTCGGGGCGCTGTTCGTGGAGGGCCAGGACGTCGACTGGGGCTCGGTGCTCGGCACCGGCCCGCGCGCCGACCTGCCCACCTACGCCTTCCGGCACCGCCGGTACTGGCCGCGGCCCCGGACCGGTTCCACCGGTGACGCCGTCGGCCTCGGCCTCGTCGGCACCGGGCACCAGCTGGTCGGCGCCGCGGTCGAACTTCCCTCCGGTGACAGTGTCTTCACCGGAAGGCTCTCGACCCGTACGCACCCGTGGCTGGCCGACCACGCGGTCTCCGGCCGTACGGTCGTCCCGGGCACGGCACTGGTGGAGATGGCGCTCGCCGCCGGGGAGCAGGCCGGGCTCCCGGTGCTGGACGAACTGCTGCTCCAGGCCCCGCTGACCTTCGGGGACCAGGACGGGGCCCAGGTCCGGGTCACCCTGGCCGCGCCCGAGGACGGCCGCAGCGCGGTGACGATCCACTCCCGGCACGAGGACGACGCCGCGTGGGTGCTCAACGCCGAGGGCGCGCTGAGCGACGCCGCCGAGCCGTTCCCGGACACCGCCGCCGCGGCGGCGGTCTGGCCGCCGGCGGGCGCGGACGAGATCGACGTCGCCGGCTTCTACCCGGCGGCGGCAGCCGCCGGGCTGGAGTACGGGCCGGCGTTCCAGGGTCTGAAGGGCGTCTGGAAGCGCGGCGCGGAGGTGTTCGCCGAGGTCGAGCTCGATCACGCGACCGCCGGGTACGCGCTGCACCCGGCACTGTTCGACGCGGCGTTGCACGCGATCGGCGCGGGTGGCGCGCTCCCGGTCGACGGCGGTGTCCGGTTGCCGTTCGGCTTCTCCGGGGTCCGGGTCGCGGGCCCGGCCGGGACGAGCCTCCGGGTCGAGATCGCTCCCGCGCCCGGTACCGACACGGTCCGGCTCACGTTCACCGACTCGTCGGGTGGTCCGGTCGCGGCCGTGGAGAGCCTCGTACTGCGTCCGGTCGCGGCCGGTCAGTTCGGCGGCCTCGCCGACCGACTGCTGTTCGGTGTGGAGTGGGCCTCGCAGGAGGTGGCGGCCGAGGTGCCGGGTGCGGTGATCCGTCTCGGTGACGCGCTGCCGGTGCCGGTGCCGGTGCTGTTGGTGGATGCGACGGCGGCGGGTGCGGCCCGGGACCGGGCTGCCGCGTTGCTGGTGCTGCTCCAGTCGTGGCTGGCCGAC
>NZ_JAQYWZ010000625.1:0-4144 GCF_036290945.1 Streptomyces sp. BE303
ACCGCCCACAGCACCGGCTGCACCACCTCCACCCGCGCCAACCAGTCGTCCCCGCCCCGCAGCACCGCCTCCACCGAGAACCCCGTCAACGGCAACAGCGCCGCATCACACTCCCGCAGACGATCCGCGAACGCTCGCGACTCCAGCAGCCCCACCGCCATACCCAGCCACTGACCACCCTGACCCGGATACACGAACACCACGTCCGAGCTGCCCGACGGCGACCCGGCCACCGGGCCCAGACCCGCGGCCACCGCCTCCAGACCCTCCGCGTCCCACGCCACCGCCCGCACCGGGAGCGCCGCCCGGCCCACCAGCGTGGCTCCGACGTCGGCCGGGGAAGCCCCGGCGGTGAGGACGTCCCGCAGCGCCAGGGCCTGGGCGCGGACCGCGCCGTCGTCGGCGCCGGACAGCGGCAGCGGTACCGGCCGGCCCGGCTCGGGCTCCCCCTGCGACCCGGGCTGCGACCCGGACTTCGGCTCGGACTTCGGCTCGGGCTGCGACCCGGCCTCGGGCCGGGGCCGGGACGCCTCCGGTGCTTCTTCGAGGATGACGTGCGAGTTCGTCCCGCTGACGCCGAACGCCGACACCCCGGCCCGGCGCGGCCGGCCGGTCCTCGGCCAGGGGCGGGCCTCGGTGAGCAGCTCGACGCCGCCCAGCGCCCAGTCGATGTGCGGGGAGGGCTCGTCGACGTGCAGCGTCCTCGGCAGCACGCCGTGCCGCATCGCCATCACCGTCTTCATCAGCCCGGCCATGCCGGCCGCCGCCTGGGTGTGGCCGATGTTCGACTTCACCGACCCGAGCCAGAGCGGGTCGCCGGTGCGGCCGGCTCCGTAGGTGGCCAGCAGCGCGTTGGCCTCGATCGGGTCGCCCAGCGTGGTGCCCGTCCCGTGCGCCTCGACCGCGTCGATGTCGGCGGGTTCGAGGCGCGCGTCGGCCAGCGCCCGGAGGATGACCTTCTGCTGGGAGGGGCCGCTCGGCGCGGTCAGGCCGTTGGACGCACCGTCCTGGTTGACCGCGCTGCCCCGGACCACGGCGAGGACCGGGTGACCCAGTCGCCGCGCGTCCGAGAGCCGCTCGACCACCAGCACGCCGACGCCCTCGCCCCAGCCGGTGCCGTCCGCGGCGGCGGCGAAGGACTTGCAGCGGCCGTCGCCGGCCAGCCCGCCCTTCCGGCTGAACTCGACGAACGGGCCGGGCGTCGACATGACCGTGACGCCGCCCACCAGCGCGAGGTCGCACTCACCGGCCCGCAGCGCCTGCCCGGCCAGGTGCAGCGCGACCAGCGACGAGGAGCAGCCGGTGTCGACGGTCATCGCGGGGCCTTCGAGGCCGAACGTGTACGAGACCCGCCCGGACAGGACGCTGGCCGCGTTGCCGGTGCCGAGGTGGCCCTCCAGCTCGCTGGGGAAGACGCCCATCGACCACAGGTAGTCCGAGCCGTTCGTTCCGGCGAACATGCCGGTCCGGGTGCCGTGCAGGCCCAGCGGGTCCAGGCCGCCGCGTTCCAGGGCCTCCCAGGCGCACTCCAGCAGCAGCCGCTGCTGCGGGTCCATCGCGACGGCCTCGCGCGGCGTGATCCCGAACAGGCGGGCGTCGAAGCCGGCGACGTCGTCGAGGAACCCGCCCTCGCTGGTGTAGGTGGTGCCGCGCACCGCCGAGTCCGCGTTGACCAGGTCCCCGAGGTACCAGCCGCGGTCGGTGGGGAACGGTGACATCGCGTCGACGCCGTCGGTCACCAGCCGCCACAGGTCCTCCGGCGAGCCGACGCCGCCCGGGAAGCGGCAGCTCATCGCGGTGATCGCCAGGGGCTCGCCCCGGTCGGCCGTGGTGACGGCGACGGCGGGTGCGGGGGCCGCGGTGCCGCCGGCCCGGGCCAGCAGGTGCGCGGCCAGCGCGGCGGCGTTCGGGTGGTCGAAGACGACCGTGGCCGACAACGGCAGGCCGGTCTCGGCGCGCAGCCGGTTGCGCAGGTCGACGGCGGTCAGCGAGTCGAAGCCCAGCTCGCGGAACGGCCTGCGGGGTGCGATGTCGTCGACGGAGGGGTGGCCGAGCACGGCGGCGGCGCCGGACCGGACGCAGGCGAGGACGATCCGTTCCTGCTCGGCGACGGGCAGGCCCGCCAGGCGGGCGGCGAGACCTGACCCGTCCCCGGCGGGCTCCGCCGCCTGCGCCAGCGCGTCCCGGACGGCGGGGATGTCGCCGATCAGCGGCCGGGGCCGCTCGGCGGTGAAGAGTTCGGTGAAGCGCGGCCAGTCGACGTCGGCCACGCAGATCGTGGTGTCGTCCTGGGCGACCGCGCGGCGCAGCGCCTCGATCGCGAGTTCCGGCGCCATCTGGACGATGCCGCGCCGGCGCAGCTGGGCCCCGACCTCGGCCGAGGCCATCCCGGCCTCGTCCCACGAGCCCCAGGCGACGGCGGTCATCCTGCCGCCGCGGGCCCGCCGCTGCTCGGCGAGCGCGTCCAGGGCGGCGTTGGCGGCCGCGTAGGCGGCGTGCGCCTGACTGCCCCAGACGCCGGACATGGACGAGAAGGTGACGAACGCATCCACGTCGCCGACCAGGGCGTCGAGGTGGACGGCGCCGGCGACCTTCCCCGCGAGCAGGCGCTCGACGAGGGCGACGTCGGTCTCGTCGAACGGCACGTTCGCGCCGGTCCCGGCCGCGTGCACGACGGCGTCGACGGGGCCGGCCTCGGCCAGCAGCGCCTCGACGGAGGCCCGGTCGGCCAGGTCGCACGCGACGATCCGGACCTCGGGGCAGAGCGCGGCCAGTTCGTCGCCCAGCCGGGCGGCGCCGGGCGCCCCGGGGCCGCGCCGGCTGGTCAGGACGATCCGTTCGGCGCCGTTCGCGGCGGCCCATCGGGCGATCCGGGAGCCGAGCGCGCCGGTGCCGCCGGTGACCAGGACGGTGCCCCGGGGCCGCCAGCCCTCCCCGCCCCGGCGGGCCGGCGCCGGGGTGATCCGGCGGGTCCACAATCCGTCGGCGCGGATCGCGAGCTGGTCCTCCGCGCCCAGGGCGCCGGCGAGGACGGCGGCCAGGATCTCCTCGGAGCGGGCGTCCGGCGTCTCGGGCAGGTCGACCAGTCCGCCCCAGCGGCCGGGCAGTTCGAGCCCGGCGATCCGGCCCAGGCCCCAGACCTCGGCCTGGGCGAGGCTGAGCGGGGCGCCGCCGACGCCGACCGCGCCCCGGGTGAGGACCCAGGCAGGGGCGTCGATCCCGGCGTCGCCGAGTGCCTGGAGCAGCGTCAGCGAGCCGGCGACGGCGCGTGCGACCAGGGGGTGGTCCGGCACCGGCCGCTCGTCGAGGGCCAGCAGCGACACCACGCCGTCGTACGGCCCGGAGGGCAGGGCGGCGGCCATCGCGGCCCGGTCGGCGGCGGCGTCCAGGACCAGCACGTCGGCGTCCGGGAGGAGGCCGTCCGGCACGGGGGTGTCGACGCCCTCGGGCCTGACGAGCAGCCACCGGCCCTCGGGGCGCCCCGGTCCGGAGGCGGGCGCGGGGGTGGGGGTGGGGACGGGCAGCGGGACCCAGCCGACCGCGTACCGCCAGCCGTCGATCGTGGACGCCAGCTTCCGGCGCGCCCGCCAGGACGCCAGCCCGTCGAGCACCGGTTCGACGGCGTCGGCGGTCAGGCCGAGTTCGTCGGCGAGCGACTCGGCGCCGCCCTCGACGGCGTTCCAGAACTCCGGGTCGCCGCCCTGGTCGCGGCGCTGCTCCTCGGGCGTCAGCCAGTGCCGGCGGCGCTGGAAGGGGTAGGTCGGCAGGTCGGGCAGCGGGCGCAGGCCGGAGAACCACGGGGACCAGTCGACGCGGACGCCCCGCGTCCAGGCGTCGCCGAGCGCGCGGATCCGCCCGGCCGGGCCGTCCTCGCCCCGGCGCAGCGTCCCCCACACCCCCGCGTCCGGAGCGCACTGCTCCAGCGCCACGGTGAGCACCGGGTGCCCCGACACCTCCGCGAAGAGCTGGTGCCCCGAGTCGGCCAGAGCCTTGATCACCGGGGCGAAGCGGACCTGGTCGCGCAGGTTGGACCACCAGTAGGCCGCGTCCACCGGCTCCGTGACCCGCTCCCCCGTCACCGTCGAGAACCACGGAACACGCGGCACCGCACCCCGCACCCCGACCAGACCCGCGACCACCGCCT
>NZ_JAQYWZ010000626.1:0-283 GCF_036290945.1 Streptomyces sp. BE303
CGTTCTCCCGGTGGTCGTGGTCACCGAGCTGGAAGCCAAGCGGCACCACCCCGAACTGGGCTACTTCGCCCGCCAGGCGCTGCGGCTGCTCGACGACTTCCGGATCCGCTTCGGCCGTCTCGACGAGCCGATCCCGGTCGGGGAGCTCGGCGGCACCATCCGGGTCGAGCTCAACCACTCCGACCTGTCGATACTGCCGGCCGGCTACCGGGTCGGGGGCGGCGAGGCGGACACCCGCATCCTCGCGGTCGCGCGGAACCTGCAGGCCGAGGGGTACGACGTC
>NZ_JAQYWZ010000627.1:0-816 GCF_036290945.1 Streptomyces sp. BE303
GGAGCTGAGGGCAGCCTGATCCGGGTGATGCCGGGGAGGGCGGGAGCGGCCCTGACAAAGCCGGGACGTGCCAGTACTGCCAGATGGTGCGGGTTCGGCAAGCGGGATGGAGAGGAGTACGCGAGGAACCGGCGTCTTTACGTCTCTTAACGATTACACCGGCTCGAACCTGGCGGATCTGGGCCGGAAGCGGTGCGCACTCGCCGCCGGATGGTGGTGGGGAACTCCTTGGCCGGTATTTCGAAGCCGTCCGGGAGGCCACGAGGAAGGTCTACGGCGTACTCGTGGCGATCCCGCAGGGACACAGTCGGGCTCCTACTCCGTCGAACGAATCGCAGTGAACACGGGAACCATCTGGTCACAACTCCCGTCAACGGACAGCCAGTCCGCCGGGCGGGATAGGCACATCGACGGCTGAACGGGCCGGGTGGGGCGGAGCCGCCGTAGTACTCCGAGCCGGGGAGAGCCCGGCACATGGGGAAGGGCGGCAGCGGTATCGAGAAGGGAAGGATGCTGCAATGCCGGAAGACGCGCCGCCGAACGGCGGTGCTCTGCAGGAGTCGGTCCCGGTGGGACCGCGTCAGCGGGTATCGGAGATGCAGGCCAAGCTTCACCGTTGGGCGGCGGCCGATTGCGGTCGTCGGTTCGATGATCTGTTCAACCTCGTGCACGACCCCGCGACGCTGATCGTGGCGTTCGACCGGGTCGCGGGCAACCGGGGAGCCGGCACTCCCGGCGTCGACGGCCTGACCGCCGCCGACGTCGAGGAGGCGCTCGGTGTTCCCGGGTTCCTGGGCGACCTGCGCGGCCGTCTCA
>NZ_JAQYWZ010000628.1:0-716 GCF_036290945.1 Streptomyces sp. BE303
CGCCGCCGCGGTGGTGGCCGGCGCGCTGAGCCTGGAGGACGGCGCCCGGGTCTCCGCCCTGCGCAGCCGGGCCCTCGACGCCATCGCCGGGGAGGGCGGCATGGTCTCGCTCGGGCTCTCCGCCGAACGGGCCGAGCAGCTTCTCACGCCCTGGGCCGACCGGATCTCCGTCGCCGCCTACAACTCCCCCACCACCACCGTCGTCGCCGGTGACAGCGACGCCCTGGCCGAACTGCTCGCCACCTGCGAACGCGACGGCGTACGGGCACGGGCGATTCCCGTTGACTACGCCTCGCACTCCCCGCACATCGAGCGACTGCGCGACCGGCTGCTCGACGTCCTGGCCGGCATCAGCCCGCAGGCACCGCGCATCCCGATGTTCTCCACCGTCACCGGCGACTGGCTCACCACCCCGCCCGACACCGCCTACTGGTACACCAACCTGCGCCAACCCGTCCTGCTGACCAGGGCCCTGGAGGCCCTCCACGAAGCCGGCCACACCCACTTCGTCGAGACCAGCCCGCACCCCGTCCTCGTGCCCGCCGTCGAGGAGACCCTCGACACCGCCGTCACCGTCCCCACCCTGCGCCGCGACGAAGGCGACCGACGACGCCTCCTCACCTCCCTCGCCCACGCCTGGACCACCGGCCTCACCGTCGACTGGACCACCGCGATCCCCCGCGGCCGACGCGTCGAACTGCCCACCTACCCGTTCC
>NZ_JAQYWZ010000629.1:0-307 GCF_036290945.1 Streptomyces sp. BE303
GCCGGGTCCGGTCGTGCTCGCGGCTGTCCCGGCCGTCGAGGGTGATGGTGCCGCCGGTGGCCTCGTTCAGCCGGGGGAGGATGGCGGTGTGCGTGGTCTTCCCGCTGCGGGTGGCGCCGACCTGGGCCTTGGTCTCGCGGGTGGGGTTGTGCTGGTCGATGCCGGGGTGCTGGTGGGGGGTGTGGGGGGGGGGGTGGGGTTTGGGTATGGGGAGGCGGGTGAGCAGGAACAGCGGCACCACGGGGACGTGCGCGATCAGGGCGAGCCGCCAGTCCTGGGTGAACATCAGGCCGGTGCCGGCGAGGAA
>NZ_JAQYWZ010000630.1:0-323 GCF_036290945.1 Streptomyces sp. BE303
CCGAGGCCGCTCCGGCACCGGCAGCACCGGTCGCCGCGGCTGCTCCGGCCGCCCAGGCTGCTCCGGCGCCCGTCGCCGAGGCGGCGGCCGCCGCTCCGGCCCCGGCTGCCGCCCCGGCCGCCGCGGCCGCCGCCGCCACGCCCGCGCAGCGGCCCGCTCAGGCCGACGCGGGCGCCGCGGCCTCCGGCACCCGCTCGGAGTCGGCCGAGGGTGCCACGGTCGCGGTCGTCGAGCCGCTGCTCGAGGTCTCCACCGACAAGGTCGACACCGAGATCCCGTCGCCGATCGCCGGCACCCTGGTGAAGAGCCTGGTCGGCGAGGAC
>NZ_JAQYWZ010000631.1:0-1085 GCF_036290945.1 Streptomyces sp. BE303
CCGTCTCGCCGTCGAGGGCACCCGGATCGCCGGTCTCGGCGGCGCCACCACGGCCGGTGACCTCGACCTGACCGGGTACACCGTCGTCCCCGGCTTCGTCGACCTGCACGTCCACGGCGGCGGCGGCGCCTCCTACGCCTCCGGGATCGCCGAGGAGGCCCTCAAGGTCGCCCGGACCCACCTCGAACACGGCACCACCACCACCATCGCCTCCACCGTGACCGGCGAGATCGACGAGGTCGCCCGCCAGGCCGCCGTGCTCTCCGAGCTCGTCGAGGACGGCGTCCTGGCCGGCGTCCACTTCGAGGGCCCCTTCATCTCCCACAACCGCTGCGGCGCCCACCGCCCCGACCTGCTCCGCGACCCCGACCCCGCACTGGTCCGCAAGCTCGTCGACGCCGCCCGCGGCCACGCCAAGATGGTCACCCTCGCCCCCGAGCTGCCCGGCGGCCTCGACTCCGTCCGCATGCTCGCCGACCTCGGCGTCATCGCCGCCGTCGGCCACACCGACTCCGACTACGCCAAGACCCTCGAAGCCATCGACGCCGGCGCCACCGTCGCCACCCACCTCTTCAACGCCATGCCCGGCATCGCCCACCGCGCCCCCGGCCCGATCGTGGCCCTCCTGGAGGACGAGCGGGTCACCGTCGAGCTCATCAACGACGGCGTCCACCTGCACCCCTCCGTCCTCGACCTCGCCTACGGCACCGCCGGCTCCTCCCGCGTCGCGCTGATCACCGACGCCATGGGCGCAGCCGGCATGGGCGACGGCCTCTACCCCCTCGGCCCCCTCCAGGTCGAGGTCAAGGACGGCGTGGCCCGGCTGGTCGAGGGCGGCGCGATCGCCGGCTCCACCCTCACCCTGGACGTCGCGTTCAAACGCTCCGTCGCCGTCAACGGGCTGACCCTAAACCAGGCCGTCGAGTCGCTCTCCACCGTCCCCGCCCGCCTGCTCGGCCTCGCCGACTCGGTCGGCACGCTGGAACCCGGCAAGAACGCCGACCTCGTGGTGCTCGACTCCGCCACCCACGACCTGGTCGCCGTCATGCGCCGCGGCGAGTGGATCACCGGGGCCGACCGCTTCG
>NZ_JAQYWZ010000632.1:0-314 GCF_036290945.1 Streptomyces sp. BE303
CACCGGCCCCACGGCGCCGCCCCCGTCCCGGTCCCGGACCGCCGCCGCCAGCCCCTCCCGCGCCTCCCGGACGCCCGTCCGCCCGGACCCCTGTGATCGACCCGCTCGGACCACCGGAGTGCTACGCGATCTGTCTCTCGTCGGCGGGGCTGGCCGGGGTTTGTGCGGCCGACGGGTCCGTGCTGACGGCCGTACGGGAGGCGCGGGAGGCGCGGGCGGCGGCGGTCCGGGACCTGGCCGGGGGGGGGGCCGTGGGGCCGGGGGCCCTGGCGGGACGGGACGCGGGGCTGCGGCACGGCCGGGTCCGGCGGGAG
>NZ_JAQYWZ010000633.1:0-405 GCF_036290945.1 Streptomyces sp. BE303
GCAGCGGGTGATCCGGGCCGCGTTGGCGCAGGCGGGGTTGAACCCGCAGGACGTCGACGCGGTCGAGGCGCACGGCACCGGCACGACGCTCGGCGACCCGATCGAGGCCCAGGCGGTCCTGGCCCCCTTCGGTCAGGACCGGGTCGGCGGCGACCCGCTCTGGCTCGGGTCGGTGAAGTCCAACGTCGGGCACGCGCAGGGGGCGGCCGGTGTCGCCGGCATCATCAAGATGGTTCTGGCGCTGCGGCACGGGCCCCTGCCCGCGACGCTCCACGCCGACGAGCGTTCCCCGCACGTGGAGTGGGCTTCGGGCGCGGGGGCGCGGTGGGCGGAGTCTCGGGCCTGGGGCCCCGGGGAGCGGCCACGTCCGGCCCGTGTGGCGGAGTTCGGCGTCGGTGGCACCCA
>NZ_JAQYWZ010000634.1:0-360 GCF_036290945.1 Streptomyces sp. BE303
CTTGATGATGCCGGCGACACCGGCCGCCGCCTGCGTGTGCCCGATGTTGGACTTCACCGACCCGAGCCAGAGCGGGTCGCCGCCGTCCCGGTCCTGACCGTAGGTGGCCAGGAGGGCCTGGGCCTCGATCGGGTCGCCGATCGTCGAGCCGGTGCCGTGCGCCTCGACCGCGTCGACGTCCTGCGGGTACAAACCCGCCTGCGCCAACGCGGCCCGGATCACCCGCTGCTGCGACGGACCGGTCGGCGCCGTCAGACCGGTCGAAGCACCGTCCTGGTTCACCGCCGTACCCCGCACCACCGCCAGCACCCGACGACCCGCAGCCCGCGCCGACGACCCACGCTCTACCAGCAGCCTGCC
>NZ_JAQYWZ010000635.1:0-2856 GCF_036290945.1 Streptomyces sp. BE303
GAGGCGTTGTTGCTGCGGTCGCGGTAGCCATCGGTGCGCGAGTTGATCTTGATGTTGTTGATCGGGGTGACACCACCGAGGTCGGTCTGCCACCAGGCGTTGGCGTCCGAGTTGGTGTGGGTGACGGAGCCGGAGAAGAACCGGCCGTTGGTGTTGCCGTCCACGGCTAGGGCCGCGGAAGCGCCGCCCCAGGTGGAGGACTGGGTGGCCGGCCGTCCCAATGCCACGTTGGTCTGGTTGAAGACGGCCTTCCACTGCCGGTCAGCGAACCACTCCTGCACAGCGCGGTTGTAGTGCACACCGTCACTGGCGAAGATCCCAAAGGTGGGCGCGGCTGAGGGGGTGAAGAGCGGCGCACCTGAGGCCGAGGTGGCTGCGGCAGGGTCGATCAGCTTGTAGGGGTTTGGGGCCGGTCGGCTGGTGAGATCCGCCAGCGCGTCTACAACGTGCTGCGTCGGGGTCGGAGCATATTTGGTCGTGCGTGGACGGTAGAGGAAGATCGGGTAGGCGGCGCTGCCGGCTGCCGCTCTAAGCGGCTCCAGAACGTTGAGGAATGCCTGCCCGACATGGCTGGCGCTGATCGTTGTGTTCATCCACGCCTCGGTCTCCCACTGGTTCCAGTGCATGCCGATGACGCGCGGTCGCTTGCCGGCCTCCTGCAATGCTCGCAAGCCGTTGCTGATCGTCTTCGCAGCGAGCGGGTGCAAGCTGTCGACTTGGGCTGGGTTGCGGCCGGGCCACCAAAGGTTGTACGCCCCGTCCGTCTGTTGCATGCCCTGGCTCGGCCAGGCCACGTGGATCACGTTCAGGTCGGGAAGCGCGGCGCCGGCGTTGACGGCCCGCTCCCAGCGTAGCGCGGTCACCGTCGCGACGCTGTAGCCGAGGCCATTGTTCCACTCCTCGCCGAGGTTGGTACCGCTGCAGGTGTACGGCGTCCACACCGCCTGCACTGCCCCGACCTGCCGATTGTTTTGCCGATTCAACCCCTTGACGTGGCCGAAGGCCCCGCACTGGGCTTTGTCGGCGGGGTCAGTGATTGGCGCGTTGTATCCGACCGCGTTGCTCTGGCCGAGCACGATCAGCACCGGAGCGTCGGTGTCCAGGTCGAAGCGGGCGGGGACCGCGGTGTCGGCCGAGGCGGGAACCGGCTGGCCGGAGAACAGCATCATCACAACGAGCAGGGCCAGGGACACGAGCCTGGGTCCGTATCGGTGTTTCGTTGCCGTGGTACTCCCAGTGGCTCGCGCAGTGGGTGATTTCAGTTGTGTGGCGACGGCGCGAGCGGCCGTTCGGACTGCGGTTCTGGGGCGCATCGTTCTCCTCAAATCGACTAGGGTTTCTTGATGTCTCGGGCTTTCCGGTGGCGGTGGACGGTTTCGCTCTCGTTGGGCTACTGCGTTGGTATTGACGGAGCCCTGCACGGCCGAACACGCCTTGCCGCGTCTGCGGTAGCTCCGACGGGTGGGGACGCCGGTTTGCCGGACCCCGCAACATCGGTCTCGGACAGAGTCGCCAACCCTTGAGGCCCTTGTTCCGGGTGTAGGCCTCGACGGAATCACCAAGGAGGCCAGCCAGCAGGCGAGAATCGGTTCCCGGAGGGATAGACCGGAAACTCCGCCAGCGACGGATTGTTGGTGCGCGGGGGAGTTCGACGCGGAGGCGCTCTCTGACGTCTCCAGCGGGCTCCCGTTTGCGAATGCGATGGCCGCCTGGTGGTGTCTGTGGGACGTAATTGGAGCCCTGCGATCTTTAGATGTCAACAAGTTGGACAGAAGCTTTCTCTTCCGATCAGCGGGGCTGCAGGACCCGACGGCCTGGCGGCGAGCACCCCACGCCGAACTGCGGACATGGACAGCGCGGCGGTGTTCGCGGTGGTTGTCCACATGCTGACCAGCGGGTGTGCGCAGCGGAGTTGGAGTCCTGCGTCGCCCGCTGGTCTGTCGGCAGGCGGGGCTCCTGCCTTGCCGTCTGCTACGGCCGCACGGATGCCCGGGACTCGATCGAGGTGTCAACCGGTGGGGTCTCGCCCTTACGCGGGTAGTGCGGCAGGACACCGTCCCACGCCACGCTGCTGGCCGCGTCGTCTGCGGCGAGCGTGCGGGAGATCTTCCCCGCGGGTCTGACCTGCAGGACCCGGAAGCGCGAACGCGTCGCGCCGCGGCTGCCCCGGCGCCAGGTGACCTGCCGAAACGCCCGGTGTCCGTCCGCGGTCGCGAGTTCACGCAAGGAGACGGAGTCGGTGCGGTAGCGGGGCAGGGTTCTGTGGCCCGCGCCGCCGTAGGCGGGCGCCACCGGCTGGGCGTCGGTGGAGGAGATCTACGCGCACGTCGACATCCACGACCCGGCGTTCGACGCCGCACTGCGGACGGTGTGCGGCGCGTCGTGAACAAGAGCCTGCTCACGCTCACTCCGGTGGCATCTCCGAAGGAACGGCGCGCGGCCCGGGACCGGCTGGAGATGCCGTGGGCCCTGCTGGCGGGTCCGATCATGCCGGTGATGTTCCGTCAGGAGTCGATGCGATTCGATCCCGTTCGACGCGGTGTACGGGTGGCGACCCACGCCCGGGTTCTCGCCTCGACAGGATCGTCGAGGCGAGAACCCGGGCGTGCGCCGTGGTCAGTTCTAGGAGGCGTAGACCGAGACCTCGGCGAGCGACAGGTAGTTGGTGCCCGGGAGTTGGACGCGGACGTATCTGCCTTGGGCGCCGACCGGGACGGTCAGCTCGGCGGGCGGGGTGCCCGCGATGTCGTACCGCCACACGGTGGGATCGGCGCGAAGATCGGCGTAGCTACGCCCGGTCATATCGGATGCCGAGACGAACACCGAGGCGTTGTTGCTGCGGTCGCGGTAGCCATC
>NZ_JAQYWZ010000636.1:0-378 GCF_036290945.1 Streptomyces sp. BE303
CTGGCCGACGCCGACGCCGGGCACCTGAACCGTGTGCTGTCCGTCAAGGTCGACGGGGCGTTGCACCTGGACGCGCTGGTCGGTACGCGTCTCGACGCGTTCGTGGTCTTCTCCACGATCGCCGGACTCGGGGGCAGCGCCGACCTGGCCGCCTACGCGGCGGCGAACGCGGCGCTGGACGCCGTGGTCGCCGGACGCCGTGCCCGAGGACTGCCGGGCCCCGCCGTCGCCTGGGGCGCGTGGGCCGAGGTCGGCATGGCCGCCGAGGCCGAGGTCGCCGACCGGCTGCGCCGTCGCGGCATCACCCCGGTCGACCCGGCGCTCGCGCTGGCCGCCCTGGCCGGCGCGGTCGGGGCCGGCGAGGACCAGGTGACCGTC
>NZ_JAQYWZ010000637.1:0-78211 GCF_036290945.1 Streptomyces sp. BE303
CCACCCGGAGGTGGCCCCGAAGGGCGACCGCCGCAAGGCCGTCCAGGACCTGCTGGACGTGGTGGGCCTGAACCCGGAGTACATCAACCGGTACCCGCACCAGTTCTCCGGCGGCCAGCGCCAGCGCATCGGCATCGCCCGGGGGCTGGCGCTCAAGCCGGAGCTCATCATCTGCGACGAGCCGGTCTCCGCGCTGGACGTCTCGGTGCAGGCGCAGGTGATCAACCTGCTGGAGCAGCTCCAGAGCGAGTTCGAGCTCTCGTACATGTTCATCGCGCACGACCTCTCGATCGTCCGGCACATCTCCGACCGGGTCGGCGTGATGTACCTCGGCAAGATGGTCGAGATCGGGACGGAGGAGCAGATCTACTCCCACCCGACGCACCCGTACACCCAGGCGCTGCTCTCCGCCGTCCCGGTGCCCGATCCGACCGGGCGCGAGTCCCGCGAGCGGATCCTGCTCAGCGGGGACATCCCCTCACCGGCCAACCCGCCGTCGGGCTGCCGGTTCCGCACCCGCTGCTGGAAGGCGGAGGAGCGCTGCTCCACCGAGATCCCGCTGCTGGCGGTGCCGTCGACCCTGGAGGGGCCGGCCGCGCACGAGTCGGCCTGCCACTTCGCGGAGGTGCGGGACGTGATCGGCGCGGGCTGAGCACGGCCGCCGAAGGGCCCCGGAGTCGCGCGGACTCCGGGGCCCCGTGCGTGCGGGACGCGCCACCGGAGGGCGCGCCCGGGCGTCACTTCTGGAAGCCGACGTTCTCCCAGACGATGTCCGAGAGGCCCTGGGCGCCGATGTTGGCCAGGTCGACGCGGGCGCCGTACAGCTGCGGGCGCTGGTAGAGGGGCAGCACGCCGGCCACCTTCCACAGCTCCGCGTCGGCCTGGTTGATCGCCTCGAAGGCGACGGCCGCGTCGCCCGCGGCGGCGGCCCGGTCGAGCGCGCCGTCGACCGCCTGGCTGCCGGCCTGGGAGTGGTTGGTGCCGCCGTTCTGGACGAAGTTGGCCCGGTTGCCGCTGGCCGGGAACGGCGTGCCGAGCAGCGAGTAGGCGGCGATGTCGAAGTCCCGCCGGTTGACGTACTTGTCGAAGAACTCGTTGGCGTTGGCGGTGACGGTGGTGACCTTGACCCCGACGTCCTTGAGCATCCGGGTGGTGACCGCGGCCTCGTTCTGGGCCTGGGTGACGCCGGCCGGGATGACCATCCGCAGGTTGAGCTCCTTGCCCTCCTTCCTGCGGACGTCGCCGTCCAGCTTCCACCCGGCGGCGTCGAGCTTGCGGACCGCCTCGGCCGGGTCGTACCGGCTGAGGCCGAGCGAGTTGTCCCGGTAGGCGTTCTGGTTGGCCACCAGCAGGTGGTTGTTGAGGACGACGGTGGGCCAGTCGAGGCCGGCGAGGTCGGTCCGGGCGATGGTGTCACGGTTGATCGCCTGGAACAGGGCCTGGCGGACCGACGGGTCGGAGAGGGCGGGACTCCTGCTGTTCAGCGTGAACTGGCGGAAGTCGGGCCCGCCGGCGCGCCGGACGGCGGCGCCCCGGATGCCCCGGATCAGCTGGTAGCCGGCCACGTCCGGGCCGTTGCTGAAGAAGTCGATCTCGCCCTTGGCGAAGGCGGCGGCCATGGTGTTGGGGAGCATGGCGTGGAAGACGATCCGGTCCAGCAGCGGCTTCTCGCCCCACCAGGCGGGGTCGGCGACCACGGTGACGGTCTGGGCCGCCCGGTCCAGCTTCTCCACCTTGAACGGGCCCGCGGTGACCGGGATCGCGTCCAGGTAGGCGGTGTTGAACAGGTCGGGCGTGCCGGTCCGGCTGGCCGGGAGGAGCGGTGCGTTGGCGGCGCCGTTGAACATCGACTGCCACTCGGAGAACGGCCGCTCGAAGGTCATCACGGCCTGGTACTCGTCCTTGCCCCGCTCGACGGCGGAGACCAGCTCGAATCCGGTGCTGCTGGCGGACTTGTAGGCCTGGTCCCGGCCGTTCAGCGCCCGCCAGTTGGCCTCGATGTCGCGCCAGGTGATCGGCGTGCCGTCGGACCAGCGGGCCTTGGGATTGAGCGTCCAGACGACGACCTGGCGGCCGTCCCGCTGCTCGGCGTGCGCGTCCTGGAGGTAGGCCGGGTTGGGAGTCTGGGTGCCGGCCGCGTCGGAGCGGAAGAAGGTCGGCAGCAGGGGCTTGGTGACCGTGATGGTGGAGGACTCGCTGCCGTCGGTCTGGATCGGCGACCACTGGGTGGAGTACTGGGCCACCGCGACGTGCAGGGTGCCGCCCTGGCGGAGTTCGGCGCGTTCGTGCGGGTTGATGTCGACGGCGGTGAGCTTGGGGGTCTCGACCGAGCTCGGTACGGCCAGGGCGCCGCCGGAGCCGGAGCTGCACGAACAGAGCGTCAGCGAGAGCGAGACGGCGGTGAGGCCGGCGAGCAGGGCCGTGCGGTGGGGCAGGGGGCGGCCCATGGTGGTTCTCCCGGGGCGGATGCGGCGGACGGTACGGCGTCACATCTTGCTGACCCGGGAGCGGAGTTGGGGGGGGGGGGGGCGGGGCGCCGGGGGGGGGCCCGGGGGGGGGGCGGGGGGGGGGGGGGGCCGGCGCCCGCGCGCCCGGGGGGGGGGGGGGCGGGGGCCCGCCGCCACACACTCGGGGGCGCGGGGGGGGGGGGGGGGGGGGGGGGCGCGCCACACTTTGGGCCCGCGGGGGGGGGGTGGGGGGGGGGGGGCGCCCCGGCCGGGGCCCCCCCCCCCCCACAACTCCGCGGTCAGACGGTGAACTTGACCGTGCGGTCCCGCTCGCCGGTCTTGTCCAGCACCGAGGTGACCGCGTCGGCGACGTCCTGCGGGGTGATCTGGACCAGCTGGCCGTTCTTCTTCATCTTGACCTTGTCGAAGGCCCCGGCCAGCTGGCCGTTGAGCGCGTCGAGGTCCCACTTGGGCACGATCTTGCCGTTGGCGTCCGGCACCAGGGTGAGGGTCTTGGCGGCGATCTTCGGGGTGAAGTCCCACTTCTTGGCGCCGGCCTGGATGCGGACGATGCCGTTCACCGCGGACTTGCCGAGGGTGTCGGCGGCGCCCTGCAGGGCCTGCGGGGAGTTCTTCGGCTGGGCGGCCGTCACGGACAGCGCGACCGGCTGGTCGGTCCGGCCGGCGGCGCGGTCGCGGTAGGCCGCGTCGACCAGCTCCACGGCGGAGGCGGAGTCCACGGCCTGGCCGGCCTTGCCCGGGACCACCACGACCTCGCCGTTGTCGCCGAACTTGACGTAGCCCTCCTGCAGGCCCTGGCCGGAGCCGGTGGCCAGGGCGTCCAGGGCGGCCTTGAGCTTGGCCCGGTCCACCTTGACCTCCGGCGGGACGGCCTTCTCGTCGCCCTTGAGCGACTTGAGGACGTCGGCCGGGTTGTAGGAGTGCTGGGTGAGCTTGTCGACGGTGGCGGTGGTGTCGAAGCTCAGCCCGGCGGCGGTCGGGTCGAGGTCCAGCGTCTGCTCGCCGACCTTCAGCTTGACCGGCTGCTGGCCGGCCTTGCCGACGGTCTCGTCGAGCTGGCGGATGGCCTGGTCGCGGTTGCTCCCGCCGATGTCGGTGCCGAGCACGACGGTGCCCTTGGGGATGTCGGACTGGTTCATCATCAGACCGGTGCCGTACGCGGCGGCGCCGAGGAAGAGCACGCCGATGACGGCGTAGGTGCCGAGCTTGACCAGCTTCTTGGCGGCGCTGGGCTTGCGCTTGGCGGTGCCGGAGGCGGGCTTGGGGGCGGCCGGCTGCGGGGCGGGTGCCGGGGTGGGCACGGGGGCCGGGCCGGGGGCGGGTACGCCGGTGCCCGGGCCGTCGTACTGCGGCAGGCCGGGGGCGGCGCGGAACGGGTCGGCGGGTGCGGCGTCGAAGGCTCCACCGGGGCCACCGGGGCCACCGCCGGCACCCGGGCCGCCCGGCTCGCCCTGGCGGAGGGGTGCGCCGGGGAAGAGGCCGGCGGGCGGCGGTGTGCCGTTCGGCCCGGCGGCCGGCGGGCGCTGGGCGGCGAACGGGTCGGCGCCGGCCGGGGCGGAGGCGAACAGGCCGGGCTGCGGGGCGCCGTTGGGGGCGCCGGCGCCACCGGGCACGCCGGGTATGGCGGCGGGCGGGGCGTCGTCGCGGATCGGTGCGAAGCCGTCGACCGAGGTGTCCTCGGGTCCGCCGGGCAGCGGGCGGCCGGGGCCCTGGGGGGCCCGGCCGGGTGCACCGGCGCCGGGGGCGAACGGGTCGGCGGCGGGGCCCGGGGCGAACGGGTCGGCCGGGGCGTCCGCGTAGACGCCGGCCTCCTCGGCGGGGAGTTCCGGGCCGGTGCCGTAGGGCGAGGCGGGTGCGCCGGTCGGGCGAGGCGCGGGGGCCTGCGCCTGGGCGGGCACCGGGCGGCCGTTCGGGCGGCCGGCGTCGGGGCGGCTGCCGTTCGGCCGGGTGCCGTTGCGCCGGGGTCCGGCGTCGGGAGCGGCCTGGGCCGGCTGGGCGGCGGTGGCCTGGGCACCCGGGGCGCCGACCGGGGCCGAGGCCGCGACGGGAGCCGGGGCGTCGGCGGCCTTCTTCTGCCGCGGCCGGAACCACGCGCCGGTCGACTCGGACTCGGAGGTGGCCGGCGGGATCTGCCACTCCGGGGGCAGGTTCGGCGGGGTGGCCGCGCGCGCGCCGCCGCCGTCCATCACACCGAGCACCGGTGAGGAGGGCGCGGCGGAACGGTGCCGGGGCCCGGCCGGTTCGGCCGGGGCGGGCGCCGGGGCGTCCTCGCCGGGGCCGTCCTCGTTCTTGACCGCGCTGCGGACCACCACCGGCGGGATCGGGCGCGAGCCGGGGATGTTGATCCGGACGCGGGTGGTGACGGTGGTCTCGGTCTTCGGGGACTCGTCGTCGCCCTCCGGAGCCGAGCCCCCGGCGGTGCCGGCACCCGTGCGGTCGCCGCCGGGGAAGCCCGGTGTGCCGTAGGGCGGGGTGCCCGACGGGTAGGCGTCCGGGCCCGTGCGCCGAGGCGTCGGGTGGGCGTTCTCAGATTCGCGGCTGCTCAATGCTGCTCTGCTCCGGGTTCGCGGGCCGGGCCGTGCGGCGCGACCGCGGTCGTCGGCGCCGGACCTGGCGGGCGGCGTCGGGTACGGCGTTCTGCGGCACCACCATACTGGGAAGAACTGAGCGGTGAACCGGTTCGGTTAGAACCCGATACGTCCGGTTCTTCCGGTATGAGAGTACGACCGGGTGGTCCTGACTGCTCGTCGTACCGGCCACCGTACGCGGTTCGGCGGGTCGATCAGCGCGGCGGACCGGGTACTCCGGGAAACCAGCTGGTCCGGGTCGGCAGGGTGGCGCAGATCACGCCCAGAATCGATCCGACGAACAGCCAGGCGAGCGACGTGGCATTGGTCCAGAGGACGTTGTCGCCCTCCGGCCGGGGCACCATCAGCAGCAGCAGGGCGAGGAACCAGCCGGCCGCCGGCGCGGCCGCGCCGAGCCGGGTCCCGGTGACCCGCAGGCCGGCGTAGAAGGTCGCGGCGGTGGCGGCGAGTGCGAGCAGGACTCCCACGGGTGGCCACAAGGCCTGCACAAACGCTCCGCACACCGATACCGCGATGCCCAGCAGGAAGAACAGGACATAAGCCGCGATCCGTGCGATGCGGGGTGGCTGGGACTCGTTCAGCCGTTCGTCCCGGGTGCCGAGGACGGTCGCCGGGATCGAGCGGCGCTGCGGCCGGGCGTCGGCGGGCGCGGTCATCGGGCATCCTCCTGGGAGATCTGGTCCGCGGCCGTGCCGAGGCCCGCGAAGAGGTCGTCCTCCGGCAACCGGGGACCGGCCTGGCCGCGCACCAACTGGTAGTACTCGGTGGCGATCAGCGGCTGACCGAGGTCGTTGGAGAGCGCGAAGAAGTCGCCCGCCACGGTGATCTGGGTGGCGTGCGCCGCCATCGCGGCGGCCTTGCGGTCGGCGTACGCGGCGCCGTCCAGCACGGTGGTGACCGCCTCGTCGGCGACCACCCCCGGAACGTCCCCCGGCTTCGCCACGCCCGGGAACGGCGACCCGGCCGCGGTCGCGGCGAGACCCCGCTCGATCACCGACCGGGGCATCCGGTTCCAGTACACCTTGGCGATCCGCCAGGCCGGCCCCAGTTCGGGCCGGTACGCCCCGTCGGCGGCCAGCTCGTGGGCGCGCATCGCGACCCGGTGCGTCTGGATGTGGTCCGGGTGCCCGTAGCCGCCGTCCTCGTCGTAGGTGACCAGGACCTGCGGACGCACCTCGCGGACGACCGCGACCAGCCGGCCGGCGGCCTCGTCCACGTCGGCCCGCCAGAAGCAGTCCGGCGCGTCGTTGTCGGGCACGCCCGACATCCCGGAGTCGCGGTAGCGCCCCGGGCCGCCCAGGAAGCGGAAGTCGGTGACCCCGAGCGCGCGCATCGCCTCGGACAGCTCGCCGATCCGGTGCGCGCCGAGGGTGTCCTCCCGATCGGCCGTCAGGTGGGCCAGCTCCGGGGGGATCACCTCACCGCCCTCGCCGAGGGTGCAGGTCACCAGGGTGACGCGGGCGCCCTCGGCGACGTACCTGGCCATCGTGGCGCCGTTGCCGATCGACTCGTCGTCGGGATGGGCGTGCACCAGGAGCAGGCTGCGGCCGGTAGTGGCGGTCATGGGAGCAGCCTAACGACCGGCCGCACGGGGTCAGAGCTTCAGGCCGTTGATCATCCCGGCGAGGTTGCTGGTGACCTGACTGATCGAGGGGGCGATGGAACTGGAGGCCAGGTAGAAGCCGAGCAGCGCGCAGACGACGGCGTGCGCGAGCTTCAGGCCGGAGCGGCGGATCAGCACCACCACGATGACCAGCATCAGTAGGGCTGCGGAGACGGACAAAGCCATGGCGGCTCACACCCCTTCTCGGGTGCGCCGCCCCCGGCGGAGGGCGGCGGTCGGGACCGTGCGGGACTTGCGGTCGGGCGGCCGGGGCCGGGACGAGGCCTGACGATCACCCGTTGGACCAGTCATACCCGATGGGTGAGCGGATCATTACGTTCGGTGAGTCCGCGCACCCCGGGGCACGGGGGCACCACCGGGGCGCATGGGCCGGTCGGAGGGGGTGCGGGCCCCTTCCGGGCGTACTTGCGCCGGATGCTCCGAACGAGTGATCACCACCGGCCGGAGGGTGGCACCTCCAGGTCGTAGGGTCAGGTGCCATGACCACCCACACCCCAGCGGACACCTTCCCGAGGCAGTACGCGCGCACCCTGCGCTACACCGTCGGCGCGCCCCGGTCGTTCTCCGTCGCACCCGACGGCTCCCGGGTCGTCTTCCTTCGCTCGCGGTCCGGCAGCGACCGCGCCAACCTGCTCTGGACCCTCGACACGGCCACGGGGGAGGAGCGGGTCGCCGCCGACCCGGTCGCCCTGCTCGGCGGCGGCGAGGAGGACCTCTCCCCGGCCGAGAAGGCCCGCCGTGAGCGCAGCCGGGAGGGCTCGGCCGGCGTCGTCGGCTACGGCCTGGACGGCAGCGGCCGGATCGCCGCCTTCGCGCTCTCCGGCCGCCTCTTCACCGCCGACCTGGTCGACGGCACCACGGCCGAGCTGCCCGCCGAGGGACCGCTGCTCGACCCGCGGCCCTCCCCGGACGGCCTCCACGTCGCGTACGCGAACACCGCCGGCGAGCTGCGGCTCACCCGTACCGACGGGACGGCCGACCGGGCCCTCGTCCGGCCCGACGGACCCAACGTGACCTGGGGTCAGGCCGAGTTCATCGCCCAGGAGGAGATGCACCGGGACCGCGGCTACTGGTGGTCCCCGGACGGCGACCGGCTGTTGGTCGAGCGCGCCGACGACACCCCGGTGCGCCGCTGGTGGATCGCGGACCCGGCGAACCCGGACCGCGAGCCCGCCGAGGTCGCGTACCCGGCCGCCGGCACCGCCGACGCCGAGGTCGGCCTCTGGGTGCTCGACCTGGACGGCGCCCGCACCGAGGTGCTCTGGGACCGCGGGGCCTTCCCGTACCTGGCCCGGGTGCACTGGTCGCAGGGCGGCGTCCCGCTGCTGCTCGTCCAGGCCCGCGACCAGCGCAGCCAGCGGATCCTCGGGGTGGACGTCGAGACCGGCGCGACCGAGCTGCTGCACGAGGAGCGGGACGACGCCTGGCTGGAGCTGTTCCCCGGCGTGCCCGCCTGGACGCCGGACGGCAAGCTGGTCCGCATCTCCGACGAGTCGGGCGCCCGGACGCTGGTGGTCGGCGACCTGAACGTCACCGGCGCCGACCTGCACCTGCGGTCGGTGCTCGCCGTCACCGCCGACGAGGTCTTCTTCACCGCCTCCGGCGGCGCGGGCGAGAGCGACCCCGAGCCGGGCTGGATCGCCGCAGGCCGGATCAGCCACGACGGCAAGCGGCTCTCCTGGGAGGCCGCCAACGGCCGGCCGTTCACCTCCGTCACCACCGCCGTGCACGCGGCCGGCATCACCGTGCGGGCCACCGCGGAGCCGGACCTGCCCGGCACGCTGGTGCAGGTCGCCCGGGACCTGCCGGAGGGCCTGGTGGTGGACGACATCGCCACCATCGCCTCCTACGCCGAGGCCCCGGTGATCACCGCCCGCCCGGTCTTCCGCTTCGCGGGCGAGCGCCGCATCCCCGCGGCCGTCTTCCTGCCCACCGGCTACGACCGCGAGCGGGACGGCCTGCTGCCGGTCCTGATGGACCCGTACGGCGGCCCGCACGGCCAGCGCGTCGTCCAGGCGCACAACCCGCACCTCAACTCGCAGTGGTTCGCCGACCAGGGCTTCGCGGTGGTCGTCGCCGACGGGCGCGGCACCCCCGGGCGCACGCCGGCCTGGGAGAAGTCGATCGCCTTCGACTTCGCCGGCGCCACCCTGGACGACCAGGCCGACGCGCTGCGGGCGCTCGCCGGGGAGTTCCCGCTGGACCTCGACCGGGTCGCCATCCGCGGCTGGTCGTACGGCGGCTACCTCGCCGCGCTCGCCGTGCTGCGCCGTCCGGACGTCTTCCACGCGGCCGTCGCGGGCGCCCCGGTCACCGACTGGGAGCTGTACGACACCCACTACACCGAGCGCTACCTCGGCCACCCCGCCGAGCGGCCGGAGGTGTACGCGGCCAACTCGCTGAGCGGCTACGCGGCGGGCCTGGAGCGGCCGCTGATGATCATTCACGGTCTGGCCGACGACAACGTGGTGGCCGCGCACACCCTGCGGCTCTCCTCGGCGCTGCTGGCGGCCGGCCGGCCGCACGTGGTGCTGCCGCTGTCGGGGGTCACCCACATGACGCCGCAGGAGGAGGTGGCGGAGAACCTGCTGCTGCTCCAGGTCGACTTCGTGAAGAAGTCGCTCGGAATCTAGACCCGGCGACTGGACGGTCCGGGACGGTCGGGGGCGGGCGGTGTGAGGGGGAGCGGGGCCGGAACAGGGCGCCGGGCCCGCGGACGAGCGGTGCCGGGAGCCCATGCCGCTCCCCCTTGGCCGAGGGCGCCCGCGCGGGGCGATCCGTCCGGCCTCCGGGGAGGACGGTAGCCCCCGCCTCCGACAACCGCCCCGGTGAACGCCCCGGACCGGCTCCGGTCTGCGGCTCCGGTGGCCGCTCCGCCCGGTACGGGGACCGGCCCCCGGTCGGCACCCCGTCCGCGGGCGGTTGCCCCGGGCGGTTGCTGCGGGCGGAGGAACTCTCCGTGCCGAAGGATCGGCCGGGCCGCTGTCGGGCGCGGGCGGCGGGCACCATGACGGGCATGTCGAAGCCTGCCGTGTCGGTGCTCGCCGCCCTGCTCGTGGCCCTGGTCCCCTGCGCCGCGCTCACCCCGGCCGGAGGTCCGGACCGGGGGGCGTGCACCGTCGGCTTCTTCGCCGGGGATCCGCTCGTGACCGCACGGCCGGTCGCCCCGGTGGCCGACGTCCCCGGCTGTC
Organism: Streptomyces sp. BE303; assembly: GCF_036290945.1. Taxonomy (NCBI): domain Bacteria; kingdom Bacillati; phylum Actinomycetota; class Actinomycetes; order Kitasatosporales; family Streptomycetaceae; genus Streptomyces; species Streptomyces sp. BE303. The sequence continues at coordinate 9,872 of NZ_JAQYWZ010000637.1, forward strand.
CGGCCGCCGTCGAGCGCGGGCTGTAGCGCGCGTCCGACGATTCCCGCCGGGCGGCTCAGTTCAGCCGGTGCCGCGCGGCCCGGGCGTCCCGGCGGACCTTGGCGGCGGTGTCGGGATCGAAGGCGTCCAGGATCTCGGCGTACTCGTCCATCTCCCCGGCCCCGCCCAGGAAGTCGCCGGTGCGGACCAGCAGCTCCGCCCGTTCCAGGCGGAGCTGGGCGGGGTGGCGGGGGAGGAGCAGGGCGAGTTCGGTGGCCCAGAGCTGGGTGCGAGCGTGTTCGGGGCGGTCGGCGGCCCAGGCCCGGATGTTGCCGAGCACCCGCAGCACGATGTCCAACGGTGCCGCGGGGGTGAGCAGTTCGGCGGTGAACTCGTGTCCGGTGGCGCGGACGAGCTCCGCCGCGTCCGGCAGGTCGAGCAGCCGTCCGCCGTGGAACGGGTCGGCCAGCACGTAGTCGTCGCCGCCGGCGGGGCCGCCGACCGCGACGATGAAGTGGCCGGGCAGGGCGATCCCGTGCACGGCGAGTCCGGCCCGCCGGCCGACGGCCATCCAGACCAGCGCGAGCATGATCGGCAGACCGCGCCGGCGCCGCAGCACGTCGGGCAGCAGCGAGGACTCCAGCCGCCGGTAGTCGGACTTCCGTCCGTGGAACCGCTCCCGGCCGCCGAGGACGGCGGCCAGCAGGGCGGCGGTCTCCTCGGGCCCGGCCGGGAACCGTTCGGCGACGGCGAGCCGGACCGAGGCCGCGTGCCGTTCGAGCGCGGCCTCACAGGCGGCGAGCAGGGCCGCGAGGGCGGGCGGGCCCGGCAGGTCGTCCGGGTCGTCCGGGTCGGGGGTGCGGGTGTGCTCGGCGGCCGCGAGCAGGCAGAGCAGCACCGGATCGGGGTGCTCGGCCCGGGCCTCGGTCCGGAAGCGTGTTCTGCTCTGCTCGGTCACGGTGGCTGCGGCGGCTTTCTGGGGACGGGCGGACAATCAGGCGGTTCCACGCGTGGGCGCTACCCCTGGGGGAGCCGCGCGTAGTGGTAAGTGTGACTGGTCGTGAAGCCGAGTCCGTCATACAGCGCGACGGCGCCGTCGTTCTCCGCCTCGACCTGGAGGAACGCGCCGGTGGCGCCCTCCTCGGCGGCGCGGGAGGCGAGCACCGCCATCAGCGCGGTGGCCAGCCCGGCCCGTCGCGCGCGGGCATCGACCTCGACCGCGCCGAAGCAGGCCCACGGGCCGTCGACGACGCACCGTCCGATCGCCAGCGGGGGCCGGCCCTGCGCCCCGGGCACGGTCGCGAACCAGACCGACGGCCCGCCGTGGATCACCCGCAGGGCGGCCTCCTCGACCGCCGGGTCGTCGGAGGCCCGGCGGTACAGCGACAGCCACTGCGGCCCGGCCGTCCGGGAGAGCCGCACCCGGCCGACCGCCGCCGGGGCGCCCGCCCGGGCGAGTCCGGCCAGTGGTGCGACCCGCACCAGGGTCGGCGAGTACACCGCGCCGAGCCGGTCCAGCGCGGCCCGCAGCGGTTCCGGGGAGCCGGGCGTGCTGACCTCCACCCAGGCCGGCAGCCCGCGCGCCGCGTACCAGGCGCGGGCGGCCGCGAGCGCCTCGTCGAGCGGGAGCCCGGGGTCGCCGAGCGCCTGGACGGAGTTGGCCCGCCGGGTGAATCCGGCCGAGGCGCGCAGCGTCCACGCACCGAGCGGTTCCCGGTCGACGGCCGGCCAGCCGCGGGCGGCGATCCGCTGGAGTTCGACCGGGGAGGCGGCCGGCAGCGGCGCGCGCCTGGCCGGGAAGAGCGGTACGACCTTGCCCGCGACGAGCAGCCGCTCGTCGAAGGAGACCGGTCCGCCGGTGCGCGGGACGACGGTCAGTCCCCGGTCGTCCCAGGAGGCGAGCACGCCGATCACGTCGCGGAACTCGGGCCTGCCGTCCACGAGGCCCGAGAGACGTCGGGCGGAGACCCGCAGGCCAACGTCCGCACGGCCTATCCGGACTTCCGGACGGTCCTGAACCGGCCCTTCGGCGGCCATCTGGGCACCTCCTGTGCATTTGCGGTCTCCGACCCGCGATACTAGGGGCGGGCATCGACGACGCCGCGCTCACCCGCGCACGCGAGAAAACAGAATGGGCCGCCGTGCCCTTCCGAGGAGGAACGACAGCGTGACCTACGTCATCGCGCAGCCTTGTGTCGACGTCAAGGACAAGGCGTGCATCGAAGAGTGCCCGGTTGACTGCATCTACGAGGGCGAGCGATCGCTCTACATCCACCCGGATGAGTGTGTCGACTGTGGCGCTTGTGAGCCGGTCTGCCCGGTCGAGGCGATCTTCTACGAGGACGACACGCCGGAGGAGTGGAAGGACTACTACAAGGCGAACGTCGAGTTCTTCGACGATCTCGGTTCGCCCGGTGGTGCGTCGAAGCTCGGTCTGATCGAGCGCGACCACCCGTTCATCGCCGCTCTGCCGCCGCAGAACGCCGAGCACTGACCGATCGGTGGCATCTGAGCTGTGACTACCAAGAACAGCACGCACGCGCCGTTCCCGGGCCACCCGGGAGCGGCGCGCCGCGTTTCGGACCTCCTGCCGGCCTTCCCCTGGGACAAGCTGGAGCCGTACAAGAAGACCGCTCTCGCGCACCCCGGAGGGCTCTGCGACTTCTCGGTCGGGACCCCCGTCGACCCGGTGCCCGAGGTGGTCCAGAAGGCGCTCGCCGCCGCGACCGACACCCCCGGCTATCCGACCGTCTGGGGCCCGGTGGAGCTGCGCGGGGCGATCGCCGACTGGCTGCACCGCCGGGTCGGCGCCGAGATCGGCCCGCAGGCCGTGCTGCCGACCGTCGGCTCCAAGGAGCTCGTGGCCTGGCTGCCGACCCAGCTCGGCCTCGGCCCCGGCGACCAGGTCGCCTACCCGCGGCTGGCCTACCCGACGTACGAGGTGGGCGCCCGGCTCTGCGGCGCCGATCCGGTGGAGTACGACTCGGTGGACGAGCTGGACGGTTCGCGGGTCCGCCTGATCTGGGTCAACTCGCCCTCCAACCCGACCGGCCGGGTGCTCGGCAAGGACGAGCTCCGCCGCACGGTCGCGTGGGCGAGGGAGCACCGGGCGCTGCTGGTCAGCGACGAGTGCTACCTGGAGCTGGGCTGGGAGGCCGACCCGGTCTCCGTCCTGCACCCGGACGTCTGCGGGACCGACGGTGACGGGAGGCAGCACGAGGGCCTGCTGGCCGTCCACTCCCTCTCCAAGCGCTCCAACCTGGCCGGCTACCGCGCCTCCTTCGTGGCGGGCGACCCGGTGGTGGTCAAGGAACTGCTGGAGGTGCGCAAGCACGGCGGCATGATCGTGCCGGCCCCGGTCCAGGCCGCGACGGCCGCGGCGCTCGCGGACGACGCGCACGTGGCGGAGCAGCGCGAGCGGTACGCGGCCCGGCGCTCGGCGCTGCGGTCCGCGCTGGAGGCGTACGGGTTCCGGGTCGAGCACTCGGAGGCGAGCCTCTACCTGTGGGTGACCCAGGACCGGCCGTGCTGGGAGACGGTGGCCGAACTGGCCTCCCTGGGCATCCTGGTGGCGCCCGGCGACTTCTACGGGCCGGCCGGCGGACGGTTCGTCCGGGTCGCCTTCACGGCGACCGACGAGCGGGTCGCGGCGGCCGTGGAGCGGTTGCACGCCGGGCCCGCGGCGTAGCGGAACGGCCCGGGGGAGCGGCGTCGTACGCGGCTCCCCCGGGCCGCACGAGGGGCCGGCGTGCAGGACGCCGGCCCCTCGGCATGCGGCGGGCGGGTCTCAGCCGATCGGCAGGCCGCCGAGGGCGCCGCCGTTGACGCCGCCCAGCAGGCTGCCGAGCGGGCCGGTCAGACCGGTCAGGCCGTTCAGCGGGCTGTTCGGGCCGAGGTCGGCGCCGCCCAGGCGGTTGGCCGAACCGTGCTCGGCCAGGCCGAGCACGTCGGCGCCCGGCAGGTCGGCCGCCAGGCCGCCGGGGAGGGCGCGGGTGACGGCGCCGAGCGGCAGCGCGTCGGTCACGGTGCCGGTGCTGGGAACGGCGCTGGTGAGGCCGGAGGCACCGGGGACGGCCTGGGTGAGGGCGCCGGCCTGGGAGAGCCCGCCGACCGGGTTGGCGCCGGCGCCGGCGCTGCGCTGCGTGGCGCCGTGGCCGGTGACGGCCTCGCCGAGCTTGCCGGCCAGGGCCTTGGCGACCTTCGGGGTGACGCCGGAGAGCTGGCCGGTGGTGGCGGCGGTCTGGTCGAGCGGTGCCGTCAGCGAGCTGGCCTTCTCGTTGGCCTCGGGGAGCTGCTGCGCGACGATGTTGCCGGTGGCGTCGGCGGTGGCGGGCACGCCCGCGGCGACGGTGGCGGCGCCGGTGTTCCCGGCCGCCTTGCCCAGCTCGTGGGTGGTGTGCTGGAGGGTGGAACCCGTGTCGGTGTTGGTCAGCTGGCCCAGCGGCGCGGCCAGGTCGCTCTTGGGCAGGAGGGCGTCGGCGGCGGACGCGGAGCCGGCCGCGACCAGCGGGGTCGCGCCGGCCGCCACGAGCAGTGCGGCCTGGGCGATCCGTCGCGTGAGGGGGTGAGACATGGGGCTCCTCGAAGGGGGTCTGGTGTCCGTCTCGTCCGCCGGGCGGACGACGTTGTTACCGCTTGAGAAGCCAGAAGGTTTCGGTCGGTGCAAGGAAAGCGTCGAGCCGACCATCGGATGGTACGACCGCCGTCGGGGTGGGCCCGGGTGCCCGGCCGGGGGTGTGCGGGTACGGCGGGGCAAGGGGAGTGACGGTTCTGCGCCAGGCCGGCCCGCCGGTACCGGCCGTCCACCTGCGTTGACGCGAATCACTCGTACGGCGGCAACCCGGACACCAGTGCGTCAGCGGCCCGGACCGGGCGGTTCCCGCCCCCGGAAACACCACTGCGCCGGGCCGTCCGGGTGACCGGTCGGCCCGGCGCAGCGGGCTGCTCAGCTCTTCGCGGCCGTGGCCAGCGAGACCAGCACCAGCGTGGTCGAGGTCCCGGTCGGCTGCGGCTTCCAGCCGTCCTCCGACTTCGCCTTCCGCCAGATCCTCCCGTCGTACGCGACGGTCTCGATGCCCAGCTTCTGGGCCTGGGTCACCGCCCAGTGCGCCACCGCCCAGCCGCTCTGGCGCTCGGCGTCCGGCCCGGCGTCGGTGGAGGCGGTCGGGTCCGGGGTCAGCGAGACGGCGTTCTCGGCGCCCTTGACCGTGGACGAGTAGCCGCCGGCCGGGGTCACCGTGCGGCCGAACTCGCGGCGGACCCGGTCGCTCAGCACCTGGGTCCGGTCCGGCGGGGCGGCGGCCGGGGCGGTGGCGCCGGGGGCGGTGGCCGTCGGTGCCTCCTCGGCCTCGTCGGGCGCCGCGAAGTCGTGCACCACGCAGTTCAGCGAGGCCGCCTCGCGGCCCGTCAGCGCGGAGGCCAGCAGGGTGGCCTTGGTCTCGTGCTTGGCGTAGGCCTGCGGGTAGCCGCTCTTCTGCACCTGCTGGGCCGCGTCGGTCAGCGGCAGCCGGGTGTAGCCGGGGACCTTCACCAGGCCGTCGAGGAACTTGTTGGTCGCGTAGACCGGGTCCATGATCTGCTGCACGGTGCCCCAGCCCTGGGAGGGCCGCTGCTGGAACAGGCCGACCGAGTCCCGGTCGCCGCCGGTCAGGTTGCGGATCTTGGATTCCTGCATCGCGGTGGCCAGCGAGATGGTCACCGCCCGGTCCGGCAGGGCGCGGGAGTGCGCGACGGCGGCGATGGTCGCCGCGTTGGCCGCCTGCGGGATCTCCAGCTCGCCCTCGCCGGCCGGGGTCTTCACCGAGCAGCCCTCGGGGGTCAGCAGCTTCTGGTCGCGGAGCCAGAACAGCCCGACCGCCACCACGGCCAGCACCAGCAGGCCGATCAGCACCGCCCGCAGTCCGCGACGCCGCCGGGGCACCGTGCCGTCGTCCCGGCCGCCGCTCCTTCTCCTGGCCACCGCCGCCCCTCTCACCGAAACCGTGCTGTCCGGACCGGGGTTCCGGGCCGGGCATCCGAACCGACACCGTACCCACTCGGACGGGTGTGCGGTGACCGTCGGTTGCGGGTGACGGTGTCACAGCCCCGCTACGGCGGGGCCGCGCCGTGACCCGCCACCGGACTAGGCTGGGTGACCATGAGCAGCCCGAAGACGTCCCTGGACCTCACCCTCGACGGCGGCGCGCTGACCGCCCAGCTGGTGGACTTCCCCTCCGTCAGCGGCGACGAGCAGGCGCTCGCCGACGCCGTGGAGGCCGCCCTGCGCGCCTACCCGCACCTGACCGTCGACCGGTACGGCAACAACGTGGTGGCCCGCACCGACCTCGGCCGGGCCGAACGCGTGCTGCTCGCCGGGCACCTGGACACGGTGCCGATCGCCGACAACCTGCCCTCCTACGTCGAGGGCGACCTCCTCTACGGCTGCGGCACCTCCGACATGAAGTCCGGCGTGGCCGTCCAGCTCAGGCTCGCCGCCACCCTGCCGGAGCCCAACCGCGACCTCACCTTCGTGTTCTACGACTGCGAGGAGGTGGAGGCCCACCGCAACGGCCTCGGGCACCTCGTCCAGGCCCACCCCGACTGGCTGGCCGCCGACTTCGCCGTGCTGATGGAGCCCAGCCAGGCCACCGTCGAGGGCGGCTGCCAGGGCACCCTGCGCGCACAGGTCCGGCTCACCGGCGTGCGTGCCCACTCGGCCCGCAGCTGGCTCGGCGACAACGCCATCCACCACGCCGCCGAGGTGCTCGGCCGGCTCGCCGCGTACGAGCCGCGCCGGGTCGAGATCGACGGGCTGGAGTACCGCGAGGGCCTCAACGCGGTGCGGATCGACGGCGGGGTGGCCGGGAACGTCATCCCCGACGAGTGCGTGGTGACCGTCAACTTCCGGTTCGCCCCGGACCGCGACGAGGCCGCGGCCGAGAAGCACGTGCGCGAGGTCCTCGACGGCTACGAGGTCACGGTCACCGACTTCGCCCCGGGCGCGCTGCCCGGCCTCGCGCAGCCGGCCGCCCGGGCGTTCGTGGCCGCGACCGGCGGCACGGCCCGCGCCAAGTTCGGCTGGACCGACGTCGCCCGGTTCAGCGCGCTCGGCGTCCCGGCGGTCAACTACGGCCCGGGCGACCCGAACCAGGCCCACAAGCGGGACGAGCACTGCTCGCTCACCGCCATCGCCGAGACCGAGGAGCGGCTGCGCGCCTGGCTGACCGACTGAGGCGACAAGCGCATCAACGGCTGAACGCCACCTTCCGGTTGCCCAACCGACCTTTCACCGTTGCCTGAAAACCGGGATCGGCGGGCGTAGGGTTTCGTCATGACAGGCACTGGAGACGAAAAGCACTACGGACACGGTCCTGAGCAGGTGGGCGAGCCGCACCCGAAGAAGGCGTGGCCCGAGAAGCAGAAGGGCCCGGTGCTGGTGCGCCGGGACCAGGTCGGCGAGAGCACGACGGACCAGCGCCTGCTGGACACCACCGGCCCGACCGACTGGCTGCACACCGACCCCTGGCGGGTCCTGCGGATCACCTCGGAGTTCGTCGAGGGCTTCGGCGCGCTGGCCGAACTCCCGCCCGCGATCAGCGTCTTCGGCTCCGCCCGGACCCCGGTCGACTCGACCGAGTACGCGGCGGGCGTGGCGATCGGACGGGCGCTGGCCGAGGCCGGCTACGCGGTGATCACCGGGGGCGGCCCCGGGGCGATGGAGGCGGCCAACCGGGGCGCCTCGGACGCCGGCGGGCTCAGCGTCGGGCTCGGCATCGAGCTGCCCTTCGAGCAGGGGCTCAACGAGTTCGTCGACCTCGGGCTGAACTTCCGCTACTTCTTCGTCCGAAAGACGATGTTCGTGAAGTACGCGCAGGGGTTCGTCGTCCTGCCCGGCGGCCTCGGCACGCTGGACGAGCTGTTCGAGGCGCTCACCCTGGTGCAGACGAAGAAGGTCACCCGCTTCCCGGTGATCCTCTTCGGCAGCGAGTACTGGGGCGGGCTGGCCGACTGGCTGAAGAACACCCTGGTCGCGCAGGGCAAGGCCGCCCCGCACGACCTGGAGCTCTTCCACATCACCGACGACATCGACGAGGTCCTGAAGATCCTCGCCGACGCCCGCCGGCCGGTGAACGAGATCTAGGCCCTGCCCGGCGCGCCTCTCAGGCCAACCCCCGGCGGGCGACCGCCGGGGGGCGGCTGCCGCGGATCGAGGCGACCATGTCCAGCACCTGCCGGGTCTCCGCCACCTGGTGCACCCGGTACACCCGGGCGCCCAGCCAGGCGGAGACCGCGGTGGTCGCCAGCGTGCCGAGCAGCCGCCGGTCCACCGGCAGGTCCAGGGTCTCGCCGACGAAGTCCTTGTTGGAGAGCGAGACCAGCACGGGGAACCCGGTCGCCGTCATCTCCGGCAGCCGCCGGGTCGCCTCCAGCGAGTGCCGGGTGTTCTTGCCGAAGTCGTGCCCCGGGTCGATGACCACCGCGTCCCGCCGCACGCCGAGCCCCACCGCCCGCTCGGCCAGCCCGACGGTCACCCGCAGGATGTCCGCCATCACGTCCGGGTACCCGGTCCGGTGCGGTCGGGTCCGCGGCTCGGCGCCGCCCGCGTGGGTGCAGACCAGCCCGGCGTCGTACCGGGCGGCCACCTCGGCCAGCCGCGGGTCCACCCCGCCCCAGGCGTCGTTCAGCAGGTCCGCGCCGACCTCGCAGACCGCCTCGCCGACCTCGTGCCGCCAGGTGTCGACGCTGATCACGGCCTCCGGGTGGCGCTTGCGCAGCTCCGCCACGAACGGCACGGTGCGCCTCAGCTCCTCCTCGACGGTGACCTCGTCGCCCGGCCCGGCCTTCACCCCGCCGATGTCCAGGATCGCGGCGCCCTCGGCCATCGCGCGGTCGGCGGCGGCGAACGCCGCCTCGTCGGCGAAGGTGGCGCCCTTGTCGAAGAACGAGTCAGGAGTCCGGTTGACGATCGCCATGATCACCAGCTCGTCGTCGCCGAATTCCCGTGGTCCCAGGCGCAGTGCCACCGATGTCTCCTCCACAGCTGCTGCGAGTGCGATGATGGCCCCCGGCCCATCGGGACCATGATCCCACTCCTGTCGGGGCCGGCCGGAAAATCGGGAGGACCGCTCGTGTTCTGGGTGATCGTGGTGGCGATGGCCGTGGTGGTCGGCGGCGCCGCGCTGGTGGCGCTGGGCGGGGGCGGCTCGCTGCCGGAGGCGGTGCACGACCGGATCGCCGCCGGGCTGCCGCAGGACCGCCCGCTCGGTCAGGAGGACGTCGAGGCGATCCGCCTGCCGATGGCCGTCCGCGGCTACCGGATGGACGAGGTGGACGACGTGCTCGACCGGCTGGGCGTCGAACTCGCCTACCGCGACGCGCGGATCGTCGAGCTGGAGGCGCTCGCCGCCGTGCGCGGCGCGGTGGAGGCCGCCGACCGCCCCGGCACGGGCGCCGAGCCGCTGCCCGGCCTGGAGGACTTCGCCAAGGTCGTCGAGCCCGCCGTCGTCCTCACCAAGGCTCCCGCCGGCCCGGAGGACGCGGAGCCGGCGGACGGCCGGTGAGCGCCGACGCGGACGTCGCGGCCGGTGCCCCGACGGACGCCCCGACCGGTGGCGCCGTCGTCGGCCCGGACGGCCTGCGCCGCTGCGCCTGGGGCGACTCGGCGGACGACTACCGCACCTACCACGACACCGAGTGGGGCCGCCCGGTCCACGGCGACGACGCCCTGTTCGAGCGGGTCTGCCTGGAGGCCTTCCAGTCCGGGCTCTCCTGGATCACCATCCTGCGCCGCCGCGAGGGCTTCCGGTCCGCCTTCGCGGGCTTCGAGATCGCGAGGGTCGCGGAGTTCGGCGAGGCCGACGTCGAGCGGCTGCTCGGCGACACCGGGATCATCCGCAACCGGGCCAAGATCGAGGCGTCGATCGCCAACGCCAGGGTCGCCCGCGACCTGGACGGCGGGCTGGACGCGCTGATCTGGCAGTTCGCCGCAGACCCGGACCGGCCGGCCCCCCGCTCGACGGGCGAGGTACCGGCCGTCACGCCCGAGTCGACGGCACTGGCCAAGGCGCTGAAGAAGGAGGGCTTCCGGTTCGTCGGCCCGACCACCGCCTACGCCCTGATGCAGGCCTGCGGGCTGGTCGACGACCACCTCGCCGACTGCCACGTCCGGTCCGTCCTCGACGGGACGCGGCCCGGGGCGTAGCGCGCGGTCGCCGGCGGACCTGCCGGCGGGCGGGCGGTCCGGCGGGCCGTGCGCCGGTCAGCGCCCCAGGTACTGCGGCTTCTCCTTGGCGATGAAGGCGCGGACCGCGATCCGGTGGTCCTCGCTGTCGCCGGCCAGCGTCTGCAGCTCGTCCTCCTTGTCGAGCAGCTCGCTCAGCGTGTGCGCGGCGCCGTACGCCAGAGACTCCTTGATCGCGCCGTACGCCACGGTCGGGCCATCGGCCAGCTCCTTGGCGAACACCCGTGCGGTGGCGGCCAGTTCGGCGGCCGGAACCACCTTGGTGGCCAGCCCCAGCTCCATCGCCTCGGCGGCCTTCACGGTGCGCGGCAGCATCAGCAGCTCGGTCGCCCGGGCGTGTCCGACCAGCCGCGGCAGCGTCCAGGACGCGCCCGAGTCGGCGGTCAGGGCGATACCGGCGAAGGCGGTGTTGAAGCCGGCTGTCTCCGAGACGATCCGAAAGTCGCAGGCGAAGGCCAGCGAGGCGCCCGCGCCGGCCGCCACCCCGCCCACCGCCGCCACGGTCGGCTTGCGCATCCCGGCCAGCGCCCGCAGCAGCGGGTTGTAGTGCTCGGCGACGGTCTTCAGCGCGCCCTCGCCGGTCTCCTCGGCCTGCCGGAGCCGGCCCAGGTGCTCCTTGAGGTCCTGGCCGACGCAGAACGCCCGGTCGCCCGCGCCGGTGAGCAGGACGGCCCGCACCGCCGGATCCTCGGCGGCGGCCGTCACGGTGTCACGCAGAGCCACCTTGGTGGGTACGTCCAGCGCGTTCATCGCCTCCGGGCGGTTGATGGTGATGACGGCCAGGCCGCCGTCCAGCTCGTACAGCACGGAATCGGACATGGGGCGAGGGCTCCCTTGCTCGTCGCGCGGTGATCGCACGGTGGTCGTGGGCTGCCAGGATGCCGGAGTGCGGGGCCGGCTGGGGAGTGTGAGGTATCGCACCTTCCGGCGGCGGACTGATCACCGCCGCGCCGGGGCTTATGGCGGGAAATGCGCCGGTTGGGGGCGGTCCGGCCGAGGTTGCACCGAGAGTGATGTTGGTCATCAGGCCGTGGCATGCGGGATAATGGCTTCCGATCAATGCGTTCGATACCGGCGGTGGACGGACTGCCGGTGCGTAGCTGAGCGTTGCAGGAAGGGGAACGAGCATGGCGGCCATGAAGCCGCGGACGGGTGACGGCCCGCTCGAAGTCACCAAAGAGGGGCGGGGCATCATCATGCGCGTTCCGCTCGAAGGCGGCGGACGCCTCGTGGTGGAGCTCACGCCTGACGAGGCCGACGCCCTCGGTGAGGCCCTGAAGAAGGCCTGCGGCTGACCGCAGCAGGTGCTCGCCATCTCCTGGAGATGTGCCACCGGCCCGGGTCCGACGATCACGTCGGCCCGGGCTCGGCCGTTCCCGGGCCGCTACGGGCCCTGGGAGCCCGCCGCGCGGCCCCCGGGCCCCCCGGGTCGGCCCTCAGCGTTTGACGGCGCAGAGCAGCCCGTCCGAGACCGGCAGCAGCGCCGGCAGCAGCTTCTCGCTCTCCCGGACGTCGCGCACCAGGTCGCGGACCGACCGGGTCTGCGGGTCCTGCTGCTCCGGCTCGGCCAGCCGGCCCTCCTGGAAGACGCCCTCGAAGCAGACCATCCCGCCCGGCCGCAGCAGCCGCAGCGACTCCGCCAGGTACTCCTGTGACTCCGCCGGGTCGCCGTCGCAGAACACCAGGTCGTACTGGCCGTCGGCGAGCCGCGGCAGCACCTCCAGGGCCCGGCCCGGTATGAACCGCGAGCGGTTGGCCGCGAAACCGGCGGCCTGGTACGCCTCCCTGGCCAGCTGCTGGCGGACCGGTTCGGAGTCGACGGTGGTGAGCACGCCGTCCGGCCGCATCCCGCGCAGCAGGTAGACCCCGGAGACGCCCGTCCCGGTGCCGATCTCGGCCACCGCCTTGGCGTCCAGCGCGGCCGCGAGCAGCCGGAGGCAGGCGCCTCCGCTGGGTCCGATCGCCCTGATTCCGGTCCGCGCGGACTGTGCCCGGGCGTAGGTCAGCACCGCGTCCTCGCCGACGTAGGTGTCCGCGAGAGCCGCATGCGCGGGCCCGAACTCGCTGATGGCTGCCTCTTTCGGAGCCCCGGGTGGCGGCCCGGCGCCTAGCGGATGTCGATATTTCCTGCCACAGATTACTGGCCGGGCGGGAACCGCGTACGGCGGCGGGCCGTTGGTGAGGCAGGGACCGGGGGAACAGGAGGTTCCCGGGCCTGTTCTCCGGCTTGACGGCCGCGGGCACTTTTATCCGGGCTTGACGGGTGAGGTGGATATGGTGGTGGCCCTGCTGGGCAGAAGAGCCGACCGAGGAGGTGTGGCCGAGGGCGACGTCCCTGTGCGGCGGCACTCCCGCGGCACCGCGTCGGCCCGTACGCCGAAGCCCGTGATGAACCAGCCTGCGCACTCCACTCCGGACCAGCCGGCCGCCGCGCCCCAGACGCCGGCCGCCGGTACCGCCGAGGCCCCCGCCCTCGCGACCTTCGCCGAGGGCCCCGACGCGCAGACCTGGACTCCGCCCAGCTGGGAGGAGATCGTCGAGGCCCACAGTGCCCGTGTCTACCGCCTCGCCTACCGGCTGACCGGTAACCAGCACGACGCCGAGGACCTCACCCAGGAAGTCTTCGTCCGGGTGTTCCGTTCGCTGTCCACGTACACCCCCGGCACGTTCGAGGGCTGGCTGCACCGGATCACCACCAACCTGTTCCTGGACATGGTCCGCCGACGCCAGCGCATCCGCTTCGACGCGCTCGGTGACGACGCGGCCGAGCGGCTGGCCTCGCGCGAGCCCAGCCCGGCCCAGCACTTCAGCGACACCCACTTCGACGCCGACGTCCAGCAGGCGCTGGACACCCTGGCGCCCGAGTTCCGGGCCGCCGTGGTGCTCTGCGACATCGAGGGACTCTCCTACGAGGAGATCGCCGCGACGCTCGGCGTGAAGCTCGGTACCGTCCGCAGCCGCATCCACCGCGGCCGCTCGCACCTGCGTGCCGCGCTCAAGCACCGCGCACCCGGTGCCGCCCCCGGCCGTGAGCGCCGCGGCGGCGGTGCCGACGAGCCGGTGCCGGTCGGCGCCGTCGCCGGTGAGGCCGCGGTCGCGCCGGGCGGTCGCGGACGGAGGCGGTCGTGAGCGCAACCGGCCGGTCAGGACCGGGCCACTCCGACGTGCCCGGCCGGGCCGCGGCCCGCCGGGGCGGCTGGGCCGCCCTGGGGCGGCGCGGCCACGACGGGACCGACCCCTCCGGGGAACCGCAGCCGGAACGCGGCCAGGCCGGAGCGCCGGGCGAGCCCGCGCTGCGCGCCGTCGCGGTCCGCCCGGGCGAGCCGGCCGTCGAGGAGCACCATCTCGGTGAGCGGCTCTCCTCCTTCGTCGACGGCGAACTCGGCCACGACTCGCGCGACCGCGTCCAGGCCCATCTGGCGACCTGTCCGCAGTGCCTCGCCGAGGCCGACGAGGGCCGCGCCGTCAAGCACCTCCTCACCCGCACCGGTACGCCCGGCCCGTCGTCGGCGCTGATGGCCCGGCTGATGGCCGTCGGCGCGCTCCCGGAGGACGAGCGGTCGCCGGTCGACCGCCCGGGCCGGGACGACGACGACCTGCCCGGCGGCGGGCTGCCGGCCGCCGGGACGCTCGGCGGCAGCCGGCTGAACGGCGGTTCGTTCGGCCGCGGGGCCGGCGCCTCCTTCGGAGCGGGCGCGCTGGGCGCCGACGCGCCGCTGCCCGGGGTCGACCCGCGGGCGTTCGGTCGCGGCGGTGCGGTCCTGCGCCCGCTGATGGGCCGGCGGACCGCCCGCCCGACGGCCCCGGTCGGGCCGCAGCCACTGGCCGCGGCTGCCCCGGTGGTCCGGCAGGTCCCGCCGCGCGGGCGCCGCTTCGTCTTCGCCGCCGCCGGCGCCTTCTCGGTCGCCGCGGTGACGCTCGGCGGGGTCGGCGGCTTCGCCGGCCCGGGCGACGAGCAGCACGGCACCACGATCAGCCCGGCCGGCGGCAACGGCCGCGGCGGCGGGCTGGTCCCCATGAACGCGCAGGTACCGGTGGACTTCCCGGTCCGCCCGGTGGCGGTCACCCGGGGCGCGACCCCGCCGCACGAGGTGCCGGAGCGCACCCCGAGCTCCGGGATGGCCGGGCTGCACCACGAGAACAGATAGGCGGCGGTGGCCCCTGCGGTCACGGTCATCGGCGGGTCTTCACCACGGCTTCATCACACCGGGGTCATGAACCCGCCGATGGCCATTACCCTGTGAGGGACGTTGTCCGATCGCGAGCTTAGGGAGCTTTGGTGTTCAGTGACGTGGGCACACTGGAGGTCCTGACCCTGGCCATCATGGCCATCGTGATCTTCGGTCCGGACAAGCTGCCGAAGCTGATCCAGGACACCATGGGCTTCATCCGGAAGATCCGTTCCTTCGCCGACACGGCGAAGGAGGACATCCGCAGCGAGCTCGGTCCCGAGTTCAAGGACTTCGAGTTCGAGGACCTCAACCCGAAGACCTTCGTCCGCAAGCAGCTCATGGGCGGCGAAGAGGACCCGCTGGGCCTCAAGGACATGCGGGACAGCCTCGACATCCGCTCGGTGCTGGACGACAAGCCCGCCGCCGCCGTGAACGGCCACGGCCGGTCCGGATCCGTCTCGATGGACAAGTCCTCGGTCACGGCCCCGGTGGCCGCCGCCGCCGGCTCCCCGCTGCAGCCCGGCGAGCGCCCCCCGTTCGACCCGGACGCCACCTGAGCGGTGCTTCGCCCGCTCGCCTCCGGGGCGTTCCGGCCCGGCGCCGACGGTCGGTGCCCCCTCGTTCCCGCGTCGTTCCCGCGCTTCGGCGCCGGCCCCGCGCTCACCCTTCCGGCGCCCGTCCGACGACACCACCGCCCCGCCCGCCCGCACGGCTGAGCGGGGCGGCGACGTGGGCGCCGCTATTGTGCTGATTGTTCCCGCTGTGCCGTCTGTCACTTTCCGGTCCGTTCCGGACCGAAGACGGTCGGTGGGGACGCCGCGGTACGCCACGATGGGAGCGCGCCACGGCAGGGATACGTGTGTTTGAGGAGGCCCGGGGATGGACGCGACGAGTCAGGCGGTGGGGACGGCCACGGCCGGCGGACCGGTGGTCGGCGGACAGGCGGGCCCGGCGGACCCGCTGATGCCGTACCTGTCCGCGGACTTCCCGTGGTACGGCCTGGACGACGGCTGGAGCGGCCGCCGCTACCTGCAGCCCGGCGGGCCCGGCGCCGCCGGCGGTCCGCGCGCGGGGGCGGCCCGGGGCTCCGTCGACTACGGCAGCCTGGGCCACGGCGAGGAGCCGGCCCGCCAGTACGAGCCGCGGGACGTCCGGAAGTTCGCCGTCGTCGTGACGGTGGCCCGCCGGGACAGCCGCCGCAGCGCCGACAACACCGGGACCCTGGAGGCGACGTCCGCCTCCTCGGCCGCCTGGCTGGCCGGCTCCGGCCTGCTCGCGGCCACCTGGCCGGGGCAACTGGACCGCTCGCGGCGCCAGGACTGGCTGGAGCAGCAGTCCGCGCTCGCCTGGGACCTCGCCGACGACCTGGCCGGCCCCGGCTGGTCCACCCTCAGCCTTCCGGTCAACGGGCTGCCGCAGCCGTTCCGCTACCGCGAGTCCGAGTACGGGTGGGTGCTGGCGGGCGAGGCCCCCGGCGTCCTGCTCGGCGCCTACGGCCGGGGCGTCAGCGCCTACGGCGCCGGCTTCGCCACCGTCCCCGACCTGACCGCCTACGCCCGCCCGTAGGCGCGCCCGCGACGAAGCCGCACGGAAGGGGCCCGCCGGTCTCCCGGCGGGCCCCTTCACGCCCTCACGGCCGCACCACCGACGTGGCGGCGCGTCAGAACTTGTTCTTCGGGGTGAGGCCGAGGGAGAGGCCGGAGAGACCGCGCTGGCGGCCGCCGAGCTTGCCGGCGACGGCGCGGAGGGCGGCAGCGGCCGGGGAGTCGGGGGCGGCCAGGACGACCGGGCGACCGTCGTCGCCGCCCTCGCGCAGCCGGACGTCGATCGGGATCGAGCCGAGCACCGGGACGGTGGCGCCGACGGTGCGGGTGAGCGCGTCCGCGACGATCTGGCCGCCGCCGGTGCCGAACACGTCGATCATCTCGTCACAGTGCGGGCACGGCATGCCGGACATGTTCTCGATCACGCCGACGATCTTCTGGTGGGTCTGCACCGCGATGGTGCCGGCCCGCTCGGCCACCTCGGCGGCGGCCATCTGCGGGGTGGTGACGATCAGGATCTCCGCGTTGGGGACCAGCTGGGCCACCGAGATCGCGATGTCGCCGGTGCCGGGCGGCAGGTCCAGCAGCAGGACGTCCAGGTCGCCCCAGTACACGTCGGCCAGGAACTGCTGGAGTGCGCGGTGCAGCATCGGACCGCGCCAGACCACCGGGGTGTTGCCCGGGGTGAACATGCCGATCGAGATGACCTTCACGCCGTGCGCCTGCGGCGGCATGATCATGTCCTGGACCTGGGTCGGCCGGCCCTCGACGCCCAGCATGCGCGGCACGCTGTGGCCGTAGATGTCGGCGTCCACGACGGCGACCTTCAGGCCGTCCTCGGCCATCGCGGCCGCGAGGTTGACCGTCACCGAGGACTTGCCGACGCCGCCCTTGCCGGAGGCGACCGCGTAGACCCGGGTCAGCGTGCCGGGCTTGGCGAACGGGATCTCCCGCTCGGGGGCGCCGCCGCGCAGCAGCTGCGAGAGCTCCTTGCGCTGCTCGTCGCTCATGACGTCGAGCTCGACCTCGACCCCGGTCACCCCGGGGACCCGGCCGACCGCCTCGCGGACGCGGGCGGTGATGGTGTCGCGCATCGGACAGCCGGAGACCGTCAGGTAGACCGCGACGCGCACGGCGCCGCCCTCGTCGATCCCGACCGATTTCACCATGCCGATCTCGGTGATCGGGCGGTTGATCTCCGGGTCGTTGACGGTCGCAAGCGCCTGGCGTACGGACTCCTCCGTGACGCCGGCCGCGACCTCTGTCTCGTTGGCCATGCCTTGATGGTACGGCGCCGGGAAGGGTGCTTAACCGGTCGGTAGCGTGCCGCAGGTCACAGCACGTCCGAGGTCTCCCGGCGCTCGTCGATCTCCTTGAGCAGCGCCTGGAGTTCGGAGCGGAGGAAGTCGCGGGTGGCGACCTCTCCGAGGCCCTGGCGGAGCGCGGCCACCTCGCGGGTGAGGTACTCGGTGTCGGCGATGTTGCGGTCGCTGCGGGCGCGGTCCTGCTCCATGTTGACGCGGTCCCGGTCGGCCTGGCGGTTCTGTGCCAGCAGGATCAGCGGCGCCGCGTACGAGGCCTGGAGCGAGAGCATCAGGGTGAGGAAGATGAACGGGTAGTCGTCGAAGTGCACCTGGTCCGGCAGCACGGTGTTCCAGCCCACCCACACGATCACGACGATGGTCATCCAGACGATGAACCGCCCGGTGCCGAGGAAGCGCGCGATCCGCTCGGAGAGCTTGCCGAAGGCCTCCGGGTCGTACGTCGGCAGGGTGATCAGGCCGGGGCGGGTGGTGCGCGGCTGGTCGAGCCGGGCGCGGCCGCCTCCGGACGGGGGTTCGGTGCGCTGGACGCGGCCGCGTTCGCGGGCGCGCACCTCGCGCAGCTGGCGCAGCTCGCCCTGCAGGCGCTGGCGGGGGGAGTCGTCCCGTCGGCCCTTGCGGTCAGCGTCCACCGGTCACCTCTCTCTCGTCGGCCGGCCCGTGCGGGGCGGCCTCGCGCCAGTCCTCGGGCAGCAGGTGGTCGAGCACGTCGTCGACGGTCACCGCGCCGACCAGGTGGTCGGCCTCGTCGACCACGGGGGCGGCGACCATGTTGTACGTCGCCAGGTAGCTGGTGACCAGCGTCAGCGGGGTGTCCGGCGGCAGCGGGTCCAGGTCGTCGTCCACCAGCGAGCCGACCAGGGTGTACGGGGGTTCGCGCAGCAGCCGCTGGAAGTGCACGGTGCCCAGGTACTTGCCGGTCGGCGTCTCGTTGGGCGGGCGGCAGACGAAGACCTGCGCGGCCAGCGCGGGCTTGTTGTCGGAGACCCGCACCCGGGCCAGCGCCTCGGCCACCGTGGCGTTCGGCTCCAGCACGATCGGCTCGGTGGTCATCAGGCCGCCGGCGGTGTTCTCCTCGTAGGTGAGCAGGCGGCGGACGGGCTCGGCCTCCTCCGGTTCCATCAGCTGGAGCAGCCGCTCGGCCTCGTCGCCGGGCAGTTCGGAGAGCAGGTCGGCGGCGTCGTCCGGGTCCATCGCCTCCAGGACGTCGGCGGCCCGTTCGTCCTTGAGCTTGCCGATGATCTCGACCTGGTCGTCCTCGGGCAGCTCCTCCAGGACGTCGGCGAGCCGTTCGTCGTCGAGTGCGGCGGCGACCTCGGCGCGGCGCTTGGCGGAGAGGTGGTGCATGACGTTGGCGAGGTCGGCGGCGCGCAGCTGGTCGAAGGTCGCGAGCAGGTTGGCGGCGCCCTGGTTCTCCTCGGCGAGGGCGAAGCCGGTGACGTCCTTCCAGTCCAGGGTGAGCGTCTCGCCCTTGGACTTGCGCAGCCGACCGGGCCGGCCGACCTGGACGAAGACCTTGCTGATCTCCCACTCGCGCAGCCGGGTCTGCACCATCGCGACGTCCAGGACGGTGACGTCCTGGTCGGACTTGCTCCAGGTGACGATGCGGTCCAGCAGTTCGCCGAGGACGAGCGTCTCGGACGTGCGCTGTTCGAAGCGGCGCATGTTGATCACGCCGGTGGTCAGCACCTGGCCGGATTCCAGGCTGGTCACCCGGGTCATCGGGAGGAAGATCCGGCGGCGGCCGATCACTTCGACCACGAGTCCGAGCACCCGGGGCGGTCGGCCACCGAGGCGGAGCGTGACCACGACGTCCCGGACCCGGCCGACCTGGTCGCCGTTCGGGTCGAAGACGGCGATGCCGGAGAGGTGGGAGATGAAGACCCGGCTGCCTGCCCCTGCCATGGACTCCCTCGCTCGCTCGACGCTCCGGTCGGGCGCGCGGGCACGCCCCGTGGCCAAGGCTACGCGGGGACCCGCGACCGGGCTCGGTGGAAACCCGGGCGAACCGGGCACGGGCGCGCCGCCGGGGACGCCGGGGCCGCCGGAGGGTGGCTGCGGGCCGGGGGTGCGCCGGGGGCCGGGGGGCTCGCCGCGGCGGGGAGGCTCAGCCCTTGCGGCGCTTGAACAGCAGCTTCGGCAGGCCGGCGGGGATCGGCTGCCGGGTGGTGGCCGGGGTGGGCATCGGGGCGGTGGCGTGCGAGGCGTCCGGCATCGCACCCGGCTGCTCGGTGAGCACGCCGTCGGCCGAGCCGGCCGGCTCCAGCCGGAGCACCCGGCACTCGCGGGCCCACCGGTCGGTGACGGTGTCGGTGTCGGGGGCGTTCAGCCGCTTGCCCTTGAGCTCCTCGACGGCGCCCAGCCAGGCCTCGCTCCCCGGGGCCAGCTCGACCACGCGGGCCGGCCAGCCGGTCAGCCGGCCGCCCTTGTCCTTGCTGCGGACGGTCACCACCGCGCCCGCCCCGCCGGTCAGTCCGTGCAGCGGCTGTTCGGCGCCGTCGCCGACCACCACCACCGCGCCGTCGTGCCAGGCGTGCCAGACGGCCCGGCCGTGCTCCTGACCGTCCGCCCGGACCCAGAGCAGCCCCGACTTCTTCGCGGCCTCCTCCAGCAGGGCCCGGTCGAGGAAGTCGTCGGCGGTCGCGGCTGCGGCAGGCGTACGGTCCATGGCGCACAGCGTACGGCCTGAGCCGTCCGGGCGATGTCTCGCGGTTCGGGCGACAGTTCCGTCGGTGCGGCACGGGCCTTACGGTAGGAGTCGCCCGCCCGCAGCCCGCCCTGCAGTCCTTCCTGAACCGCACCCCTCACTCCGAAGCAGAGGAGCGTCGTGCCCGCCGTCCGGCCAGAGTCTGCCCCCGCCACCGTCGCCGCCGTCACCGCCCCCACCGGTACCGTCGCGGCCCCCGCGCAGCCGCTCCCCAGGTTCGACCTGCTGCTGCTCGCGGTCTCGGTCGCGGGCATCTCGCTCTCCGCACCGCTGATCAGCGCCACCGCCGCGCCGGCCCTGGCGATCGCCTTCTGGCGCAACGTCATGTCGGTCGGCGTGCTCGGCCCGTACGCGCTGCTGCGCCACCGGGCGGAGCTGCGCGGGATCTCCCGGCGGGCGCTGCTGCTGGCCGCGGCGGCCGGCGCCCTGCTCGCCGTCCACTTCGCGCTCTGGATGCCCAGCCTGCGGATGACCTCGGTCGCGTCGGCGACCGCCCTGGTCACCACCACCCCGCTCTGGACCATCCTGCTGATGCGGCTGCTCGGGGTGCGGGCGCCGCGGATGGTCTGGCTCGGCATGGCGGTGGCCTTCGCCGGGGTCCTGGTGCTCACCGGTGTCGACCTCTCGCTCTCGCCGCGCGCCCTGGCCGGGGACGCGCTGGCGCTCGGCGCGGGCCTGGCCGCCGCCGGGTACGTGCTGCTCGGCGCCGAGGTCCGCCGGACCGTCAGCACCACCGCGTACACGCTGGTCTGCTACGCCACCACCGGCGCGGTCCTGCTGGCGGTCTGCCTGGTGGCCGGGACGCCGCTGTCCGGCTGGTCGGCCGGGGCCTGGTGGCAGATCGTGCTGCTGATGGTCACCGCCCAGCTGCTGGGCCACTCGCTCAGCAACCGGGTCGTGCGCACCCTCGGGCCCTCGGTCACCTCCACCTCGGTCCTGCTGGAGACCCCGGGCGCCGCGCTGATCGCGGCGCTCTGGCTCGGCCAGTGGCCCCCGGTCGCCGCGTACCCGGCGGTGGTGCTGATCCTGCTGGGCCTGGTGCTGGTCGCGCGCGCCGGTCGTCGGTAGCCGACAGCCGCCCGGTGGCCGCCCGGTGGCCGGTCACCGGTGCCCGCCCCGGACCCGCTGCGGGCCCCGCCCGGGCCCTACAGCCAGCCGTTGCGACGGAAGCCGCGGTACATCCCGACGCAGATCAGCACCACGCTGCCGAGCACCATCGGATAGCCGTACCGGTGGTGCAGTTCCGGCATGTAGTCGAAGTTCATGCCGTACACGCCGGTGATCATGGTCGGCACGGCGAAGATCGCCGCCCAGGCGGTGATCTTGCGCATGTCCTCGTTCTGCGCCACCGAGACCTGCGCCAGGTTGGCCTGGAGCAGCGAGTTCAGCAGTTCGTCGAAGCCGTGCACCTGCTCGGTGACCCGGGCGAGGTGGTCGGCGACGTCCCGGAAGTACTTCTGGATCTCCGGGTCGACCAGCCGCTGCAGCGGCTCCGACAGCTGCTGCATGGGCCGCAGCAGCGGCGCCACCGCCCGCTTGAACTCCAGGACCTCGCGCTTGAGCTGGTAGACCCGGCCCACGTCGGTGCCCCGGCCGCCCCGGTTGGAGAAGACGTCGAACTCGATCTCGTCCACGTCGGTCTGTAGCCGGTCGGCGACCAGCAGGTAGTTGTCCACCACCTGGTCGGCGATCGCGTGCAGCACCGCCGACGGGCCCTTGCCGAGCAGCCCGGAGCCGTCCGCGTCGGCCTCCAGCCGGTGCCGCAGCTCCTTGAGCGAGCTGTGCCCGCCGTGCCGGACGGTGATCACGAAGTCCCGCCCGGCGAACACCATCAGCTCGCCGGTCTCGACCACCTCGCTGGTCGGCGTGAGCTGGTCGTGGTCGACGTACCGGATCGTCTTGAAGACGGCGAACAGCACGTCGTCGTACCGCTCGACCTTCGGCCGCTGGTGGGCGTGCACCGCGTCCTCGACCGCCAGCGGGTGCAGTCCGAACCGCTGGGCGATCCCCTCGAACTCGGCCTCGGTCGGCTCGTGCAGCCCGATCCAGCTGAACGAGCCCGCGCCGTCCGGGAGTTGCTTCGAGGCCTTGACCAGTCGGGCCGCCTCGCGCGGGCTGCAGCTCTCGCCCAGCCGCTTGCCGTCCTGGTAGACCGCGCAGTCCACCACCGCGGACGGGGTCTGGCCCGGGTGGATCGTGTCGAACAGGCCCGACGCGGAACGGCGGCGGTTGGTGCGGACGGCTGCGCGCAGGCTGTTGATCATCGACATGGCAGGCTCCCTGGGGCAGGAGCCGCCGCACGGCGGCGCGGTGACGGATGGCCGTGGTGCGACGGCGGAGGAACACCGATGGAATCCGGCGCCTGTGGTCGGTCCTCGGCCTTGCTGGGGCGCGCGAGACGGAACGACCGGACGTCGGTGGGGTGCTCTCCCGGCCGGACCGGAGACCGCCGTGACGTTCGCACGGAGGGCTGGTCCAGCTGCTGCCGAGGTTTCTCAGGCCCGCTGTTTCAGCCCGCGTGGCGAGGGGTACGGGGAAGGCGTCCGGGCCGGGTAGAGCTGCCGGTACTGCATGGTCGGCTGGTATCCACCGCAACCACCTCCTTCGCGCCGCTGCCCCGGAGGAGCAAGGATCCCCGGTAGCCAGTCGCTCACACTAACATCTGACCGGCCGTCGCCGCTCCGGTGTTCGCATGACGGCCGTGCCGACGGCGCGCGGCGCGCGGGTTACGCTCACCGGCATGGCGCACGACTTCCCGCTCTTCGGCGACCCGTCCTCGGACTCCGGTGACTCCTCCCCGGCCCCCGGCGGCACCGGCCTCTCCCGTGACGCGGTGCTGGCCGCCGTCGAGGCCCGGCTGCTCACCACCTTCGGCGAACCGAGCGGCCGCGCCGCCGTCACCTTCCTCGGTGCCGACCGGATCGAGGTGCTGCGCTTCGGCCCCGACACCGAGGGGCTGGTCCGCTACGCCACGCTCGGGATGGCCGCCGCGCCGATGACCGACCCGACCGCCGCGGTCGCCGACCCGGTCCGCGGTCCGCGCGCCGAGCTGGTCCTGACGGTTCGTGGGGGGCGTGACAGTGTGCTCCGCACGCTGGCCACCTTCGCGGCGACGCCGCAGGTCGAGGGGCTGGTCCCGGCCCCCGGCGGGTCGCTGGACCTCGGTGCCCCGCTCTGGGACGGCGCGCCGTTCACCTCGGTGCTGGCCGCCGAGCCCGGCGGTCTGGTCGAGGACCTGGCGCTGGACGAGCCGGCCGACCCGGTCCGCTTCCTGCCGCTGCTGCCGATGACCCCCAACGAGGCCGGCTGGAAGCGGGTGCACGGCGCGGCGTCGCTGCAGGAGCGCTGGCTCCAGCACGGCACCGACCTGCGCGACCCGGACCGCCGCGGCGTCCGGCTGGACTGACGGTCCGCCACGGGGCGTGCGGCGGGCGCCCGCACCGCGTCGGACCCGCCTCGCGCCGGCGCGAGGACCGGCGGGCGATCAGCCGCCGATCGGCTTCGCGCCGGTGGCCTGCCCGACCAGCGCCTCGTAGACGGCGGGATCGGTGGTGTGCGCGCCGAGCCGGACCGTCTTGCGGGTGCCGTGGTAGTCGCTGGACCCGGTGGTCAGCAGTCCCAGCTCGGCCGCCAGCCCGCGCAGCCGGAGCCGGGCCGGCTCGTCGTGGTCGATGTGGTCGACCTCCAGCCCGGCCAGCCCGGCCGCCGCGAGGTCGGCGATCACCTGGTCGGAGACGGTCCGTCCGCGCTTCACCGCTCCCGGGTGGGCGAACACCGGCACCCCGCCGGCCGCCCGGACCAGCCGGACCGCCGTCACGGGGTCCGTCTCGTGCTTGGGGACGTCCGCCCGCCCGCCGTTGGCCAGCCACTCCGCGGTGAACGCGTCCGAGACCTCCGCGACCACGCCCGCCTCGACCAGGGCGCTGGCGATGTGCGGCCGGCCCACCGAGCCGGCTCCCGCGATCCGCTGCACCTGCTCCCAGCTGATGTCCGCGCCCAGTGCGCGGCAGCGCTCGACGATCGCCTCGCCGCGCCGGAACCGGTCGGTGCGCACCAGTTCGCGCTCGGCCGCGAAGGCCGGCTCGGCGGGGTCGAACAGGTAGGCCAGCAGGTGCATCGAGATGCCGTCCACCACGCAGGAGAGCTCCGCGCCGGGGACGAGCCGCAACCGGGTGCCGGCGGGAAGCGCGTGCACCGCGTCGGCCGCCTCGGTGTGGCCCGCCACCGTGTCGTGGTCGGTCAGGGCGACCACGTCCAGCCCGGCCGCCACCGCAGCCGCGACCAGCTCGGCCGGGCTGTCCGTACCGTCGGACGCGTTGCTGTGGGCGTGCAGGTCGATGCGCACGGGCGGTGCTCCCTGGGTCGTCGGCGGAGGTGCGGCCCAGGATAGTGCGCCCGGGTGTCGGGGGATCAGCCCAGCAGACGGGGGGAGAGCGCCCCGCAGGGCAGCAGGTCGAGCTCCGCGCCGGCCTCCCGCAGGTCGGTCAGCACCAGCTCGTCGTACATGACCAGGGCCGACTGTTCGGGCCAGGCCACCGCCCAGAGCCAGAGGCCGCGGGCCTCGCCGGCGAAGACCGCGCGGTCGGCCGGTGCGTCCGGGACGTGGAACATCGGGGTGGGCCGGCCGGCGGCCAGCAGCTTGGCGTCCGCCGGCTTGTAGAGGCCGACCGAGTCGCCCGGGTCCGGCCCGGGGAGCCCCGCGTACCGGGCGCCGAGCCCGACGCCCAGCTCCTCCGCGATCAGGACCAGTTCGCCGAACCCCCCGAGCGGCGCCGGGCCGGCGCAGGCCACGGCGGTGGCGCGGGCGCCCGAGATGTCGTCGCCGACGTGCGCGATGCCGGTGTACAGCCAGCCGACCGGGAGCGGCCAGGGCAGCCAGACGGGGACCTGCGAACGGGCGACGGCGACACCGAGCGCCTCGACGCTCGGGGGCAGCACCGGCTGCATCGGATGCACGGCGCCGTGCCGGTCGCACTGCCAGGTGTCTGAGAACAGACCGGGAGCGCGGACCCGACCGGCGCACCTCGGGCAGCTTGGCTCGCCCCTCATAGCCGACAACGCTCCTCCCTCCGGACCGCCGCGTCAAGGACGATCACCCGTACGGAGGGCGGTCCGGCGGCACCGGTCGGTGGCGGACGGCCGGCCGGCGCGGGGTGGGCGCGGTGCGGCGGATCCCGTTGGGGAACTGTCCAGCCGGGGGCGGCGGCAAACGTCCGCGGCGCGCTCCGGGGTGCGGCGCCGGGCGGTCCCGGACGCACTGACGCCCCGTCTCCGCTGGTGCGGTGGCGGGGCGTCAGTCCGGTTTCGGAACGTCGGGGTCGGACGATCCCGGCTCGTCGGCGGCGGGCGAGGCCTCCCGGTCGGAGGCGCCGCAGCGGCCGGTCAGGCGGCGGGGCACGGGCGGATGAGCAGGCGTTCGCCGGTACGGGCGGCGGCCTGGACGAGCTCGCGGACGGTTTCGGCGTCGGCGATCAGGCGGTCGGTGGCGGTGCCGCGGGCGTCGTCCAGTCGGAGGATCTCGAAGCGCATGGGCGTTTCCTTTCCCGGCCCCGTCGAGCGGGGCGTTCGTGGCTGAGTCGGTATCAGCCCTTTCAGGGTCTGTCGGGTCGAACGGTCGACCGACCGTTGCGGCAAAGAGGGCTCCCCCCTGCGTGCCAAGGGTGTCTTTCCCTCGAATCCACTCTGCGGTGGCGCTGCTACCGGGCCGTTGCCCGTCCGTAAAGTCCTGGTTTCGGAGGATCGACATCGACAGCACGCCGACGTCAGTGTCAACGATGTTTCCAGGACCGAATCAAATATTACCGCAACTAACGAATTTTGTCGCATGTCTTTTACCAGAGGCCCGGAGCGGGCGCACGGCGGGGCCCGGTTCGCCGCGTCGGCGCTCCGGCGGCGGCCCGGCGCCGGACCGGCCGGTCAGCCCCAGAAAGCGGTCAGGGCGGCGGCCGTGGCGGCAGGCTGATCGGCGTTGGGGGAGTGGCCGGCGTCCTCGACCACGACCCGGCGGGCACCCAGCCGGGCGGCCATCGCGGTCTGCTCCGGCACCGGCCAGGCGTAGTCCCGCACTCCCGAGAGCACCAGGGCGGGCAGCCCGGCGGCGACCGTCGCGGCCAGCTCGTCCACCCGGTCCGGTGCCGCGACCAGGTGGCCGCCGGTGGTGATCAGCGCCTGCGGCACGTTGGCGAGCCAGCGGCGGTGCAGGAACGCGGCGACCTCGGCGCCCGGGCGGCGGGCCCGGTCGCCGCCCTCCTCCAGTTGCTGCATCACCTGCCAGATCTCTTCGAGGGTCATCGTCGGCAGCACGTCGACCAGCAGCCGGGTCCGGTCCGCCTCGGCCGGGTCGATCGGGCCCGGCCCGGTGGACATCAGCGTCAGCGAGGACCACGGCAGCGATCCGGAGCCGCCCGGGCGGGCCACCGCCTCGGCCTCGGCGGCCAGGACGGCCTCGCGGACCACCTGGCCGCCGAGGGAGTGGCCGAGCAGGTGCAACCGGCCGCCGGCGCCGTTCCCGTCGGCCGCGACGGCCTCGGCCCGCAGCGCGGCGGAGAGCGCCCGCACGTCGGCGCCCAGCGCGGCCACCGCGTAGGCGGCCGGGTCGTCCGGTCCCCCGGTCTCGTACTGCCCTCGCTGGTCGATTGCCGTCACCCGGTAGCCCGCCGCCGCCAGCGGCTCCAGCAGGGCGATGAAGTCCTCCTTGCTGCCGGTGAACCCGGGCACCAGCAACGCGGACCCGCGCACCGCCCCCGCCGGCTCCGCCCGCAGCGCGGCGAACCCGCCGCGGGTCGTCGCCACCCGCAGGGCGCGCGCGCAGGACGGGAGCGTGAGGAACGGCGGCGTACTCATGGGGACGGACCTCCTGGGGCCTGGCGCGGCGGGGTGAACCGGCGGACGGCCCCGAGCCTAGGGTCTGCCGTCGAGCCCCCGGCCCACCCGGTTGCGCCGGTGGCGGCCGGGCGGCGGCGGGCAGACCCGCGGATCGGTGTGCGGACGCCGAAGGGGGCGGCCGGAACATTCCGGCCGCCCCCTTCAACCAGGGTGGATCAGCTCTCCGGAGCCACCTCGGGGGCGGCCGCCGGGCGGCGGGTGCGGGAACGCCGGCGCGGGGCCGGAACGTCGGCGGCGGCCTCGGCGGCCTCCACCACCGGAGCGGCCTCGGCGGGCGCCGCGACCTTCTTGGCCCGGGTGCGGGTGCGCTTCGGCTTCTCCTCGGCGACCGCCTCGGCGACCGCGACCGCGACCGCGACCGGAGCCGGGGCCGCGACCGGGGCCGCGGCTTCGGCGACGGCGGCCGGAGCCTCCGCCACGGCGGTGGCGTCCTCGCCGGACGCCGCACCGCGCGAGCGGCGACGGCGGCGGCGCGGGGCCGCGGACTCGCCCTCGGCGCCCTCGACGGCCGGAGCCTCCGGGCCGGCCGTCGCGACGGCCTCGGTGACGGTGCCCTCGACGGCCTCGTCGACCGAGGAGCCGCGACGGGTGCGGCGGCGCTCGCGGGTCTTGCGGGCCTGCTTCTCCTCGGCGACCGGGGTCTCGACGACGTCGGCCCGGCCGGGGCCGGCCGCCCGTCCGCCGCGGCCCCGGGCGCCACCGGCCGAACGCGAACCGCGCCCGCCGGTCTCGCCGAGGTCCTCGACCTCCTCCGCGCCGAGCCCGGCCCGGGTCCGCTCCGAACGCGGCAGCACACCGGTGGTGCCCTTCGCGATCTTCAGCAGCTCGAACAGGTGCGGCGAGGTGGAGTAGGTCTCCTCCGGCTCGTTGAACGAGAGTTCGAGCGCCTTGTTGATCAGCTGCCAGCGCGGGATGTCGTCCCAGTCGACCAGCGTGACCGCGGTGCCCGAGGCGCCGGCCCGGCCGGTGCGGCCGATCCGGTGCAGGTAGGTCTTCTCGTCCTCGGGGCACTGGTAGTTGATGACGTGCGTGACGCCCTCGACGTCGATGCCGCGGGCCGCGACGTCGGTGCAGACCAGCACGTCGACCTTGCCGTTGCGGAACGCCCGCAGGGCCTGCTCGCGCGCGCCCTGGCCGAGGTCGCCGTGGACGGCGCCGGAGGCGAAGCCGCGCTGGGTCAGCTGGTCGGCCACGTCGGCGGCGGTCCGCTTGGTGCGGCAGAAGATCATCGCCAGCCCGCGGCCGTCGGCCTGGAGGATGCGCGAGACCATCTCGACCTTGTCCAGCGAGTGGGCGCGGAAGATGTGCTGCTCGGTGTTGGCGACGGTGCTGCCGGTGTCGTCCGGAGCGGCGGCGCGGATGTGGGTCGGCTGGCTCATGTACCGGCGGGCGAGGCTGATCACCTGGCCCGGCATGGTCGCGGAGAACAGCAGGGTCTGCCGCTTCGCCGGCAGCATGGTGATGATCTTCTCGACGTCCGGCAGGAAGCCGAGGTCGAGCATCTCGTCGGCCTCGTCCAGGACCAGCGAGCGGACCTTCGACAGGTCCAGCTTCTTCTGGCCGGCCAGGTCGAGCAGGCGCCCCGGGGTGCCGACGACGATGTCGATCCCCTTCTTCAGCGCCTCGACCTGCGGCTCGTAGGCCCGGCCGCCGTAGACGGCGAGCACGCGGACGTTGCGGACCTTGCCGGCGGTCTGCAGGTCGTTGGTGACCTGGGTGCAGAGCTCGCGGGTCGGGACGACGATCAGCGCCTGCGGGGAGTCGCAGAGCTGGTCCTCGCCGGCGCGGCCGGCGTCGATGTCGGCCCGCACGACGACGCGCTCGATCAGCGGGAGACCGAAACCGAGCGTCTTGCCGGTGCCGGTCTTGGCCTGGCCGATGACGTCGTGGCCGGTCAGCGCGACCGGCAGGGTCATCTCCTGGATGGGGAACGGGTGGACGATGCCGACGGATTCGAGCGCCTCGGCGGTCTCCGGGAGGATCCCCAGGTCCCGGAACGTGGTCTTCGTGGGTTCAGCGGTGGTGGACAGGGTGCTGCCTCTTCCGTGTGGAGGGGCCGAGAGCGAGCGGCGGGCGGGCAGCCGCGCGGCTGCGTACGGGCCTGGACGGCCCAGAAAACAGCTGCGCGGACGCACAATCGCGCCGGTCCCTGCGGCCGGCCGGTGCGCGCGGCCCGACAGGGGCGCGTCGCCGGCGGCGTCGGGGAGGATTCCCGTGAGGGACCTGCGCGGGACCTGCGCCGGGATGGCGCGGTCTCGGCGGCCCTCGCTCGGCCACTGGTGCGGTGCCAAGGCTTGAAGTCCAAGCCCTGGTCGGAGCCGATCGGCTCTCCGACCGGGCATCCGCGTACGTTGAGGTCCCGGCTTCCGGTACGGACACGTCCTGACGGACTGCGCCTGCTTCGGAGCGGGCTTGCCCGGCACACCGAGACGGCGGTGACACCGTGCGAGCACGACGGGCCTCCGTACCACCATACAGTCACCCGACGACTCGAACACGTGACGCGGGCGACATCGCAGGTCGGGGCGGGCGGAGGCGGACGGGCCGGTGCCCCCTGCGCGGCCGGGCGGCGCGTGCGGGCCGCGCGTGTGCGGGGAGCGACCCGGGACGGACCGGGACTAAGGTGACGGGTCATGGAGAACCGTGGTGGGACGCAGGACGTGGCGGACGGCTCGATCGGGGACTGGGCGACCTGCTCGGCCGACCCCGGCTACCGGGCGGCCGTGCTGGACCTGCTCGGCGCCCTCGCGTACGGCGAGCTGAGCGCCTTCGAGCGGCTCGCCGAGGACGCCAAGCTGGCGCCCGACCTGGCCGACAAGGCGGCGCTGGCCCGGATGGCCTCCGCCGAGTTCCAGCACTACCAGCGACTGCACGACCGGCTCGCCGAGGTCGGCGCCGACCCGCAGGAGGCGATGCGGCCGTTCGTCGAGCCGCTGGAGCTGTTCCACCGGATGACCGCGCCCTCGGACTGGCTGGAGGGCCTCGTCAAGGCCTACGTCGGCGACGCGATCGCCACCGACTTCTACCGCGAGGTGGCCGCCCGGCTGGACGACGACACCCGCGACCTGGTCCTCGGCGTCATGTCGGACACCGGCCACGCCCAGTTCGCGGTCGACAAGGTCCGGCAGGCCATCAAGGCCGACCCGCGGGCCGGCGGCCGGCTGGCGCTCTGGGGCCGGCGGCTGATGGGCGAGGCGCTCAGCCAGGCCCAGCGGGTGGTCGCCGAGCGGGACGCGCTCTCCAACCTGCTG
Organism: Streptomyces sp. BE303; assembly: GCF_036290945.1. NCBI lineage: Bacteria > Bacillati > Actinomycetota > Actinomycetes > Kitasatosporales > Streptomycetaceae > Streptomyces > Streptomyces sp. BE303. Next base: position 39,951 of record NZ_JAQYWZ010000637.1, read on the forward strand.
GTCGGCGGCGTCCGGGTGCAGGGCTTCGACCTCGTCGAGGTCGGCAAGATGTTCAACCGGATCACCGAGGCGCACACCCGGCGGATGGCCGCGCTCGGCCTCGCCTCGTAACGCCCGGGGGGCCTTCGGCCCAGGTCAGGCGGGTCGGTGCCGCCGGTGCGAACCCGCCCGGTGCGGGCGGTGCCGGCGGGCCGGCTGGCGGCCTGCGGCGAGGTCGGGACGGGCCAGCACCGAGGTGATCAGCGCCGAGGTGACCGCCGAGACCGCGATGCAGGCCGCCGGGTACTCGCCGTCGAGCGTGAAGTGCGCGATCGCCCCGGCCAGCAGCGCGGAGACCAGCGCCGTCCCCATCGTCAGCCCCCACCCGGAGGGGAAGTACGCGGGCAGCGACAGCAGGGCGGTGGCGCCGACCACCAGGCCGACGAGGGCGAAGGCGAACGTCTCGACCAGCAAGGGTGCCTCCCCGGGGCTCGGTGCGCGGCACGTGGCCGGCCGCACTTCTCGCCGTACCCCGCTCCCCCCGGTCGTACACGCCGAGGCGAGCCGGCCGCGCCCGCCACGTCCCCCCGCCCCGGCCGTGAACGCGACGGTGCCCCGCCCCCTCGGACGAGGGAGCGGGGCACCGAAGGACAGCTCAGAGCGTGCCGAAACCGACCTTGCGGGCGGCCTGCTCGCCGATCTCCACGTACGCCAGGCGCTCGGCCGGGACGATGACGCGGCGGCCGTGCTCGTCGGTCAGCGTGAAGAGCTTCGAGGTGCCCTCCAGCGCCTTGGCGATCGCGCTCTCGACCTCATCGGCCGTCTGCGAGCTCTCGATGACGATCTCGCGCGGCGCGTTCTGCACGCCGATCTTGACCTCCACGGCTTCCGTCCCTCCGGGGTTGCAGCCATCCACGCGCGGGCACCGGACCGCCTGGGACAAGCGTTCGCGGCGACCGCGCCGTACGGCTTCACCATAGAGCACCGGATCGGTACCGAGGCGAAGGTCCGGTGATCACTGCTCGGGGGCAGCGGCCTCCGGGGAATCGAGGTTGGGGTGCATCGGGAAGCCCTTCAGCCCGCGCCAGGCCAGGCTGGCGACCAGCCGGACCGCCTCGTCGCGCGGGATCTCCAGGCCCTGGGAGAGCCAGTACCGCGCGGTGATCTGGGCCAGGCCGCAGACCCCGGCCGCGAGCAGCTTGGACTCCGACTCCGGCAGGTCGGTGTCCTCCTGGATCACCTTGCTGACCAGCGTCGCACTGGCCTCCGCCGCCCGCTCGACCCGCTCGCGCACGGCCGGCTCGTTGGTCAGGTCCGACTCGAAGACCAGCCGGAAGGCACCGGACTCGCTGGAGACGTAGTTGAAGTACGCCTCCATCGTCGCGGCCACCCGCAGCTTGTTGTCGGTGGTCGTCTCCAGCGCCTCGCGGGTCGAGTCGACCAGGGCGTCGCAGTGCTTGTCCAGCAGCGCCAGGTAGAGGTCCAGCTTCCCGGGGAAGTGCTGGTACAGCACCGGCTTGCTCACCCCGGCGCGGTCGGCGATGTCGTCCATGGCGGCCGCGTGGTAACCCTGCGCGACGAACACCTCCTGGGCGGCACCGAGCAGTTGTTCACGGCGGGCGCTTCGCGGCAGGCGGGCACCGCGCGGGCGCTCCTGCGCCTCCTGGATGGCCGTCACGGCGCTCCTCATTTCACGGGTCGTACGGGGTTGGCAAGATGACCGATTCTACTTTCGGGTAACCGCCCTCGCGCTTGGCAGGCGTGAGAAAAGCGGCCAGCCCCCTTGTCAGGAGCCCACAATACGGCGCTGACCACGGCCACCGGCAGTGGTGTGACAGGGGCAGGAACGACCGGACCGGGAGCGGACCGGGAACGGTCCGTGGGCAGGCCGCGACGGCGCCGGCTCACTACCATCGTCCACCATGAGCAGCCCTGAGCAGCAGATACGCCCGGAGACGGCCGCCCCGACGCCGTTCCGCACGGTCGAGGTCCCCGGCGCGGTCGTCGCGGTGCACCGCCACGACGCCGCCCCGACGGCCCCCGGCGGGCGGGCGCCGGCGCTCTTCGTGCACGGCCTCGGCGGCTCCGCCGCCAACTGGACGGGGCTCATGGGCCGGCTCTCCGACCTCGTCGACGGCGAGGCCGTGGACCTCCCCGGCTTCGGCGAATCCGCCCCGCCCCGCGACGGCGACCTCTCCCTGTCCGGCCACGTCCGCGCGGTCATCGGCTACCTGGAGGCGTCCGGCCGCGGCCCGGTCCACCTCTTCGGCAACTCGCTCGGCGGCGCGGTCTCCGTCCGGCTCGCGGCCCTGCGCCCGGACCTCGTCCGCAGCCTCACCCTGATCTCGCCGGCCCTGCCCGAACTGCCCCCGCAGCGCACCGCCTGGCCGACCGCCCTGCTCGCCGTGCCCGGCCTCCCCGCGCTGCTGCGCCGGCGGCCGTCCGACGGGCGGGGACCCGAGGCGGTCACCGAGGGCGTGCTCGGGCTGGTCTACGGCGACCCCGACGCCCTGTCCCCGGAGGTCCGGGCCGAGGCGGTGGCCCAGTACCGGCGGCGGCTGGAGCTGCCGTACGCGACGCGGGCGCTGGTCGGCTCGGTGCGGGGCATCGCCTCCGCCTACACCGAGCGGGGCGACCAGGCGCTGTGGCGGCAGGCCGCGCAGGTGAAGGTGCCCGTGCTGCTGGTGTACGGGCTGCGCGACAAGCTGGTCTCGTACCGCTCGGCGCGCCGGGCCTGCGCGGTCTTCGCGGACCAGCGGCTGCTGGTGCTGCCGGACTCCGGGCACGTCGCGATGATGGAGCACCCCGGCGTCGTCGCCCGGGCCGTGCGGGAGCTGCTGGAGCGGGCCGCCTGACGGGGCGGGTCGAACGGGTCGAGGGCCGAACGGATCGAACCGGCCGAAGGGGCGGCGCGGGCCGAACGGATCGAACGGATCGAACGGAACACGACCGATACCCCTTGATCGGCAGCCGTTAACGCCCCGATCGGGAAGTGGTCACTCCGGTTCACTCGTTCAGGTGGCAACCAGGCATGTGACCGATGGATTGCCGTAAGCCGGTCCTACCTTTCTGCTGTCGGACCGAACAGGTGTGGGGGAGTCGCGGCCGCCGGAGAACCCGGAGGGCGGCCGCGCGAGGGTGACCGGGGGCCGGGGGACGGCCGCCGGTACCGGGCCGCGGTGTCTCCGGCGGGCCGACTCCTCCGCCCCGGGCCGCCCGCGTCGGACGCGGGCCGGCCGGGCGCCGGCCAAGCCGCTCAGCAATCCGTCGATCCGCTCTGCCCCGGAGGTCTCCCGTGCGCGTTGCTCTGCTCACCGAGGGTGTGCGTCCGCGCGCCGGCAGTGGCGCCGGCGGGTGGTGCGACCGGCTGGTGGAGGGTCTGCGCGAGCACGACTTCGAGTGGTACGTGGCGGCCGGGACCGCCGGTCCGGGAGCCGGTGAGGACCCGCACGGCCGGTGGAGCGGCGTGCACGAGCAGGCCCTCCGGGGGCGCCGCCGGACCGGCCGCGCGCCCGGCGCGCTCCGCGGACGCCAGTACGCCCGCGCCTACGAGCAGCTCGTCCGGGCCCTGCTGAGGCCGGACGAGCGGTCCTCCTTCGGTGCCGGCCTGTACCGGCTGGCGGGGCTCGCCCGCGAGGACGGCGGGTTGCCGGCCTTCCTGGTCTCCGCCCGGGCCCGGGGCGTCCTGGAGCGGGTCTGGCGTTCGCCCGGCGCCGACACCTCCGCCGGGCAGCCGCTGGTCCGCGACGTCCTGGTCGCCGCCGACCTGCTCGAACAGTGCCTGCGACCGCTCGCCGCCCCCTGGTACGGCGCCGGGCCGGGCGGGATCGGCGCCGCCGACCTCTGCCACGTGGTCGGCGGCGGCCCGGCCGCCCTGCCGGCGCTGGTGGCCAAGCAGCTGCACGGGGTGCCGTTCGTGGTCACCGAGCACGGCCTGCACCTGCGCGAGCAGTACCTCGGGTACCGGGAGGCGCCGTACCTCCGGCCGGTCCGGGCGCTCCTGCTCGCCTTCTTCCGGGCGCTCGCCGAGGAGACCTACCGGCAGGCCGCGGTGCTCACCCCCGGCAGTGCCCACGACCGGCGCTGGCAGCTGCGCTGCGGGGCCGACCCGGAGCGGACCCGGGTGGTGTACGAGGGCACCCCGGCCGTGGACCGGCCCGCCGCGGGCCCGGAGCCGGAGCGGCCCACCCTGGTCTGGGCCGGGGCCCTGGAACCCGGCCGGGGCCCCGAACTGGCCCTGCAAGCCTTCGCCCTGGCCCGGGCCGACCTTCCGCAGGCGCGGCTGGTCGTGCACGGTGAGGAGGCCGTCCCCGGCTACCGGGCGCACTGCGAGGCCGTCGCCGCACGGCTCGGGGTGGCCGAGGCGGTCGAGTTCGCCGGCCGGCCCCGGTCCGCCGCCCGGGCCTGGGCGGACGGCTCCGTGGTCCTCTTCTCGGCGCTCTCCCAGCGGGGCCCCCGGTTGCTGGCCGACGCGATGCTGAGCGGGCGGGCCGTGGTCTCGACCGATGTCGGCGTGGCCCGCGAGGTGGTGGGGCCGACCGGGCTGCTGGTCCCGCCGCGCGACCCGCGCGCGCTGGCCGGTGCCTGCCTGGCCCTGCTGCGGGACGGGGAGCGCCGGGCCCGACTCGGCCTGGCCGGCCGGTTACGGGCGCAGGAACGCTTCGCCGTCGAGCCGGTGGTCGGGGCCTTCCGGGAGATCTACCTGGAGCTGGTCTCCCAGTGGCCGGCCTACCCGGCCGCCGACGGGGCGCCCGGTGCTCCGGGCGGTCCCCGGCCCCGGCCGTTCGCCCGGCCCGCCGAGTACTGGCTCACCGGCCGGGGTGGCGGCGCCGGGGCGGGTGGTGGCGCGGTGGTGGTGGGAGCGGCGGGCGACCGTGCGGGCACCGGGCCGGCGGGCGGAGGGTCCGCCGATCTCGGGGCGAGGGATGTCGGGGCGACGGATCTCGGGGCCGCGGATGTCGGGGCGACGGATCTCGGGGCGGCGGATCTCGGGTCCGCAGGTGCGGGAAGCCGGGCGGCCGGGCCCGGGACCGAGGGGACCCCGGCGGCCGAGGGCGCCGGTGAGGCGTCCGGCCGGCCCGGTGCGCTCGCGGAGGCGGTCTGATGACGGCCGGTGCAGGAGCGTCCGTGGGGGTGGACGGGGGAGCCCGCCCGGGGGGTGCGGCCGGTCCCGCCGCGCACCCGGTGGGCGTCCGGATCCCCGGCGCCTCCGGGGATCCGGTCCGGGAGGTGATGGTGGAGCACCGGGAGCTCTGCGAGCGCGCCGTCGATCCGCTGGAGATCGCCGCCGGGCTGGAGGAGGCCGGACTCGGCCCGGCGGACGCCGCCCGGTGCCGGCACGCGGACCTGTTCGCGCTCGCCGAGGAGCTGTACGCCCGGGTGCCGCGCCGCGCGCCCCCGTCGGTCGAGGCCGTACCCGGGGAGAGCCGGCAGCGGCGTTGGGTCGTGGCGCTCCGGACGGCGGTGCTGGCGGCGCTTCCGTGCGCGGCCGCCGCCGGGCTCGGTGGCGGCCGGCCCGTCCTGCTGGCTGCGGCCGTCCCGCTGGCGCTCGTCCCGGCCGCTTCCGGCGCGCCCGGTGCGGACGGGCCGGCCAGGGCCCCCGGGTGGTCCGTGGCGATCCCGTTCGCGGGCCGGTCCGGTCCGGCCGGTGCCGAGGGCCCCGCCGACCCGGGCCACCCCGGGGACCGCGACGACTCCCGTGGCGTCGGTGGCGGGGAGCGGCCGGTCGACGGGCCCGAGGAGAAGGCCGGTCCGGTCGTCCCGGGTGCCGCGCGGGTGGTCCACGGCCGGCTGTGGTGGTGGCAGGCGGTGCACGGCGCAGGGGTGGCCGGGCTGTTGCTGGCGCCGCCGGCGCTGACGGCCGGTGGCCCGGGGGACCGACGGGTGACGACGGCGCTGGTGCTCGCGGCCGCGCTGTCGGCCGGGTCGGCCGAGTGGTCCGCGCGCTGGTTCCGCCGCGTCGGGCGGGGCCACCTGGGGACGGCGGTGACGCTGGCCGAGTTCCGGGCCCGGATGCGGCCGGTGCTCCCGGCGGCGCTGGCCCTGCACCTGGCGGTGCTGTCCGTGCTGACCTTCGCGGCGCTCGCGGTGCTGACCGCGGTGGCGCCGCGTCCGGGGCCTGGGCACGGCGGCCTGCTGCACCTGGTGGCCGAGCGGGCCGACCCGGGGCAGTGGGCGGGCCAGGGGGTGCTGGGTCTGCTGCTGGTGCTGCCCGCCCTGCTGGCGCGCTGCGGCCGGACCGGGGTCGCGGCGCTCGGCGCACTGGCCGGGGCGGTGGCGACGGCGGCTCCGCTCCCACCGATGGCCGGTCCGGCCGGCGGCGCCGTCGCGCTGGCCCTGCTGGTGTACGCGTGGGCGGTGCTGGGCCGTCCCGATGCGCACCGCTGACCGCCGGGCCGGACCGGGCCCGGCCGGTGTGCGGCCGGTTCCGCCACCCGCCCGGCGCGCCCGTCCCTCCCGTCCCTCCCGCTCCTCCTGTTCCGCCGTTCCGTTCGACATCCCGTTGTTCACTAGGACCGCCAGGCCGTACCCGGTCTGGCTTCGTGGAAGGAAGCCCCCCGATGAGGGTGCTGCTGCTGGGCGCCGACGGCTTCATCGGCCGTCGGGTCACCGATCGTCTGCTCGTGGATCCGGAGTTGCAGGTGACGGTGCTCGGCCGGCGTGACTCCGCCGACATCCGCTTCGACCTGACCACCGGCAGCCCGGGTGCGCTGGCCCGGTTCCTGGACGCGGTCGTGCCGCAGGTGGTGATCAACTGCGCGGGTGCCACCTACGGCAGTTCGCGCACGCTGATCCGGGCCAACACGCTGGCCGTGGCCACCGTCTGCGAGGCGATCCGGCGCAGCCGGGAGCCCGCCCGGCTGGTGCACGTCGGCTCGGCGGCCGAGTACGGGCCGGTGCCGGGAGGGGTGCCGGTCTCGGAGGGCGCCGAGCCGCGCCCGGTCGGCCCGTACGGGGTTTCGAAGCTGGCCGGGACGGAGCTGGTGCTGGCCTCCGGGCTGGACGCGGCGGTGCTGCGGGTGTTCGACGTGGTCGGGCCGGGGTCGCCGACCGCCTCGCTGTTCGGGCGGCTCGCCGAGGGGCTGCGGCGCGCGCTGGAGCGGGAGGAGAACCAGGTGCGGATGCCCGACCTGTCCGGATACCGGGATTTCGTGGACGTCCGGGACGTCGCGCGGGCGATCCAGGCGGCGGCGGTGTCGGCCGCCACGGGGGTGATCAACATCGGCAGCGGGCACGCCGTCCGGGCCCGGGAGGCGGCCCAGCTGCTGGTCCGGGCGTCCGGCTTCGAGGGGGCGATCGTGGAGGAGAACCGGCAGGTCCTGCTGCCCGCGCAGGCCGGTGGGGCGGTGGACCACCTGCCCGGGCACGGCTCCGGTCACCACCTGCCGGGCCACCGCCCGGCGGAGTCCCGGTCGGCCGAGGGGAGGGTGCCGTCGGGGGAGCCGGTGCCGTGGCGGCAGGCGGACGTCCGGACGGCGCGGGACCGTCTCGGCTGGCGGACACAGGTGCCGCTGGAGGAGTCGTTGGGGGACGTCTGGCTGGAGACGGCCTGCCGGGTCTGATCCGTCCGGGTCCGCCGCCGGTCCCGTCCGGGAGGGCCGGGGGAGCCGGGGGGAGGCCGACGGCGCGCCGCCGTCGGCACCTCGCGGCCCGGGCGGGCCGGTTTTCGGCCGCGGGGGCCGCGCGGCCGGCGGTCCCACCATCCGACGCGGGCCGTCTCGCCCATCGGACGAGCTGTCTCGGAATACAGGGGCGGCATGACACTGTTGGCGTAGCAGAGCCACCTCGGTGGCGGAGCAACAAGCCACAAGAGGTTGGCCCCGGCCACCTGAGATGACGACCATCGGAGTCCCCGTGTCGCTGCCACCCCTGGTCGAGCCGGCCGACGAGCTCACCGTTGACGAAGTCCGCAGGTACTCCCGCCACCTGATCATCCCCGACGTGGGCATGGCCGGGCAGAAGCGCCTGAAGAACGCCAAGGTGCTGTGCGTCGGCGCCGGCGGTCTGGGCTCGCCCGCGCTGATGTATCTGGCCGCCGCCGGTGTCGGCACGCTCGGAATCGTCGAGTTCGACGTGGTCGACGAGTCGAACCTGCAGCGTCAGATCATCCACGGCCAGTCGGACATCGGCCGTTCCAAGGGCGAGTCGGCACGGGACTCGGTCAAGGAGATCAACCCCTACATCGACGTGATCCTCCACGAGGAGCGCCTCGACAACTCCAACGTGCTGGAGATCTTCTCCGGCTACGACCTGATCGTCGACGGCACCGACAACTTCGCCACCCGCTACCTGGTGAACGACGCCGCGGTGCTGCTCGGCAAGCCGTACGTGTGGGGTTCGATCTACCGCTTCGACGGCCAGGCGAGCGTGTTCTGGGCCGAGCACGGCCCCTGCTACCGCTGCCTCTACCCGGAGGCCCCGCCGCCGGGCATGGTTCCGTCCTGCGCCGAGGGCGGCGTGCTGGGCGTGCTCTGCGCGTCGATCGGCTCGATCCAGGTCACCGAGGCCATCAAGCTGCTGGCCGGGGTCGGCGACCCGCTGGTCGGCCGTCTGATGATCTACGACGCCCTGGAGATGAACTACCGCCAGGTGAAGGTCCGCAAGGACCCGGGCTGCGCGGTCTGCGGGGAGAACCCGACCGTCACCGAGCTGATCGACTACGAGGCCTTCTGCGGCGTCGTGTCGGAGGAGGCCCAGGAGGCCGCCGCCGGTTCGACGATCACCTCGAAGCAGCTCAAGCAGTGGCAGGACGACCAGGAGGACATCTACCTGATCGACGTCCGCGAGCCCGGCGAGTACGAGATCGTCAGCATCCCCGGTGCCGTGCTGATCCCGAAGAACGAGTTCCTGATGGGCAACGCGCTGGAGCAGCTGCCGCAGGACCGGAAGATCGTGCTGCACTGCAAGTCGGGCGTCCGCTCGGCCGAGGTGCTGGCCGTGGTGAAGTCGGCCGGCTTCGCCAACGCCGTCCACCTGGGCGGCGGCGTGCTGGGCTGGGTGAACCAGATCGAGCCGCACAAGCCGGTGTACTGACCGAGACCGTGGAAGGGCCCGCTCCGGCGGGCCCTTTCGCGTACCCGGGCCCGCGCCCGGTCGCCCGGGTCCCGCCGGCTGCGCGGGCCACCCGGTTCGCGCCGGTCGGCCGGGTTACAGCGCGCCCTTGCGCTGGAGCACGTTGTAGGAGATCCAGCCGGGGAGCACCGGCAGCCAGAAGGTGAGCGCCCGGTAGAGGAAGACCGCCGGGGTGGCGACGGTCGGCGGCACGTCGGCCACCGTGAGCGCACCGATCAGCGCGAACTCGACCGGGCCGATGCCGCCGGGGGTCGGGATGGCGGAGCCCGCCGCGTTGGCGGTCAGGAAGACCACGGCCACCGCGGAGAAGGAGATCGAGCCGCCGAAGGCCTGTACCGAGGCGTCCAGACAGGCGGTGAAGGAGAGCGTCAGCAGCAGGATGCCGCCGAAGCCGCTGACCAGCTTGCTGGGCGTCTGCATCAGGTCGAGCATCCGCGGGACCACGCCGAAGAACAGCGAGCGCAGCCGGTTCAGCACGAACCGCCTCAGCGGCGCGACCGCCGCGACCACCAGGGCCAGCACGGCGGCGGTCAGCACGCCGATGATCACCGCGCGGGAGGCCGAGAGGTCGCCGTTGGTCTGGCTGCCGGTGATCAGACCGAAGCTGAAGAGCAGCAGCAGGTGCCCGGCCAGGCCGGCCAGCTGGGAGGCGCCGACCGACGCGACCGCCTGGCCGGAGCGGATGCCCGCCTTCTGCAGGTAGCGGGTGTTCAGCGCGATGCCGCCGATCGCCGCCGGGGCGACCAGCTTGACGAAGGACCCGGCGAGCTGGGCGGCCACCGTGCGGCGGAACGGCAGCTTCTCCGGGACGAAGCCGGTCAGGCTCATCGACGCGGCGATGTACGAGAAGGCCGCCGCGGCGAGGGCCACCGCCGCCCAGGCCCAGTCCATCTGGGAGAGCTTGAGCTGCGCCGGCTTGATGGTGGTCAGCGCGAGGTACGCGGCGAAGGTGAGCGCGATCACCATGATCAGGGTCTTCGGCTTGAGCCGCTCCAGCTTGGCCGGCTCCATCGGCGCCTCGGGGGCGATCTGCAGGATCTGGCCGCGGATCCGGCTGAGCAGGTCCTCGCCGGCCAGCGCGATGTCCTCCTCGGCCTGCTGCTGGGTGCGCGCCCCGGCGGCGACCTGCTCCAGCGCCCTGGCCTGGGCGGCGGCCTTCCGTTCCTTGCTGAGCCGCTTCAGGTCGACGCGGGTGGAGCGGCTCATGCCGACCGGCTGGAGCAGCGGCAGCGCCTGGGCGACCCGGTCGGCGCCGAGCACCGCGTTGGCGGTGGCGACCGTCCGCTCCGGGCCGATCCGCAGCGCGAACGTGGTGAGCAGCTGGGCGACGTCGATGCGCAGCGTCAGGTCGGTGGCGGCGATGTCCCCACCGGAGAGGTTGACCAGGCAGGCCGTCTTCTCGTCGGTCACCAGCATCGACTCGCCGGTGAGCCGGCGGTGGGCGATCCGGCGCTCGTGCAGGGCGGCGACCGACTCCCACAGCGAGGCCATCACCCGGTCGGTGATCTCGTCGTCGGAGAGGTCGTCCAGGGTGCGGCCCTCGACGTTCTCGTAGACCAGGATCGCGGCGTCCGGGCCGAGCTCGGAGGTGGCGACCAGCTGCGGGGCCCGGGCACCCGAGGCGGCGGCCGCGTACGCGATCAGCGCCTCCTGCTCCAGCGCCTGGCGCAGCGACTGGGGGCTGCGCCGGACGGCGACCGAACGCAGCCGCAGCCGTCGCCAGGCCCGGTAGAAGAAGCCGGAGGCCTGCTGTTCGCGGTCGACGATGTGGACGTCCAGCGGCGGGCCGCTCTGCTGGGCCACGAGGTAGCGGCGGGTGCCGCCGGGGGCGTCCGGGGCGCGGTGGGCGCTGGCCGGGGTGAAGCCGACCTTGCGCAGACCGATCATCAGGTGCTGGCCGGTGGGCCGGATGTTCGGCGAGCCGATCGCGTACAGGGTGCCGTAGGCGACGGACCAGCCGATCAGCACGGTGAGCAGCAGGGAGAGCGGGGTGGTGTAGCCGCCGAGCAGTTCGGTGATGCCGCTGAAGATCACCACGACCCAGAGGGCGACCCGCCAGCGCGGGCGGCTCGACATGCCGACGGCCGTCATGTAGGCGATCACCGGGGCGAGGTAGCCGTGCACCGGGTCGGTCAGGGTGCCGTTGGAGTCCAGCGGGAGGCGGGTGAGGGCGTCCCTGATGTGGTCGGAGGCACCCTCGGCGACCCACCAGTCGATGCCCAGGGAGACGCCGTAGGCGAGCACCGAGGCGAGGACGCCGTCGGCGACCCGCAGGCCGTCGCGTTTGATCAGCCGTTCGACCGCGAAGGCGAGCGGGACGGCCAGGACGGCGACGCTGGAGACCAGGCCGGTGATGGTGGCGAGGACCGGGGAGAAGCGGGGGGCGTTGGAGGCGATGTCCAGTTCGATGCCGGTGGTGGTCGAGGTCGCCACACCGGCGAGCACGAAGACCGCGACCAGGCCGAGCACGCCGGCCAGGAAGCGGATCAGGTCGGAGGGGCGGTGGGCGCGGGCGGCGAGCAGGGGCTCGTCGACGTCCAGGTGCGGCGGGTCGTCCAGCGGGTCGGGTCCGCCCGGGCCGAGACCGCCGGTCCCGGTCGAGGCGGGTTCCGATCCGGCTCCGAGCCCGGCTCCTGCGTCGGGCGCGGGCGAGGACTCCGGCGCGGGCAGCTGGGCCGGGAGGCCGGCGGCCGTCCCGGCCCCCGTCTCCGTTCCCGGTTCCGTCCCGGGGCCGGTCGGCCGGGGGGTCTTGATCGTCCGGTCCTTGATCAGGGAGACTGCCGGCGACGGCTCGGTGGCGGACCCGCCGCCGGGACCTGCGGGCACGGCTGGGGAGGACTCGTCGGAGCCCTCGTCCACACTCACGTCGGCCGTCCCGGTCATCTGGTCTTGTCCTCGTATCACCACTCACCGCCCCGAAGATGGTGGCATGCCGCGGCGTCCCGCGCTGGACAGGGGCCGGATCGGGCGCGGCGGATCGTTCGTACGGGCCCCCGGGTCCGGCGGGATGCGGAAGAATGCCGCAGGTGACGGACGCCCACGACGACGGTGAGCGCGGAGAGCTGCCACCCTTCGCCGAACTGGTGCTCGACCTGGCCGAGCGGATTCCACCCGGCAGGGTGATGACCTACGGGGACATCGCCGAGTACCTCGGTCAGGGCGGCCCGCGCCAGGTCGGCCGGGTGCTCGCCCTGTACGGCGGCGCCGTGCCCTGGTGGCGGGTGATCCGCGCCGACGGCCGCTTCCTGCCCGGCCACGAGCACCGCGCGCTCGCCCGCTACGCCGAGGAGGGCACCCCGCTGCGCGCGCTCGCCGACCCGCCCCGGGTCGACCTCGGGCGGGCCCGCTGGGACGGCGAACCGGCCGGGGAGTGACCGCACGCCGGGTCCGGCCCAGTAGCGCGGAGGCGGTCCCGTTCCCCGCCGGCCATGTGGGACGAAACCCGTGCGCGGACGGGAATGACGGGGCAGGATCGTAGGCTCGATACGGCGGGCCCCTCGGCGGGCCCGCCCGCCGTTGCCCGAAGTACGACCCCCAGGACGTCCGTGAGCTCCCCCTATCGACTGGTGCGCAGCCCCCTCGTGCCGCCCGCCCCGCCCGTGCTGGACGACTACCAGCGCGCCGTGGCCGAGCACACGGGTGGCCCGCTGCTGGTGCTCGCAGGACCGGGGACGGGCAAGACCACGACCCTGGTGGAGGCCGTCGCCCGGCGCATCGAGCGCGGCACCGACCCCGACCGGATCCTCGTGCTCACCTTCAGCCGCAGGGCGGCGATGGAGCTGCGCGACCGGATGGCCGGCCGGCTCGGCGTCACCACGGCCGGTGCCGGGGCCGCCGCCCCGCAGGCCACCACCTTCCACTCCTTCTGTTACGCCCTGCTCCGCGCCCACCAGGACCCGGCGGACTACGCCGAGCCGGTGCGCCTGCTCTCCGGCCCGGAACAGGACGTCATGGTCCGCGAGCTGCTCGCCGGCGGCGCCGAGGACTCCCGGCTCGGCAGGTCGCGGATCGGCTGGCCGCTCGACCTGCGCGCCTGCCTCACCACCCGCGGTTTCGCCGACGAGGTCCGCGCCGTCCTCGCCCGCAGCCGCGAGCTGGGGCTCGGCGAGGCCGAGCTGGCCCGGTTCGCCGAGGGCGTCCGGCGCCCCGACTGGGCCGCCGCCGCCCACTTCCTCGCCGAGTACCTCGACGTCCTCGACCTGCGCGGTGTCCTCGACTACGCCGAGCTCGTCCACCGCGCCGTGCTGCTCGCCGAACGCCCCGAGGTCGAGGAGCGGCTGCGGGACCGCTACGACGCCGTCTTCGTCGACGAGTACCAGGACACCGACCCCGCCCAGGTCCGGCTGCTGCGCCGGCTGGCCGGCGGCGGGCGGGAACTGGTCGCCGTCGGCGACCCCGACCAGTCCATCTACGCGTTCCGCGGCGCCGACATCAACGGCATCCTGGAGTTCCCGCAGACCTTCCGGCACGCCGACGGCCGCCCCGCCGACGTCAAGGTGCTCCGGGTGTCCCGCCGCTCCGGTGCCGTCCTGCTCTCCGCCGCCCGCGAACTCACCCGCCGGATGCCGATGGGCCGGCTGCCCGCCGACAAGCTCGCCCAGCACCGCACCCTGCTGCCCGCCCGCGAGGGCGGCCGGGTCGAGGTCTACACCTACCCCACCCCCGGTACCGAGCTGGACTCCGTCGCCGACCTGCTGCGCCGCGCCCACCTGGAGGACGGCGTGCCGTGGGGCGAGATGGCGGTCCTGGTGCGGGCCGGTGCCCGCTCCATCCCCGGCGTCCGGCGGGCACTCGGCGCGGCCGGCGTCCCGTTGGAGATCGACGGCGACGACCTGCCGCTGCGCGAGGAGCCGGCCGTCGCCCAGCTGCTGCTCGCCCTGCGGGTCTGCGCCGAGCAGGCCGTCCGGGACCGGCACGACCCCGGGGCACCCGATCCGCTGACCACCGACCTCGCGCACACCCTGCTCACGGGGCCGCTCGGCGGCCTCGACGGCGCCGACCTGCGCCGGCTCGGCCGTGTCCTGCGCGAGGAGGAGCGGGCCGCGCTGCGTGCCGAGGCGCGGCGCGTCGAGACCGCCGCCGAGAACGTCGCCGGGGCCGGGGCCGGGACGGGCGCCGAGCCGGGGGCCGTCGGGCTCGGCCCGTCCGCGTCCGCGTCCGCCGCCGTGAGCCGTCCCGCGGCCGTGCCGCGCCCGGCCGGCGAGCTGATCCGCGAGGCCCTCGCCGAACCCGAGCAGCTCGTCGTCCTCGACGCCCCCTACGCCCGCCGCGCCCACGACCTCGGCACCCTGCTGCGCAAGGTCCGCGAACGCCTGGCCGGCGGCTGCACCGCCGAGGAGGCCCTCTGGGAGCTGTGGGACGGCTCCCGCCGCTGGCGTGAACGCCTGGAGCGGGCCGCCCTGCGCGGCGGCGGCGCCGGCCGCAACGCCGACCGCGACCTCGACGCCCTCTGCGCCCTCTTCGAGACCGCGGCCCGCGCCGAGGAACAGGTCACCGGCCACCGCGGCGCCCTCGACCTGCTCGCCGAGCTGGAGGCGCAGGACATCGCCGCCGACACCCTCACCGTGCGGGCCGTCCGCCCCGAGGCGGTCCGGCTGATGACCGCCCACCGCTCCAAGGGCCTGGAGTGGCGGCTGGTCGTCGTCGCCGGCGTCCAGGACGGCCTCTGGCCCGACCTGCGCCGCCGCGGCTCGCTGCTGGAGGCCGACCGGATCGGCCGTGACGGCCTCGCCGAGCCGCTCACCCCGGCCGCCCTGCTCGCCGAGGAGCGCCGGCTCTTCTACGTCGCCGTCACCCGGGCCAAGGAGCGGCTGGTCGTCACCGCCGTCAAGGCGCCCGCCGACGACGGCGACCAGCCCTCCCGGTTCCTGCGCGAGCTCTACCGCGAGGACGTCGACCCCCGGACCGGCCGGGTCGTCCGCCGTACCCCTCCGGTGACCGTCGAGGACGTCACCCACCGCCCGCGCCGTCCGCTCTCCGTCGCCGCGCTGGTCGCCGAACTGCGCGCGGTCACCGTCGACCCCGCCCGCTCGCCCGAGCTGCGCCGGGCCGCCGCCGAACGGCTCGCCACCCTCGCCCTCGCCACCGACGAGGAGGACCGGCCGCTCGTCCCCGCCGCCCGGCCCGACGCGTGGTGGGGCCTGGACGACGCCACCGCCGCCCCCGACCCGCTGCGCGACGCCGACCTGCCGATCCGGCTCTCCGGCAGCGGCCTGGAGCAGCTGGAGAACTGCTCGCTCCAGTGGTTCCTCGACAAGGAGGTCAAGGCGCGCGGCTCCTCCTCCGCCGCGCAGGGCTTCGGCAACGTCGTGCACGCCCTCGCCGACGAGGTCGGCTCCGGACGCTCCCCCGCCGACCTGGCCGTCCTGATGGAGCGCCTGGACACCGTCTGGGACGCGCTGGCCTTCGACGCGCCGTGGAAGTCCCAGCAGGAGAAGACCGAGGCCCGCGCCGCCCTGGAACGCTTCCTCACCTGGCACGTGATGGGCCGGGGCCGAGACGTCGTCGCGACCGAGCACGGCTTCGACGTCACGCTCGACGCGGGCGGGGTCCGGGTGCGGATCCGCGGCTCGATGGACCGGGTCGAGAAGGACGAGGCCGGGCGCGCCTACGTGGTCGACTTCAAGACGGGCAAGGAGGCGCCCACCGACAAGTCGCTGCCCGACCACAAGCAGCTCGCCGTCTACCAGCTCGCCGTCCGGGCCGGTGCGCTCAACGAGCTGCCCGGCTTCGACGGCCGTGCCCCGGAGGCCGGCGGCGCCGAGCTGGTCCAGCTGCGCAAGCCCGACAAGGCCGTACCGGACGCGCCCAAGGTGCAGCGGCAGGAACCGCCCGAGGGCGAACCGTGGGTCGAGAACCTGCTCGCCGACGCGGCCGGGAGGATCCTCGCCGAACGGTTCGTCCCGCAGACCGGGGCGGGCTGCGACCGCTGTTCCTTCCGCCGCAGCTGCTCCGCCCAGCGCGACGGTGCCCAGATCGTGGAGTAGCCGGAACGAGGAGGAGCGCGGGCCGGCGCGGTGGCCCGGGCCTTCGGGCGTCCCCGGCCCGTGCGACGAAGGGCGGGCGGGGCCCGGTGCGGCAGTGAGGGTCGCCACAGCGGCCCTCCCGCACGGCCCGACCTGTCCGTACCCCCCGTTACCGTTACGAGGTGACCGCCGTGCTCAGCCACCCCGACCAGCTCAAGGAGCTGCTGGGCATCCCCTTCAACCGGGAACAGATGGCGGCCATCGGCGCCCCCCTCCAGCCGGCCGTCATCGTCGCCGGCGCCGGCTCCGGCAAGACCACCGTGATGGCCGCCCGCGTCGTCTGGCTGGTCGGCTCCGGCGCCGTCCGCCCCGAGGAGGTGCTCGGCCTCACCTTCACCAACAAGGCCGCCGGTGAGCTCGCCGAACGCGTCCGCACCGCCCTGCTGCGCCTCGGCGGGCCGGGGGTGTCCTCGGCCGACGGGTGGGAGCGGGCTCCGGACCCCGGCGAGGAACCGCTCGGCGAACCCGAGATCTCGACCTACCACGCCTTCGCCGGCCGCCTCCTCAAGGAGCACGGCCTGCGGATCGGCATCGAACCCGACGTCCGCCTGCTCGCCGACGCCACCCGGTTCCAGCTCGCCGCCAAGGTGCTGCGCACCGCCCGCGGCCCCTTCCCGGCCCTCACCGGCACCTTCGCCAACCTCGTCGCCGACCTCATCGCGCTGGACGGCGAACTCGCCGAGCACCTCGTCGACCCCGACACCCTGCGCGCCTTCGACGAGG
Source organism: Streptomyces sp. BE303 (assembly GCF_036290945.1). Classification (NCBI taxonomy): domain Bacteria; kingdom Bacillati; phylum Actinomycetota; class Actinomycetes; order Kitasatosporales; family Streptomycetaceae; genus Streptomyces; species Streptomyces sp. BE303. Next base: position 56,750 of record NZ_JAQYWZ010000637.1, read on the forward strand.
AACTGCTCGACACCCTCGCCACCGCCAGGCTCACCAACGACGACCTGCGGGCCGTCCCCACCGCCGCCCGGGCCCGCCTGGAACTGCTCCGCCTGGTCGAGGACTACCGGCGCCGCAAGGCCACCGCCGGGCTGATGGACTTCGGCGACCAGATCGCCGCCGCCGCCCGGCTCGCCCAGCAGCGCCCCGAGGTCGGCGCCCTGCTGCGCGGCCAGTTCCGGGTGGTCCTGCTCGACGAGTACCAGGACACCTCGGTCGCCCAGCGGCTCATGCTCGCCGGTCTCTTCGGCGCGGGCCCGGACGGCGGCCCGTCCGGACACCCGGTCACCGCCGTCGGCGACCCCTGCCAGGCCATCTACGGCTGGCGCGGCGCCTCCGTCGCCAACCTCGACGAGTTCCCCCGGCACTTCCCCCGGGCCGACGGCGCCCCGGCGGACCGGTACGCGCTCAGCGAGAACCGCCGCAGCGGCGGGCGGCTGCTCGCCTTCGCCAACCGGCTGGCCGCGCCGCTGCGCGCGATGCACGAGGGCGTCGAGGCGCTGCGCCCGGCCCCCGGCGCCGAGCACGACGGCTTCGTGCGGGCCGCGCTGCTGCCCACCCACGCCGAGGAGATCGACTGGCTGGCCGACTCGGTCGCCCACCTCGTGCGCACCGGCACCGCGCCCGGCCGGATCGCGGTGCTCTGCCGCGGCGGCGCGGCCTTCCCCGACATCCACGCCGCGCTGGTCGCCCGCGACGTGCCGGTCGAGGTGGTCGGCCTCGGCGGGCTGCTCCACCTGCCCGAGGTCGCGGACCTGGTCGCGGTCTGCGAGGTGCTCCAGGACCCCACCGCCAACGCCGCCCTGGTCCGGCTGCTGATCGGCCCGCGCTGGCGGATCGGCCCGCGCGACCTCGCCCTGCTCGGCCGGCGCGCCGCCGACCTGGTCCGCACCGCCCGGCCCGACGGCGTCGAACCGCTGGCCGCCGCCGTCGCCGAGACCGACCCCACCGAGGTGGTCTCGCTGGCCGACGCGCTGGAGACCTTCCTCGACCGCGACCAGCCCGACGAACTGCCGTTCTCGCCCGAGGCCCGGGTGCGTTTCGCCCGGCTCGCCCGCGAACTGCGCGACCTGCGCCGCTCGCTGGCGGAGCCGCTGATGGACGTGCTGCACCGGGTCCTCGCCGCGACCGGCCTGGAGGTCGAACTCGCGGCCTCGCCGCAGGCGCTGGCCGCCCGCCGCCGGGAGACCCTGCACGCCTTCCTGGACGTCGCCGCCTCCTTCGCCGACCTCGACGGCGACCCGGGCCTGGCCGCCTTCCTCGGCTTCCTGCGCGCCGCCCAGGAGCACGACCGCGGCCTCGACGCCGGCCTCCCCGGCGGCGAGGACACCGTCAAGGTGCTCACCGCGCACAAGTCGAAGGGGCTGGAGTGGGACGTCGTCGCCGTCCCCGGCCTGGTCCGCGGCGCCTTCCCGTCCTCCACCGCGCGCGAGCGCTGGACCAGCACCAAGCGCGTCCTCCCGCACGCCCTGCGCGGCGACGGGGCCACCCTGCCCGACGTGCGCGACGGCTGGACCGGAAAGTCGATGACCGCGTTCAAGGCCGCGCTCGCCGAACACTCCGGCACCGAGGAACTGCGCCTCGGCTACGTGGCCTTCACCCGGCCGCGGGCCCTGCTGCTCGCCTCCGGCCACTGGTGGGGGCCCAGCCAGAAGACCCCGCGCGGCCCGTCCGCCTTCCTGGAGCAGTTGCGCGACCACTGCGAGGAGCCCGGCAACGGCGAGATCGAGCACTGGGCCGAGCAGCCGGCCAAGGGCGCCGAGAACCCGGCGCTGGCCTCGCCCGTCGAACGCCCCTGGCCGCTGCCGCTCGACCCGGCCGCCCAGCACGCCCGCCGCCGGGTCGCCGAGGTGGTGCTCGGGCGGCTCGCCGGGCAGCCCGCCCCCGAACCCGGCCCGATGGCCCCCGAGGACCGCCGCCTGGTCGACTCCTGGGACCGTGATCTGAAGGCGCTGACGGGAGAGTTGGAGCGCTTCCGGCGCGGTGTGCGGGAGGTGCCGCTGCCGGCCTCGCTGTCCGCCACCCAGCTGCTGCGCCTGGCCGCCGACCCGGACGGCTTCGCGCACGACCTGGCCCGGCCGATGCCGCGCCCGCCGCAGCCCGCCGCCCGCCGCGGCACCCGCTTCCACGCCTGGGTGCAGTCCCGGATCGAGCCGCTGATGCTGATCGGGCCGGAGGCGCTGCCCGGCGCCGACGACGACGGCATCGAGGACGAGCGGGACCTGGAGCGGCTCAAGGAGGCGTTCCTGCGCACGCCGTACGCGGACCGGGAGCCGCACCGGGTCGAGGCGCCGTTCCATCTGGTGCTGGCGGGCCGGGTGGTGCGCGGCCGGATCGACGCGGTCTACCGTGACGGTGACGGCGGGTCAGAATTCGGCGGCGCGTCACGCTACGAAGTGGTGGACTGGAAGACGCACCGCGAGGAGACCGCCGATCCGCTCCAACTCGCCGTCTACCGGCTCGCCTGGGCCGAACAGGCCGGCGTTCCCCTGGAGCAGGTCACGGCCTCCTTCCTGTACGTCCGCAGTGGCCGGATCGAACAACCCGCAGGACTTCCCGACCGAAAAGAGTTGGAACGGCTCCTGATCGGGAACAGTGAAGAATGAGTCACGGAGAGCATTCAAGTCATCACGGCATCGGGCGAAACCTGTGCGTAGTGCACGTTTCGCGCCTATTGTGGGGTCGGTAACCGGTCAACCCCCGTGCTCCGGCCGCCAGCGACGCCCGCATTCCCTAACCCTCAGTCATCACCGCAGGTGCCCCCCGGGCATCGGCGTCTTCTGCTGGAGAGACCGAAGTTGAGCGCGACCGGATGGATCAGAGAACGGTTCGCCGGGCCGACCCCGGGAACCGCACCCGGCGCGACCGGCACCTGGCCGAGGACGGCACTCACGCTGCCGTTCATCGGCATGGCGCTGGTCGTCGTCCTCGACTACTTCACCGACGCCGCCGTCACCGTCGAACCGGCGCTCACCGCCGTCCCCGCCCTGGCCGCCGTGGTCAGCCGGCGCACCTGGTACCCGCTGGCCATCGGCGCCTGCACCGAGGCCGCCGCCTTCCTGATGGCCTTCCACAACGACGTGCTCGGCGAGTCCGTGCACAGCGCCACCGTCTTCGCGATCGTCCTGGTCGCCGCGATCGGGTGGGTCAGCGCCACCCTGCGGCTGCGCCAGGAACAGCTCCTCGCCGACGCCCAGCTGGTCGCCTCGATCGCCCGACGGGTCCTGCTCCGGCCCGTGCCCGAGCGGGTCGGCACCGTCAAGGCGGCCGTCCACTACGAGGCCGCCGCCGCACACGCCAGGATCGGCGGCGACCTCTACGAGGTCGTCAACACCCGGCACGGCGTCCGGGCCGTGGTCGGTGACGTCCGCGGCAAGGGGCTCGGCGCCGTCGAGACCGCCGCCGCCGTGCTCGGAGCCTTCCGCGAGGCCGCCCACCAGGAGGCCGCCCTCGACCGGGTGGCCGGCTGGCTCGCCGTCAGCCTCGACCGCGCCCTGCACGAGAACGACCACCCGGGCGTGGAGGAGGAGTTCGTCACCCTCGTCCTGATCGGCGTCCGGTCCGACGGCACCGCCGAGATCGTCAACTGCGGCCACCCGGCCCCGCTGCTGCTGCGCGGGACCGAACCGGTACGGCCGCTCGAACTCGCCGAGACGGTGCCCCCGCTCGGCGTCCTCGACCCCGCCGACGTCCGGCCGCCGGTGCACCGCGTCCCGCTGCGCCACGGCGACCGGGTGCTGCTCTTCACCGACGGCGTCATCGAGGCGCGGGACCGGGCCGGCGTCTTCTACCCGCTCGCGGACCGGCTCCCGGTCTGCGCCGACGGACGCCCGGCCGACGTGCTGCGCCGCCTGCACGAGGACGTGGTCCGCCACGTCGGCCGCCAGCTCGGCGACGACGCCGCCATGCTGCTGCTCCAGTACGACCCGCAGCCGGTCGCCGACCGGCCGGACCCGGCCGCGAACGTCCCGCACGTCCCGCACCAGAACGGCCAGCTCTCCCGTCCGGCGGTGGCGGGGCCGGCCGCCCCGGCCCCCGGCGGTCGGTCAGAGTGAGGCCTCCACCACCAGCGGCCGGTGGTCCGAGACCCCGGTGAGCGGAGCGGCTGCCGGGCCGACGGCGGCGCGCGGCACGCCGATCGCCAGCACGTGGTCGAACTGGACCGCCGGCCGGTGCGACGGGTAGGTGGGCGTGCGGGCGAGGTCGTACCAGCCCTGCAGCCGGGCCCGCGGCTCGCGCACCCGGCGCCGGCGGGCGTCGGTGAACTGCGGCCGGGCCCGCCGGGCCGCCCGCAGTTCGCGGACCTTCGCGCGGGGCGCGGTGCGGTCCAGCGCCGCCGCCGAGCCCAGGACGGTGCGCGGCACCGCGCCGATCAGGTTGAAGTCGCCGAGCACCAGGTACGGCTGCGGCAGGTCGGCGATCCAGCGCCGGATCCCGGCGAGCTGCGCCATGTTCCAGCCGGGCACGAACGACAGGTGGGCCGCCACCACGGTGAACGGTCCGTTCCCGCCCTCCAGCACCGCGGCCAGCGCGGCCCGCGGCTCGTCGGGGACGGGGGTGAGCCCGCGGCGTCCGGCCACCCGCAGCGGCAGCCCGAACGGGGCGGGCGCGAACCGGCGGGCCCGCCAGTGCAGCACCGGCAGTCGGGTCAGCAGCGCCGTGCCGTACGCGGGCGGGGCGTCGTCGCCGACCTCGCCCGGCCCGTAGACCTGGATCCCGGCGGGCACCGAGAGGTCGGGCACCCAGCCGGCCACCGGTGCGGGCCGGCCGTGCAGGGCGGCGGCGAACCGCCAGTCGGCCGCGCCCATCGCCTTGGCGGCGACGGCGGCCTGGTCGGTGCCGCCGGACCGGGCCTGGTGCCGGTCCACCTCCTGGAGGGCCAGCACGTCGGCGTCCAGCGCGGCCACCGCCTCCGCCAGCGGCCCGCCGGGGTCGGCCGGGTAGGGGCGGGGGGCGCCGTCCGGGGCGAGGGGCTGACCGTGCAGCAGATTGAAGGTGGCGATGCGCAACTGGCTCACACCGCACGACGGTACCCGCTCGCCGGGGGCCGGTGCGCGGCCGCGGTCCCCGGCGGGCGCGGGAGCGGCCGGTACGGCCCCGGCGCGGCTCGGCCGCGGGGGCTCGGTTTGACCTGCCGGGCATACCCGGTATACATACTCGGTATGTCCATCCGTCACGGCCTGCTCGCCCTGCTCGACCAGGGGCCGCGCTACGGCTACCAGCTGAGAACCGAGTTCGAGGCGCGCACCGGCGCCACCTGGCCGCTCAACGTCGGCCAGGTCTACACCACCCTCGCCCGCCTGGAACGCGACGGACTGGTCGTCCCCGCTGGCGAGGACGACGAAGGGCACCAGTTCTACGCCGTCACCGACGCCGGCCGGGCCGAACTGCACGCCTGGTTCGACAGCCCGGTGCCGCGCACCAACCCGCCCCGCGACGAGCTCGCCATCAAGCTCGCCATGGCCGTCACCGTCCCCGGCGTCGACGTGCCCGCCGTCGTCCAGAGCCAGCGCCGGCACAGCATCAAGGCGCTCCAGGACTACACCCGGCTCAAGGGCCGCGCCCTCGCCGGCGAGAGCCGCCCCACCGCCACCGGCGGGACGGCCGCGACGGACGACGGCACCGGCGCCGACCTGGCCTGGCTGCTCGTCCTCGAACAGCTCATCTTCCAGACCGAGGCCGAGGTCCGCTGGCTCGACCACTGCGAGACCCGGCTCGCCCAGCGCGCCGAGATCGAACAGGCCCGCGCCGCCGAGAACCGGCAGAACGACCCCGCGCCGGCGCCCGCGCCCCGCCGGATCGGACGCCGCCGCACCACGGCCTGAGCCGCCCCGGCGGCCCACCCCGTACGGACCCCGACACCGTACGCACCGACGAACCACCGGCCCGGCCGCACCACACGATGCGGCGGGCCCCACCACAGCAGGGGGAATCGTGTCCCACACCGATCCGACCAGGGACGGCCGCAAGCCCGTCCTGCACCTGGACAACGTCACCCGCGTCCACGGGCAGGGCGCCGGCGAGGTGCGGGCGCTGCGCGGCGTCGACCTCAAGGTCCACCCCGGGGAGTTCGTCGCCGTCATGGGCCCGTCCGGGTCCGGCAAGTCCACCCTGCTCACCCTCGCGGGCGGCCTGGACACCCCCACCGACGGCCAGGTCCTCGTCGAAGGCGTCGCCCTCGGCGGACTCGACCGCAAGCGGCTCGCCGAGGTCCGCCGCCGATCCGTCGGCTACGTCTTCCAGGACTACAACCTGATACCGGCCCTCACCGCCGCCGAGAACATCTCCCTCCCGCGTGAACTCGACGGCCTCTCCGGCCGCGCCGCCCGCCGCGAGGCCCTCGTCGCCCTCGAAGAGCTCGGCATCCCCGAACTCGCCGACCGCTTCCCCGACGACATGTCCGGCGGCCAGCAGCAGCGCGTCGCCATCGCCCGCGCCCTCATCGGCGACCGCCGCCTCGTCCTCGCCGACGAGCCCACCGGCGCCCTCGACTCCACCACCGGCGAGTCGGTCCTCGCCGTCCTGCGCGCCCGCTGCGACGAGGGCGCCGCCGCCATGATGGTCACCCACGAACCCCGGCACGCCGCCTGGGCCGACCGCGTCGTGTTCCTCCGCGACGGCCGCATGGTCGACGAGAGCGTCAGCCAGGACGCCGGCAGCCTCCTCGTCGCCGCCGCCGCCAACGCGAAGGGCCCGGTGGAGCAGTGAAGCTCAGCGCCTGGCGGGTCGCCCTGCGCATCGCCCGCCGTGACGCCCTGCGCGCCAAGGGCCGCAGCGCCCTCGTCGTTGCCATGGTCGCCCTGCCCGTCCTCGGCGTGGCCGGCGCCGACGTCGTCTTCCGCAGCGCCGAACTCGACCCGGGCGAGAAGGTCGTCCGCACCATGGGCCGGTCCGCCGCCGAGATCCGCCTGCTCGAACGCGGCTCCGTCGTGCTCCAGCCGCCGGACCCGGAGTCCGACTTCCACCTGGAGAGCGCCGAGGAGGCCAAGAAGGAGAACGGGCAGCCCGTCCACACCCCCGAGCAGAAGCGCAGCCTCGCCACCGAGCCCGGCGAACTCGTCAAGCAGCTCCTGCCGGCCGGCGCCACCCTCGTCCCCGTGCGCCAGGGCCCCTACACCGCCAGCAGCACCCGCGACGGCCTCGTCAACGTCAAGACCGTCGAGGCCGACCTCACCGACCCGGTCTGGCGCGGACGGATCGACCTCGTCGGGGGCCGCGCCCCGAGCGCCGACCACGAGGTCGCCGTCACCCGGGACTTCCTCGACCGCTCCGGGCTGCGGATCGGCGACCGGACCGCCCCGCGCGGCCTCGAAGCCACCCCGTACACCATCACCGGTGTCGCCGAGTACCCCGGCGACCTGCGCACCGCCGCCGTCGTCGCCCGGCCCGGCGCCCTGATCGACCCGCTCGGCAAACTGTCCGGCGCCGATGCGAACCGGGGCCGCGGCTCCTCCTCGGGCTCCGACGACCGCTGGCTGGTCAAGCTCCCCGCCGGCGGCGTCGTCGACTGGGCCAAGGTCCAGGAGCTCAACAAGCACGGATTCACCGTCAGCTCCCGCGCCGTCATGCTCGACCCGCCGGCCCGCTCCGAGGTGCCGTTCTACGACTACCAGGACCGCCGGGGCGGCGGCGCGACCCCGTTCCTCGACAAGACCTCCGTCGTCATCCTCGCCACCGTCGTCGGCATGGCCCTGCTGGAGATCGTGCTCCTCGCGGGCCCCGCCTTCGCCGTCGGTGCCCGGCGCTCCCGGCGGCAGCTCGGCCTGCTCGCCGCCGGCGGCGGTGACCGCGCCAACGTCCGCGCCGTCGTCCTCGGCGGCGGTGTCGTCCTCGGCCTCACCGGCGCGGCCGTCGGCCTCGTCACCGGCATCGGCCTGGTGGCCGCGCTGCGCACCTCCGCGGAGAGCTACGCCGGGGAGCGGTTCGGCCACTTCGACCTGCAGCCGGTCGACCTGTTCGGCATCCTGCTGATCGGCCTGGTCACCGGCCTGCTCGCGGCCGTCGTCCCCGCCGTCCAGGCCTCCCGCCAGGACGTCGTGGCCGCGCTCACCGGCCGCGACAGCCTCAAGCCGCCGAGCCGCAAGCTCGCCCTGCTCGGCCTGGCGATGCTCGGGGCCGGCTCCGCCCTCGCCCTGCTCGGCGCCACCGGCGGCTTCGGCAGCCGCTCGACGGCCGTCCTCGGCGGCTCGGCCGTCGCCGAACTCGGCATGGTCGCCCTCACCCCCTACCTGGTCGGCCTCTTCGGCCGGATCGGCCGCTGGCTGCCGCTCGGCCCCCGCCTCGCCCTGCGCGACTCCGTCCGCCACCGCGGCCGCACCGCCCCCGCGGTCGCCGCCGTGATGGCCGCCGTCGCGGGCTCCGTCGCCGTCGGCATCTACGGCGCCAGCAGCGACGAGCAGCACCGGCGCGAGTACACCGCCGCCGGCCCGGCCAACGCGGTCATCGTCACCAACGGCTGGGGCGCCGCCTCCGACGGCTCGATGCTCCCGCAGCTGCGCGGCGCCGTGCAGGACAACATCCCCGCCCTCGGCGAGCGCGCCGACGTCCGGCGCGTCAACTACAAGGGCGACTGCCGGGCCACCAACGGCTCCTGCGGCCACGTCGGCATCGTCCTGCCCGAGGAACTGCGCTGCCCGGTCTGGGGCAAGCGGTCCGTCATGATCGACGGCGAGGCCGAGCGGCTGCTCCGCGAGGACCCGCGCTGCCGCTCGGCGTACGTCTCCCGCGGCAGCTCCTTCGGGAGCGTCCAGGCCGGCGACGGCAACCTGCTGCGCAACCTCTACGGCGCCACCGACCCGGCCGGCGCCCAGGCGCTCGCCGCCGGCAAGGTCGTGGTCTTCGACCAGCGCTACATCAAGGACGGGAAGGTGACGTTCGAACTCACCGAGCCGGACGACCCGAACCAGCCGGTCACCCCCGACCGGGAGCCGGTCGTCCACCCCGTCACCGTCGACGCCGTCCACGTCGAAGCGCCGGTCCAGGCCGGCGGCGACGCCGTGCTCGGCGCCGACACCGCCGTCCGCCTCGGTCTCACCACCAGCGACTCCGGTTCGGTCTGGCTGCCCGGGACCGCGCCGACCGACCGGGCGGAGCAGAAGGTCCGCGGCGCGCTCGCCAAGCTGTCCGACGGCACCGACTTCGAGGTCGAGCGCGGCTACCGGTCGGAGAACGACCTGATCTCCCTCGGGCTCACCGCCTTCGCGGGCCTGGTCGCCCTCGGCGCCGCGGGCATCGCCACCGGTCTCGCCGCCGCCGACTCCCAGCGGGACCTGACCACCCTCGCGGCGGTCGGCGCCGCGCCCCGGGTCCGGCGCACCCTCTCCGGCTTCCAGTGCGGCGTCATCGCCGCGATGGGCGCCCTGCTCGGTGCCGTCGCCGGGGTCGTGCCCGCCGTGGCGCTGCGCAAGGTCGAGGCCGCCGCGCAGGCCTACCCGGGGATGAGCCTCCAGGAGGAGACCGCCAAGGGCGTCGTGGTCTTCCCCTGGCTCAACGTCGGGGCCACCGTGGTCCTGCTGCCGCTGCTCGCGGTGGCGCTGGCCGCGCTGCTCACCCGCTCGCGGATCTCACTGCTGCGGCGCTCCGGCTGAGCACCGTCCTCCCGCCCCCGTCGCCCCCGGTCGCCGCCCCCCTGCGGCCGGGGGTGACGGACGTTACAGGCCTTCCGGTGTCCACCGGCCGGGACCGGGGCCCGTCCGACCCGCACGGGCGAACTAAAGTCGTCCGTATGACGAGAACTCCGGACAGCGTCGTCCGCGCCTTCATCGACCAGCACCAGGCCGCCTTCCTCGCGGACCTCGCCGACTGGCTCCGCATCCCCTCGGTCTCCGCCGATCCCGGCCGGGCCGACGACGTGCGCCGCTCCGCCGAGTGGCTGGCCGCGAAGCTGCGCGACACCGGCTTCCCGGTGGCCGAGGTCTGGGAGACGGACGGCCTGCCGGCGGTCTTCGCCGAGTGGCCGTCCGGGGACTCGTCCGCGCCGACCGTGCTGGTCTACGGGCACCACGACGTGCAGCCGGCGGCCAAGGAGGACGGCTGGGCGACCGAGCCGTTCGAGCCGACCGTGGTCGGGAAGCAGCTGTTCGCCCGCGGCGCCGCCGACGACAAGGGCCAGGTCTTCTTCCACACCCTGGGGGTGCGGGCCCACCTGGCCGCCACCGGCCGCACCGCGCCGGCCGTCAACCTCAAGCTGCTGATCGAGGGCGAGGAGGAGTCCGGCTCGCCGCACTTCGCCGACCTGGTCCGGCGCGAGGCCGCGCGGCTCGCCGCCGACGTGGTGATCATCTCGGACACCGGGATGTGGTCCGAGACCACGCCGACCGTCTGCACCGGCATGCGCGGCCTGGCCGACGCCCAGATCGACCTGTACGGGCCGGACACCGACATCCACTCCGGCTCGTTCGGCGGCGCCGTGCCCAACCCGGCCGCCGTCGCCGCCGACCTGGCCGCCGGCCTGCACGACGCGGACCGCCGGGTCGCCGTCCCCGGCTTCTACGACGGCGTGATCGAACTGACCGAGCGCGAGCGCGAGCTCTTCGCCGAGCTGCCCTTCGACGAGGCGCAGTGGCTGAGGGTCGCCAAGTCGTACGGCACCCTCGGCGAGGCCGGATACTCCACCCTGGAGCGGATCTGGGCCCGGCCGACCGCCGAGGTCAACGGCATCTGGGGCGGTTACACCGGCCCCGGCGGCAAGACCATCGTGCCCTCCTCGGCCCACCTCAAGCTCTCCTTCCGGCTGGTCGCCGGACAGGAGGTGGAGAAGGTCCGGGAGGCCGTCCGCGCCTGGGTGGCCGACCGGGTCCCGGCGGGCATCCGGTACGAGCTGGTCTTCCCGGGGGCGACCCGGCCCTGCCTGACCCCGCTCGACCACCCGGCGCTGCAGTCCACCGTCCGGGCGATGGGGCGGGCCTTCGAACAGAAGATCCTCTTCACCCGGGAGGGCGGCTCCGGCCCGGCCGCCGACCTCCAGGACGTGCTCGGCGCGCCGGTGCTGTTCCTCGGCATCTCGGTGCCCTCGGACGGCTGGCACTCGGTCGACGAGAAGGTCGAGCTGGACCTGCTGGCCAAGGGTGTGGAGACCGCCGCCTACCTCTGGGCCGACCTGGCCGAGAACTGGCGGCCGGGCAGCGCGAGCGAGTGAACCCGAACCGTCCGGAGGACACATCACGTGGGGATGGAAACAGTTGAGCACCGTGCCTGAGACCGAACACCCGCTGCACCTGGCGCTGGCCCGGGCCGGGGTGGACCGGGCGGCCCAGCACCGGTTCGACGAACCCTGGCTGGCGGCCGCCTGGAGCCACCCGACCACCAAGGTGCTGCCGATCGCCGGCGGCGAGGCCTTCGTGGTCGACACCGGGCAGGGGACCGAGCTGGTCCTGATGCCCTCCTTCGAGGCGCCGCAGACCGGCGACCGGTACTTCCTCGGCACCGACGAGGACGGCGTCTCCTACTTCGCGCTGGCGGGCGAGAGCCTGCCGGGGCGGCTGGACGGCGACGCCCGCCCGGCCGGGCTGCGCGAGGTCGGCGCCCTGCTCTCCGGCCGGGACGCCGGGCTGCTGGTGCACGCCGTCGCGCTGGAGCACTGGCACCGGCTGCACAGCTTCTGCTCGCGCTGCGGCCACCCGACCGAGAAGGCCGGGGCCGGTCACGTGCGGCGGTGCACGTCCTGCGCGGCCGAGCACTACCCGCGCACCGACCCGGCGGTGATCATGATGATCACCGACGACGAGGACCGCTGCCTGCTCGGCCGCCAGGCGCTCTGGCCCGAGGGACGCTGGTCGACGCTGGCCGGCTTCGTCGAGCCGGGGGAGTCGATCGAGCAGGCGGTCGTCCGCGAGGTGTACGAGGAGGCCGGGGTCCGGGTCTCCGCCGTCTCCTACGTGGCCAGCCAGCCGTGGCCGTTCCCGTCCAGCCTGATGCTCGGCTTCATGGGCAAGGCGGATCCGTCGGGCACCACGATCACCGTGGACGGCGAGGAGCTGGCCGAGGCGCGCTGGTTCTCCCGGGAGGAGCTGCGGGCCGGGATGGCGGCGGGGGAGATCCTGCCGCCGTCGGGGATCTCGATCGCCCGGCACCTGGTCGAGCTCTGGTACGGGGAGCCGTTGCCGTCGGCGGCCCGCTGGTAGTCACCGGGGGGCCGGTGGCGACGGGCTCGAAGGCCGGCGGGCCGGGCGTAACGGGCCCGGGTGTAACGGGCCGGCCGTAATTCGAGTGGATTGAAGCGTTCTTGATATTGGGGGCGCGCGGACCAGTTCCGTGCGCCCCCAATATTCCTTCCGAAACCGTCGGCTTCCGATGTTCGTAACCGGAGCGGCCCTGTCCAGTACGGCACGTGCGCGGGTGCCGGCCGCCGTCACCGATCCCGGGCGACTTTGTCGCAAACGCCTGAAAGCCCGTCGCCGCCCTCGCTACATTCTCTCGGGTGACAATCCCACGGGGCACCGCCCAATCCCCCAAATACCAGCGCCTCGCCGCAGACCTGCGCCGACGGATCGCCGAGGGCGAGTTCACCACCGAGGCCGCCCTCCCGGTCGAGAGCGAACTGGAACGCCAGTACGGGGTCGCCCGCAACACCGTCCGGCTGGCCGTCGACGTGCTGGTCAACGAAGGCCGCCTGGTCCGGCTCCAGGGCAAGGGGACCTACCTGCGCGAGCACCCGGTGCTCGACCACCGCGCCTACGGGCCCGCGCCCGGCCGCGACGTCCGCCCCAGCCTGCCGGGGCCGGCCGGACCGTCGGGCGCCTCCGGGTCCGCCGGGTCCTCCGGGCTCTCCGGATCCGTCGGGTCCGTCGGGATGCCCGGGCTCTCCGGGGCCCTGGTGGCCTCGGCGGCGTCGGGGAGCACGGCGGCGACGGGGACCACGGGAGCGCCGGGTGCCCCGGGGGCCGAGGACGGCCCGCGCGACTGCCTGGCCGTCCCCAGCGCCGTCTACCGAGGCGAGGCCGCCGACGCCGGACGCGAGCTCACCGTCGACTTCGAGATGATGATCGTCCGGGCCCGGATCGACATCGCCGAACGGCTCGGCCTGCGCCCCGGCGAGGCGATCGTCGTCCGCCGCCAGCTGCGCCTGCTCGACCGCGAGCCCTACTCCATCGAGGAGAGCCACTACCGGGCGGGCCTCGCCGCCGGCACCCCGCTGATGGAGCCCGACCAGATCGACGGCGGTGACGAGGCGGTGCTCGCCGCCCTCGGACGCACCGAGATCGGCGCGGTCGACCACCTGGTCGCGCGGATGCCGGGCCCCGAGGAGGCCCAGTGGTTCCAGGGCGGCCCCGGCGTGCCGCTGGTGGTCCAGACCCGGGTCACGTACGACCGCCGCGGGCCGGTCCGGGTCATCGAGACCCGCTACTCCGCCGACCGCAGCCGGCTGGTCTACGGCATCGGCGACCTCGCCGCCCGGGCGTCGCTGCCCGCGCCCGCCGCACCCGTCGACCCGGCCCGGGCCGACGCGCCGTAGCGCGCCGTGCCCGGGCCCGCGGACCTCAGGCCGCCAGGGCCTTCTTCACCTGGAGCAGGCTCGGGTTGGTCATCACGACCCGCTCGCCGCCGCCCGTCGGCTGCACCAGCACCGTCGGGACGGTCTGGTTGCCGTTGTTCACCGACTCGACGAAGGACGCCGACGCCGGGTCGTCCTCGATGTTGATCTCGGTGTAGCCGATGCCTTCACGGTCCAGCTGGCTCTTGAGCCGGTTGCAGTAGCCGCACCAGGTCGTGCTGTACATCGTCACGCTGCCGGACATCGGGGGGACTCCTTCGAAAGAGAGAGGGGCGTACGGTTCCAGGAGGAGAACGTCCGCCGTACGGCGGTCATTCCGCGCCCCGGCCGGCGGCCCCGCGTCGTTCCGCGCGGTCGCGGAGAAGCACACCCCGGCGTGCGGCGAAGGGAACGCGCCCTCAAGTGCGACAACCCGCCGGACCGTGCAGCGATCATCCTGCGATCACACCGCACCTGTGGACAACCGCTCCCCGGTTGTCCGAGCGGGCTGAGAGGATGGAACGCATGCAGGAAGACCTCTTGAGCGGCATTCCGTTCGACGACCACGGCAGCGACCGGTCCGGCCGATACGACGCCACCGGTCCCGACGCGGTCCTCGCCGGGCTCGACCCCGAACAGCGGGCCGTCGCCACCGCCCTGCACGGGCCCGTCTGCGTCCTCGCGGGAGCCGGCACCGGCAAGACCCGGGCCATCACCCACCGCATCGCCTACGGCGTGCGCAGCGGTGTCTACCAGCCCCAGCAGGTCCTCGCGGTCACCTTCACCGCCCGCGCCGCCGGCGAGATGCGCGGCCGCCTGCGCCAGCTCGGCGCCGAGGGCGTCCAGGCCCGCACCTTCCACGCCGCCGCCCTCCGCCAGCTCCAGTACTTCTGGCCGCGCGCCGTCGGCGGACCGGTGCCCCAGCTGCTGGAACGCAAGGTCCAGCTGGTCGCCGAGGCCGCGAGCCGCTGCGGCCTGCGCGTCCAGCGCACCGAACTGCGCGACCTCACCGCCGAGATCGAATGGGCCAAGGTCACCCAGATCGGCCCCGACGACTACCCCGCCGCCGTCCAGAAGTCCGGCCGCGAGGCCCCCCGGGACCCGGCCGAGACCGCCCAGGTCTACCGCGTCTACGAAGAGGCCAAGACCCGCCGCGGCGTCATCGACTTCGAGGACGTCCTGCTGCTCACCGCCGCCATCCTGGAGGACCGCCCCGACATCGCCGACCAGGTCCGGTCCCAGTACCGGCACTTCACCGTCGACGAGTACCAGGACGTCTCCCCGCTCCAGCAGCGCCTCCTCGACCAGTGGACCGGACCAGGCGGCGGCGCCAGCCTGTGCGTCGTCGGCGACGCCAGCCAGACCATCTACTCCTTCACCGGCGCCACCCCGGACTACCTGCTCAACTTCCGCACCCGCCACCCCGAGGCGACGGTCGTCAAGCTGGTCCGCGACTACCGCTCCACCCCGCAGGTCGTCCACCTCGCCAACGGGCTGCTCTCCCAGGCCCGCGGCGAGGCCGCCCGGCACCGCCTCGAACTCGTCTCCCAGCGCGAGGCCGGCCCCGAGCCCGTCTACACCGAGTACGAGGACGAGCCGACCGAGGCCGAGACCACCGCCCGCCGGATCAAGGACCTCCTCGCCGCCGGCGTCCGCGCCAGCGAGGTCGCCGTGCTCTTCCGCACCAACGGCCAGTCCGAGGTCTACGAGCAGGCCCTCGCCGACCTCGGCGTCCCCTACCAGCTCAAGGGTGCCGAGCGGTTCTTCGAACGGCCCGAGGTCCGCGACGCCGGCGTCCTGCTGCGCGGCGCCGCCCGGGCCGGCTCCGACCCGCTCACCGACGACGCCCCCGACCTCGCCGGCCAGGTTCGCGCCGTCCTCGCCACCCGCGGGTTCACCGCCGAGCCGCCGGCCGGCTCCGGGGCCGTCCGCGACCGCTGGGAGTCCCTCGCGGCGCTCGTCCGCCTCGCCGAGGAGTTCGAACGCACCCGGACCGCCGAGGGCCTGGCCGGCGACCTCGCCGCCTACGTCGCCGAACTCGACGCCCGCGCCGCCGCCCAGCACGCCCCCGCCGTCGAGGGCGTCACACTCGCCTCCCTGCACGCCGCCAAGGGCCTCGAATGGGACGCCGTCTTCCTCGTCGGCCTCACCGAGGGCACCCTGCCGATCATCTACGCCAAGACCGACGAGCAGGTCGAGGAGGAGCGCCGCCTCCTCTACGTCGGCGTCACCCGCGCCCGCAAGCACCTCTCCCTCTCCTGGGCGCTCTCCCGCTCCCCCGGCGGCCGGGCCTCCCGCAAGCCCAGCCGCTTCCTCGACGGACTGCGCCCCGGCTCCAGCGCCCCCGGCGCCCGCTCCGCGGGCCGCGGCGGACGCGGCGGCGTCGAGGCGGGCGAGCGCTCCGCCGCCCGCCGGGCCCGCGGACCGGTCAAGTGCCGGGTCTGCGACCGTGCCCTCACCGAGGCCGTCGAGCGCAAGCTCCGCCGCTGCGAGACCTGCCCGTCCACCATGGACGAGGCGCTGTACGAACGGCTGCGCGAGTGGCGGGCCGCCCAGGCCCGCAAGCAGGGGGCCCCGGCCTACGTCGTCTTCACCGACGCCACGCTGATGGCCATCGCCGAGGACGTCCCCGGCACCCGTCAGGAGCTGGCCGTCATCTCCGGAGTCGGTGCCATGAAGCTGGACAAATACGGGGCCGCCGTGCTCTCGTTGTGTGCGGGGGAGGAGCCCGAGGAGGATCCGGCGGACGTCGAGGACGACCGGTCGGACGAACCGGCGTGAGCCGGTCCGGGGCGATCACAGCCGGCGTCGTGAGATGCCGCGGAGACCGTCGGGAAACTCGCCGGAAAAATAGTTTGCGCGCCGTACCGGGAGCGCAATAGCCTGCCGGAGCGGTCAAGGGGAACGCGGTCGCACGGGGTGACGCCTGTGCCACTATCTCCTGCGCCCACCAGCCACACACCAGCTTGACCAGCTCGAACCAGCTTCACCGAGACAGACATCCGAACAGTTCGGAGCCCGGGAGACCAGGCTCCGCGAGACGCCGAGAGGAGGCGAAGGCAGTGGGAACCACCATGATCACCAAAATGACTGGCCAGACCGCCGACGCTGCCCTCCTGCGCGCCGCCCACCTGCGGGCACTCGCTGAGCTGTGCGGAACCGGTCTGGGCCTCGACACCACCGGTGTCTCCGTCGCTCCCGCCACCCCCGCCCTCGCTGTCAGTGGCCTTGGCCAAACTGACCTCGGCAGCACCGGCATCAATGGCGGCAACCTCGACGGCACCAGTGTCGAAGGCGGTCTGTCCCGTGACTGGGCGTCGGTCGATGCGTCGCGCTCCCCGCGTGATGAGCGACCGATCCAGGCACCGAAGGCAGCTGTAGTCGCCATGCATGGCGACTATGCGCAGGTCGTCGGTGCCGGAAACACCCAGAAGCAGAACGAGCAGCAGATCAAGCAGGCCATGGCCGCCTTTACCGGCGCCACGGCCATCCGGATGCGGGCCTTCCGCGGGCCTGAACCCTGGAGAGAACGAACCTGAGCCAGCCTCAGGTCGGCACCTCCAGGGCCGCGGAACCCGTCACACCGGGATCCGCGGCCCTTCTGTTTTGTCCGGTACGCACGACCACCCAGGCCCTCCGGGGCCTCCGGCCCAGCCCCACCAGTCAGCTGAGCCGGACCCACTGAAAAGACGAGGAAGACGCCCACAGTGTCCACGGTCATCACACCGCCCACCCCGTCCGTACCGCCGACGAACCAGATCCAGGCCGACCAGGCCGACCCTCCGGAGGTTTCCCCCATGCAGATCACCTCGATCGACCAGGCCGAAGAGCTCGGTCTCCCCGTGCCGTGCCGCGCCTTCGACCCCGAGGTCTTCTTCGCCGAGACGCCCGCCGACGTCGAGTACGCGAAGTCCCTCTGCGGCACCTGCCCCGTCAAGGACGCCTGTCTCACCGGCGCCCTGGAGCGCCGCGAGCCCTGGGGCGTCTGGGGCGGCGAGCTCTTCGTCCAGGGTGTCGTCGTGGCCCGCAAGCGGCCGCGTGGCCGCCCGCGCAAGACCGAGGTCGCGGCGTGAACCCCGTGTTCGGAGCCGAGGCCGTCCGCCGGGGAGAGCAGCCCCCGCTGGACAGCGCCCTCCGCCGCTCCGTACGCATCGCCGCCGCCAAGGCCGACACGGCCCGCGTCCACCCCTTCCCGACAACGCACCACGAGCAGGACCACCACATGACCGCCGCCGCCGTCGATCCCACCGTCCGCGCAGAGCAGACCACCGAACGTCAGATCCAGAACAGGACCCTCGAAATGCAACTTCTCCACGAATCCCTGGCTCGCGCCCATATGCAAGAGCGCCTCCAGGAGGCGGAGCACCAACGACTCGTCGTCCGGGTCGCCCGGGCCCACCGGCTCAAGCAGAAGGCCGAGCGGGCCTCGATGCGTGCCCGCAAGGCCCTCGCCGTCGCGCTGATGTAGTCGCGCGGACGCAGTCGTCCCGGTGCCGTCGCACCGCCGACACCGCCCCGGCCACCGCCGGACCCCCGTCGTGCCGCAGGCCGCCCCCCGTACCCGGGGGGCGGCCTGCGGCCGTTGTCGCACGATCCGAGCGGGCGGTCGTCCGCCGGACGCTCCGCCGGGCTGCGCCGAGCCGGGGCGTCGCGCGCGGCCGTGCCCTCCGCCGCGCGGCGCGGAGCTGCACGGCGTACTGCCGAGCGGTTCAGCCCTTCTTGGCCGGCCCCCGCCGCTTCGCCGGGGCCGGCGGCTCCTCCGCGAACTCCGGCAGCCACTCCAGCATCTCCGCCCGGAACGGCGCCTTCGCCCCCAGCTGGCAGAGCACCCCGATCGTGCTCAGCGTCACCCGGTGGATCAACAGGTAGGACGGCGGCAGGTTCAACTGCTTGCCCAGGTTGTACGCCGGCGACCGGGGATCGGCGATCCGCGCCGCCTGCGCCCGCATCCACGCCCGGGTGAAGTGGAACGAGTCCACGGCCGCGGGCTCGATCATCGGCAGCAGGTAGTCCAGCACCGCGTCCGGATCCAGCTCGATCGAGGGCTTCACGAAGCCCTCCTCCCGCAGCATCGCCAGCACACCCGTCGCGTCCCCGGCCAGGGCCATCCGCAGCGACGCCCCGATCGGCGCGGGGAGCCCGCCCGGCAACCGGTCCACCGTCCCGAAGTCCAGCACCCCCAGCCGCCAGCCCTCCACCGGGCCGTCGTCCTTCAGCAGCCGGAAGTTGCCCGGGTGCGGGTCGGCGTGCAGCAACCCCGTCCGCGACGGACCGGCGAACAGGAACCGTGCCAGCAGCCGGCCCGCCCGGTCCCGCTCCTCCTGCGTGCCGCTCGTGATCACCTCGGACAGCGGCGTGCCGTCCATCCACTCCGACACCAGCACCTGGTCGGCCTGCGCCACGACACCCGGCACCACGATCTCCGGGTCGTTCGCGAACTCCTCGGCATGGCGTTCCTGGGCCTGCGCCTCCAGCTCGTAGTCCAGCTCCTCGGCGACCCGCTCACGCAGCTCGGTGATCAGCGGCTTGATGTCCAGCCCCGGAATCAGCGGACCCAGCAACCAGGCCACCCGGCTCAGCTGCGTGAGATCCGCGAGCAGCGCGTCCCCCGCCCCCGGGTACTGCACCTTGACCGCGACCGCGCGCCCGTCGTGCCAGACCGCCCGGTGCACCTGGCCGATCGAGGCAGCCGCGGCCGGACGCTCGTCGAACTCCCGGAACAGCTTCCGCCAGTCCTTGCCCAGCCGTTGCTCCAGCGCCGTGTGCACGGTGGCGGCGGGCATCGGCGGCGCGGCGTCCTGCAGCTTGGTCAGCGCCGCCCGGTACGGGCCCGCCACCTCCTCGGGCAGCGCGGCCTCGAAGACGGACAGCACCTGCCCGAACTTCATCGCCCCGCCCTTGAGTTCGCCCAGGACCTTGAAGAGCTGGTCGGCGGTCGCCTGCTGCAGTTCGGCCGTCACCACCTCGGCCGAGCGTCCGCCGATCCGCTTCCCCAGCCCGAGAGTGGCCCGGCCGGCTATCCCCAGCGGCAGGGCGGCGAGTCTTGCCGTGCGGGTCATTGCCTTGCGCGGAAGATCGCTCACCCGGGCCTCCAATCGACACGCCCCCGGCCCCCGCAGCGGAGGCCGGCTGTCATAGGCCATTGTGCCCGCTCGCCGCCCCGGCCCCGGCCGGATTTCGCACCCCGCCGGGGCCGGGACCGACCTCAGCCCCGGCCCCCGGGCCGCGGACGGGTGCCGATGGCCTGCGGGAACGAGAACAGCCGGTGCGGGTCGTACCGGTGCTTCACCGCGACCAGTCGCGGATAGTTCTCTCCGTAGTAGGCGCGCTGCCAGTCCGGCAGACCGGGGTCGATGAAGTTCTGGTAGCTCTCGCCGCCGGAGTGCGGGTCGAGCAGCGCGAACCCGCCGTCCACCCAGCCGCGGGCGGCGGCGACTGCGGCCTCGTCCACCGGGCCGGTGGCGATGACCGCGCCGAAGCTCGCGTTGAACTGCGCGTCGCGGTGGACGTACGCGGTGGCGGTCCGTGCCGGGTCGTTGGCCGCGCCGCCCAGCGCGCTCAGCTGGACCATCCGCTGCTGGCCCGCCTGCCGGTCGGTGCCGAGGCGGCCGATCGCGGCCTCCCAGACCGCGCGGGGCGGAGGCCCGTCGAACAGCCTGCCCCGGTCCACCGCGGCGGTCGGCCGGGCCAGTACGGCGGCCGGACCGGTGCCCGCCCGGTGGCACTGCTCCTGGGTGAAGGACCCGCAGCCGTAGAGGCCCATCATGACGGAGCGGTACGGCGCGGTGAAGCTGTTCCGGGAGGCCGGGACCGCGCCGACCAGCGAGACCAACCGGCCGATCTCCGCCGAGAGTTCGGCCTCGGTGCCGACCGAACCGATCAGCACCGAGATGAACGGGGGCGCACCGGGGGCGGCGGGGAGACCGACCACGGCGCCGCCGCCCAGCGTCCGAGGGGCGTCGGGCAGCCAGTGCGCCCAGGCGTCGAGCAGGTCGACCGCGTGGTCGAAGGTCCAGGAGAGGTTGGCCAGGGTCAGCGTGGCCAGCGGGACGGCCTTCACCGTGTAGGAGGTGACGACACCGAAATTGCCGCCACCGCCGCCGCGCAGCGCCCAGTACAGGTCGTCGTGGTCGTCCGGGGAGGCGGTGACCGTCCTGCCGTTCGCCAGCACCACACGGGCGGAGGTCACCTTGTCGCTGGAGATGCCGACGTGCCGGGTGAGCAGGCCGATCCCCCCACCCTGGAGGAAGCCGCCCAGGGAGACGGTGGGACAGAACC
Organism: Streptomyces sp. BE303; assembly: GCF_036290945.1. NCBI lineage: Bacteria > Bacillati > Actinomycetota > Actinomycetes > Kitasatosporales > Streptomycetaceae > Streptomyces > Streptomyces sp. BE303. The sequence goes on from NZ_JAQYWZ010000637.1 coordinate 77,538, forward strand.
CGCCGGACACCGCGAGGCCGTACGGGGCGACGGCGTTGGTCACGTCGACCAGCTGGGTGCCGCCGCCGAAGGTGGCCGAGCCGTCGGCGGCGACGGCGGCCGAGTTGAGGCGGGAGACGTCGATCACCAGCCCGGTGCCGGTGGAGTAGCCGCCGCCGCTGTGGCCGCCGGCGCGGACGGCGATCGGGATGTCCTGGTCCTGGGCGTAGCGGAGACAGAGGGAGACGTCGGCCTCGTCGGCGCAGTAGGCGACGGCGGCCGGTTCGACGGCGTCGAAGCGGGCCTGGCCGATCTGCTTGGCGACGCCGTAGGCCGGGTCGCCGGGGAGGACGAGGGTGCCGTGCAGACGGCCGGAGAGCCGGGACCAGCGCCGTCGCCGGGTCTCGGCGGTCGTGGCGACGGCGGGGAGAGCGGGGACGGCCGCCAGCGGGAGGGCCAGCGCGCCGGCACTGCCGAGGAGCGATCTGCGAGTGATCATGCCGGGACCTTTCGGTGAGGTCGTGCACGAGCGTTGCGATCGGTGGAAGGGGCCATCTTCCGGTCGTCGGCCGGGTGGCCGACGACACAGTAGCGCAGGGGGTGGGCGGGGGACGGGGGGTTCGGGAGGCCCTTTCCGCGCTTCGGGGGGGGGCGCCGCCCGCCGCCCCCCCCCCCCCCCCCCCCCCCGCCGGGCG